>NZ_JAQSEA010000059.1 GCF_029946185.1 Prosthecobacter sp.
TTTCCAGAACTGATTTCCGGAAAGCGCCTGAGGAAACACGCGATTGAATCTCTGCCACCTCTGCACCTCCCGAAGAACTAAATCGCAGATTGGCTCTGAACCGATTCAGGAAAATCTCTGCGGCGTTCCAGCCTCTGCGGTGCAAATCTCCGGCCATTCCCGAATGGCCCCCGCCGTTACACTCCGTTCCACAATCTAACAGCCTTGAGTTCAGGTGCTCCGCTGCAAACCGAACATCCTCAGACTCGCCATTCCGGAAATGAGTTTTGCGAATCGCTATACATAGCCATGAAACGACTGATCCAATTGAGCTGCGAGATTATTTTCAGCGCGCTGACAGTATGGCTGATCATGCGATCTATGCCAGCGAGGAGTGTAGACTTGGCTTCAGCGATGAAATGAAGGCGCTGGAGCCGGAGTTTGGTCTTTCGTCGGATCATCTCCCTGAGATCCGGGTTGACCATGCCATGGTCGCGCGAGCGTTGCAGGACGCGGAGAGGTGCGGTGAAAAAATGCGATTTTGGTTTGCTGCGGTTTGCCCAGCTACTGGAGCGGTTTAAGTGGCTGGCAAGACAAGCCGTACTGAAATTGTTTCAGCGCCAGTTGCCCTATCACGAGACTTGCGCTGTGGCTGGGGATGAATAGCTTTTCGTCATGACGACTGTCGCCCAAATCGAAGACTCGATCCGTGCTTTGCCAGCATCCAGCTTTTGCGAATTACTCGACTGGATGGAACGTCGCCATGATGAGGTTTTACAAGAGCAGGGCTATGAGCCACCCGAGCTTGAAGCCGCCATGCTCAAGGCGTTGGACAGTCCGCGCCAGCCCATCAATGAGGCGCTTTATGAAGGCATTCGTCAGCGTTGGCTGGACAAAAAACATGCTGAGGCAAATCAAGTGGCGTTGCAGCCATGCTGACAGCTGACATTGGCGCAGACGCTTTGTTGGATCTTGATCTGCAATTTGAATGGTATGCGGACGTTGCTGATGAAAATTTGGCGGAGCGCCATCTGACCGCGTTTCACGAAACGAAAGAGCAGCTTTGTCTGCAACCCGATTTGGGCCGCATTCGCCGTTTCCGAGATCGCCGACTCGCCAAGCTATGCTCCTTTCACCTCCAAGGTTCGTTTCAAAAACATCTGATCTTTTACCGCGTAGAGAACGATGTGCTGGTCGTTTTTCGCGTGCTCCAAGGCATGCGTGACCTCCCCCGGCGACTGCTGCAACCGCCGGGGTCAGAGTGAGGCGGACTACTTCAGCGCCGCACGCAGCACAGGCTCAAAAATCTCCGCCTGACGCAGGAATCCAAGGTCGGTGCCGTGGGAGGCATCATTAGAGCCTTCAGCGTCGGTGCCGTAGAGCGCATCTCCGCCGATGTAGTGAAGGTTCCCGACTTTGTCAGCCTTGAGCTGCTCGTACGCGCCTTTCAGCGCCGCGTGATTGTCGTCGTGGAACTTGGCCTTCGCAGGGGTGATCCAGGAGTTCGTAAAGCGGCGGTCTTCCACCAGAATAATCGGCGTGGTCGTATGCTTGGAGCGCAGTTGCTTCACCAGCGGCACGCATTTGGCCGTGACCTCAGCAGGCCCCATGTTGGGCAGGCAGTCGATCACGATGACGGCTGCATCGAGTTCATTGATGAGGTCGCCCACCGCCGCGTCCATCTTGCCATTGCCGGAGAATCCAATGTTGATGACCGGGTGGTCCAGATGACGGCCCAGGATGGCGGTGTGCACCATGCCGGGGCGCGAAGCATTCGCCCCATGCGTGATGGACGTGCCATAAAAAACAATGGGCTTTTTACGTGGGACCAGCCCTTCGAATTTAGCGCCCGCCGGCACGCCGATTTCGAGTTTATCAATGCCGTTATAAAGAGGCAGATAGGCGGCAAATTCATGCTCACCGGGCGTGAGATCGCTGATCATCACAGCTTCGACGTGCTGGCTGGCAGGCTTCGTGCAGGTGACCCATTTCCATTGGCCCTTAGCATCACGCGCATAGAGATCCAGCCCGCTCACTCCCGTGGCCGGCATGGCCGGCATCGCCAGATTCGCTTTGGAAAGATCGTAGCGGCAGTAGATCGCCTTCGCGTCCGTCTTGAAGCGCACCATCATGCCCGCGCTGTCGCGGCTGAGACCCCACACCGCAGGCGTCACGGTTTTTTCCGCCTTCGCCGGGAGACGGTCATACCAGCGCTTCCGCTCCTGATCTCCCCAGCCACGTCCTTCCACGCCCCAGGCCGTCACATCATTCCACTGTGCATCCGCTGGAACCGTCGGGCCCTTGGGTTTGACCTTGGTTGCAGGTGCGGCAGTGGGCGCTTTGGGCGCGGCAGTTTGAGCGATCAGCGAAGTGCTGACAAAGAGAGCAAGGAGGATGGCTGGTTTCATGAGTCGCATCAGTACGTCGCGCGGCGCCATGTTCTCACGTCAATCAGCTCTGCTATAGCGATTCGCAAAACTCATTTCCGACAAGGCGGGTATGAGGAGGTCATTCCACGATCCATTGAAACCAGGTCTGTTTCTCTTGGCCTCGACCAGCCCCGCCACACCTTGGCTCCGCCATCACCTGACGCTCACCCCCAGAAGTTTCTCAGCACGAGAAAACAGACCCGCTTTCAACGCATCAAGGTATTACTTCTTCGCCAAGGCCACGAGGTCCGCGCGCCGGTGACACTTAGCCTGCATGGCGCGCCATTCCGCGCTGACCCATGTTCAAAGAGTACCATTCTGGACATGCCTTTCACCCACGCACTTTCGCAAGCGCATTTTTAGTGGCCTCGTAGGCGGTCTTTTCCCAGGTGCGCATCGAGGCGCGCGCGGTGGGGTTTTCCATCGGCGGAACGGGTCCCGGCGCTCTCGCGAGGCCCGTGGCAATGGTCTTGCCGCTGCGTGCATGGGTCACGAAGCCAACGGTGACACCCTGCTGCTTCAAGTCGGCAGTAACCCACACACGGATGACGGCGCTGAGATGATTGACAGCGGCGAATTTTTTGACCTCGCTGCGCTGGTTGGCAATGTTCAGGTGGGGGGGCACCTGCTTCATCTGCGTAAAGGGCGTATAGCTGAAAGCACGGCTGTCGTCCAAGGCGCGCTCCACGCCGCGGCGTATCGCCAAGTTCACCCGCAGTTCCTCGGCGGACTCCGGTTTGAAATGCGGCAGCGCACGATCACCCGGCAGATCACCCGTCGGCCCGATGCCGATTGCCCCCGCGCGCACGTTGCGAAGACGACCGAGATTGCCCTCAGTGCAGGAGGGCAGAGCAGCTACGGTGAGCAGGCTGGCAAGCAAGAGGGTAAGGCGCAGACGGGTCGAACTCATGCATCGTTATGCCACGAAGCCCCGGCCTTGTCATGCAGTAACAGTTCAGCCGCAAGTCTTCAAGCCCACGCAAAGCAGGGCCCTTTTCGACGAGGAACCCCAGCGTACAACTTCATGACAATCTCCCTTGCCCCTACCTGACCATCATCCAAACAGCCATCGCCATCATCATCAAGTTTTCGGTCAGAGAGATGAACCCCAAAGGAACCTTGCTACCGCCCCCCACACACGCGCAGCTCAGGTCCCGCTTCTCAATGTAAACCGCCTTGAACACAGACACCGCTCCAATCGTGCTCACCACCAGCGCCGTCGGAGCCACCAGCCAGGTCAGCACCCCACCAATCATGAACGCCCCGGCGACTGTCTCAATGAACGCATACATATACGCGTACGGCACATACCGCTGGGCCACCAGGTCATACTGGACAAAGCCCGTGGCAAAAGACTGCAGATCCCGCAGCTTCAGGATCCCCAGCACACACATGCTGAAGGCCACAAACAGCTCCGCAATGCGGATCGGCACCATCGCGCCACGAACCGCCCAGCACTCCACCACCGCCATCAAAAAAGTGATCGCAAATACCGCAATCACCGGCTGATACGTCTTCCCCTCCTTCGGGTCCGGCCCCAGTCCCAGCCGCTCCCGCAAAGCATCGTAACCCCCCACGTGCTCACCATCGATATAGACCTGCGGAGTCTCATCCACCCCTTGCTCCTTTTTATACCGCTCATTCGCCTCCTCGGTCTGCAGGTGATGATCCTCAATTTCAAACCCGTGCCGTTTCAGCAGATCAAACGCCTTCAATCCCCACGGACACAAATGCTTCGGGGTCACCATTCGGTAGAGGCTCGCTTTTGTTTTCATATCGAAGATCCACTTTGTCCGTCTTCCCCGTGGAGAAGAAAATCAAACCGCCCCTTCACGTGGCATGAAGCGACCGGCATCATAGAGGGTACGATCATGGCTCATCGATTGGCCGTCTCCACATTCCGAATTTTCGTTCCTCTCAACCAAGCCAGGGTGGTCATCATATCAAAAATTCCACTTGGGATGGAATTTGAGACCTGCATGAAACCATGCCCCATGCAGCCGTTTCACAGATCCTTATTGGGTGCGGTGAGTCTCGCACAAACGCGGCACACTGTTTATGCTGGCGCCTCTCGTTGACTGCTTTAATCTAAATCCTCCAATGACCGCCCGACGAAATGAACACACCTCATCTCCGTTAACGCGGGTGGTGAATGGGGTGTTACTGCTTGGCTGGTTGCTGTCTTCGAATGGACTTGCCCCTGCCTTCACCCTTCTTGCAGCGAAATTGGATCGCTGCCATCAAGTGAAAGTGGGTAATTCGCCCGCAGGCCAGGTGCGGGTGGTGCTTTCCCATGAGGGCAATGCTGCGTCTCAGCGCCTGCATGTACACAGCGGCCTGACCACGCTGATGATGCTGTTTGCACAAGCGGCGGCTTCTCAGAAGGCCGACCATGTCCTGGCCTTCCAGTCGATAGACAATCTCGGACGCCCCACCAAACGCGATGTGCTCTCGAAGGCCACCAGCATCCCTGCGGCTGCGGTGCATTACGTGCTGGTAAAGCTGCCTGCCGTAACCAGGCGCGAACGCATCGTTCGCCGTGAACACGCCCCCCTGTGGTCTCCGGGAGTACAGCTAAAGGCGGGCAAGACCCTCCTGCAGTGTTGAAGACAGGGCGCTGACCCTTTCTTCCAGTGATGCGATTTGCCGATGGTGGATCGCGCTCTGGCCATGCCTCCCAGCAGGCATGTTGCCGCCTGTCTTCCATTTTTCCCCGCCTCATCGTCCCATGAACACCCCTTCCTTTGCCCTTCTTCCCCCCTCTGCATCTGCCACTCCTGTCCGCGTCAATTCACTTGTTCAAAAGGCCCCCGCCCCACACCCGGAGCTTCACTATGAAGAAGCCCAAATCAACCTTGCCCAAGGAGGCAAAACAAAGGCCGGACAGATGAAGCATCCGGATCTTATACCAGGCGTGGGCAACTTACATTTACGCGAAACCATGCGCGTTCGTGAGGCCGTGCACATCGGCGCGATCTTCAGCTCCACCCTGCTGGCGTTGAGACAAACACACATCCTCATGAAAAGCCTTCGCCTCGCATTTTTCATCCTTCTCACCGCACTGCATATCCCTGTCACCGCATCCGACATTCAGTCCCGCGGGACCACCATGACAGGCATTGTCACCAGCATCGATCACTCAACGCGTTCAGTCACTTTTGAGCAGAGCCATGGGAAGGAAATCCGCCGCTTTGTCTATGCCCGCAGAGCGAAATTCTGGCATGGGGACGCTGATGCTTCGCCTCGGTCGCTGCGAGCTGGAATGCATGTGCAAATCGATCTTCGCAATCCAGTATTTGGTCCCTATTTTGTGACGCAAATCGTGCTCCTAGTGCCCGCCCCTTCGGCCGTAGAGAAGGCAAACAAGTAGGTGCCATAGATCGGCAGCTAGTTTCCTTCTGCCATCGTCCTGCATGGATTGAAGTACGACAGACACTCCTGTCTGTCGGCCAGCGCCCCCGCAATCCCCCCTCGCCCGCGCACATCCAAACCCTCCTCACTTCCTCTTCCCCACCCTCACCACCTCCGCCGCACTCTCCTGTGGCAGATCCGCAGCCCCCTCGCCCGCTTCTTCAGCGACTCTGCCACCGCCCAGCGTCCCACAGCCACGCCCCATCATCAGCCCCATACGTCCCATAAGCCCTATCCGGCCTATTTTCCGAAAGCCCCCACCCAGTTCCGCCTACTCAAAGTGAAACACCTGCTCGGCCCACCATGTCCGCCAACTCGTCAGGCAGTCGCCGCCCCTCTACGCATGCTCCCAAGGCAAATTCGCCTCCGGCACCCGCAGCACCTCCCTTCGCCAGCGACAGCGGCAAACACATTCCCCAAAAATGAAAAAAGCGGCACCCAGAACGGCGGTCCTCATCCCCCATTATCCCAAATCAGCAGGTTTCACACATGAACCACGGCAAAACATCCGGTGGTCATGGAGAAGTGTGTCCTTTCCGTACTTTCCGTACTTCGAGCGAGACTCCGCGCACCAAACAAATCCCCTCCTTCAAAGCCCCCGACGGCCCCGCCAAAAAAGACGCCGAAATCGCCTACCAAAAAGGCGAAGCCGAGCGCAGCTTCACCTGGCTCCGCGCCAATGCCGGGCAATAGACTTCAAAGCGAAAAGCGGTCAGGGCGGAGCAGGATTCGTGGCTACATGACAACATCATCATTTGCCGCCGCTGCCCTCCACCTCTTCCTTCGCGCTCATGCACGTCCTGATTGTCGAAGATGATCCCAAGACCGCCGCGCTGCTCACCAGCGCGTTGCGGCAGGAGGAGTTTGAGGTCAGTCTTGTGGCTGATGGCGAGAGCGGCCTCCAGCGTGCCTTGGGCGAAGTCTTCGATGCACTGCTCGTGGACATCATGCTGCCGAAGCGCAACGGCCTAAGCCTCGTGCGTGAGCTCCGTCATCAGGGCCGCACCACACCCGTCATCATGCTTTCCGCCCGTGGCGAGGTCGAGCAGCGCGTGGAGGGCTTGAATGCGGGCGCGGATGATTATCTGCCAAAGCCCTTTGCCATGTCGGAGCTCCTCGCCCGCCTGCGCTCGCTGCTTCGGCGAAATGTCGTTCACAAAGCAGCCGTGCTCGCGCTCGCAGATCTCACCTATGACGTCGGCACCCGTGAGACCCGGCGTGCTGGCAAACGCATCGAATTATCCTCTCGCGAGAGCCTGCTGCTGGAGTGCCTGCTGCGTGCCGAAGGCCGCGTCGTCAGCCGTCGCGATATCATCGTCAGCGTGTGGGAATACGATTTTGATCCCGGCACCAATCTCGTGGACGTCTATGTGCGGCGCTTGCGGGAAAAGATTGATCGTGATCACACCCCCACGCTCATTCAAACCGTGCGCGGCCTCGGCTACGCGCTACGCCTTCAGCCATGACTCTGCGCCGCCGCATCTTGTTTTACTATGCCGCCACGCTCAGCGTGTCGCTCGTCATCGTCGCGTTCTGGAGCTGGTTCGAATTCAACGAGCAGCGCGATGCGGCACTGCGCGGCGGTGCCGAGGCAGCCTTGAAGCACAACCCTCTCGTTGAAACAGTCGAAATCATTCTCCTGGGCGGCCTGCCCGCTCTGCTGCTAGGCATCATCGGCGGCAGCCTCCTCATGCGCCGCGCCCTGCGCCCCATCGAAGAACTGACCGAAGCCCTCGAAAAAACCACCGCCTCAAACCTCGCCGAACCCGTGGCACGCAGCGGCAACGGCGACGAGCTCGATCGCATGTCCGCTGTTTTCAACGGCATGAAAGAGCGCCTCGGCACCTCCTTCACCCAGGCACGCGAATTCACTCTGCACGCCTCACATGAGCTCAAAACTCCACTCACCATTCTCCACGGCACACTGGAACAAATGATGGGGGACACCACCACCCCGACGGCGCATCGGGAGCGCATCACTTCCATGTTGGAGGAAGTGCAGCGCCTCTCCAGCATCGTCGGTCAGCTCGCCTTCCTTGCCAAAGCCGACGCCGGCTTGTTGGAGACCCCCCATGGCACCGTGGCTCTGCACGATCTCGTGCGCGATCTCGTGGAAGACCTCACACTCCTCTCCGCCGCGCAAAATATCAGCATCACACTCGACGCATGCCAGTCCACACATGTGAACGGAGATCGCATGCGCCTCCGCCAGCTTCTCCTTATTCTGGGCGACAATGCCGTGAAGCATAATCACAAATACGGCAGCATCACCCTCGCCCTGCATCAAGACGAAGCTCACGTCACCTTCCGTATCACCAATACCGGTCCGGCACTCCCGCCCGATTTGCGTTCACGTGTTTTCGAGCGCTTCCTGCGTGGCGATGCCTCTCACAGCAGCACCGTCGAGGGCAGTGGTCTCGGCCTCAGCATCGCTGAATCCATCGCCAAATCCCATCGCGGCACTCTGGTTTTCGAAGTCATTGAAGGCGACCGCACTCAGCTCACATTGAGCCTGCCTTCTGGGCATTAATGACGGTTCTTTCATTGGTGATCGGTTCACAAAGTCGCTTTGTGACACCTGCCGTCATGAAACTCACCTCGTTCCTCGTCCCCCTCGCGGCTGCTGCGCTTGCATCATGCGCACACTATCAGGCCCGCCCGCTCTCGGCGGAGGCCAGTTCTGCGGCGTTCGCCGGTCGTTCGCTGAATGATCCCGGCCTGCGGCAGTTTCTCACCGAACAAAAAGCCGCACAGGGCACCTGGGAGGTCAATCGCCTGTCCTTGGCCGCAGCCTATTTCCATCCCGATGTCACCCTCGCCCGCGCAGAAGCGGATGAAGTCATGGCCGCCATCAAAACCGCCAAACAACGGCCAAATCCCATCTTCACCTTCGGCCCGCAGTATGCCAGCTTTCACCGCAACGCGATCACACCGTGGTTCCTCGCTGGCAACGTGTTCTATCAAATCGAAACCGCTGGCAAACGCACACGCCGCACAGAGCAGGCGCTGGCTGCCGCAGAAGCCGCCAGATGGCGTGTCTCCTCCCGTGCCTGGGCTGCCCGCTCACGTGTCCGCATCGCCATGCTGGAACTCCACAGCGCCCGCGAAAACATCCGCCTGCTGGAGACAGAGGGAAACCTCCACGATGATGCGATCAAGAAACTCACCGCGCAGATGGAAGCGGGCGCTGTATCGCCCTTTGAACTGACGCAAGCACGTCTGGCGCTGAACCGCACACGCCTCGCATTACAAGATGCACAACGTCTCGCCGCGACAGGCGACGCCAAACTCGCTGCCGCCGTGGGCGTGCCGTTGTCAGCCTTGAAAAACATCACACTCGATTTCTCATCACTCACGCGTCTGCCTGCGCAAAGCATCAGCAGCAGCCGGCGTCTTGCCCTGACACAGCGCGCTGATCTAATGGCGCTGCTCGCCGATTATGCAGCCGCAGAGTCCGCGCTTCGCTTGGAATACGCCAAACAGTACCCCGATGTGCGGCTCGGCCCCGGCTTCGATTACAACCAAGGTCAAAACCGCTGGCAGCTCGGTGTGAGCTTGGAACTTCCCATCAATGGCAATCGCGGCCCCATCGCGCAGGCGGAGGCCAAACGTAAGACTGCCGAAGCACGATTTCTCGCGCAGCAGGACACGATTCAAGGGGAGCTGAACATTGCACTCGCGGCTTATACAGCCTCACGCAAAAAAGCGGAGACCGCCGCCACCTTGTCGCAAGATGCCGTGGCTGCTGCGGGCACCACCAAACGCATGGTCGAAGCCGGCGAGCTTTCACCACTCGAACTCACCCGCCGTCAGATTGAAGCCAGCACCGCCAGTCTCGCCCGCATGGCCGCCGACATCGAGGCGCAGACCGCTGCCGGAGCGCTGGAAGATGCCATGCAGGCCCGCCTTTGATTTTCACCCACGCATACCATGAAAACATTCGCCCCCATTGCTCTCCTGCTCGCAGTGAGTTCGCTCCACGCCGCCGATTCAGGGGGTGCTGCACCCGCCGCCGTGACCAAAGAAGGCGATCTCGTCGTCATCACGCTCAAGCCCGACGCCGAGCAGCGTCTGCGGTTGAAAGTCGTACCCGTGGAAAAACGACGTGTGCCCGGCACGCGCCTCTTCTCAGGTGAAGTCGTTTATCCATTGGGCGGCGAAGGCAGCGGCGTCGCACCCGTGCTCGGTGGCACGCTGGATGAAGTGCTGCGTCTCGCCGATTTGCAAGCCGCTGCAGATGGTCGCGTTCTTCAAGCCAGGGTGCAGATCGATGCCGCGAAGATTGCCGTCGAACGCGCACAAAAAGTACTCAATGCCGAGGCCGGCAGCGTTCGCTCCGTCGATGAAGCCAAGACCGCCCTTTCTCTCGCCGAAGGCACGATGACCACGGCCAAAGCGCAACGCGACATCCTCGGCGATCCCGTGGGCAAAATGAGCGGCAACAAGCGCGCCTGGGTGCGTGTAGCGATCTACAGCGGCGAAATCAATCTCCTCGATGCCAAAGCACCCGCGAGCATTCGCACGCTGGGTTATGATGCCAAAAGCCAGAGCGCCGGGCCCGTCGCTGGTCCACCCACGGCCAATGCACTCACCAATACCGTGGACTGGTATTATCAACTTCCTGCCGCCAGCACTTTGCGCGCAGGTGAACGCATTGCCGTCGAGATTCCGACGCTGGCCAGTCAGGAAGAGCATCTCGTCATTCCATTCAACGCAGTGCTGCATGACATCAACGGTGGCCAGTGGGTCTACGCCCAGACTGCTGAGCACGTTTACACGCGAAAGCGCATTCAGGTCGCCCGCCTTGCCGGCACCGACGCAGTCCTGACCAGCGGTCCAGCCGCCGGCACCAAGATTGTGACCGATGGCTCGGCCGAGCTCTTTGGCACGGAATTCATGACCGGGAAATAACGCCATGCTGAATGCCATTGTTTCTTGGGCGCTAAACATGCGCGTGCTCGTTGTTGCTGGCGCACTGGCGCTGCTGCTCGTCGGCATCAATGCGACGAAGGATGCACCTCTGGATGTGTTCCCGGAATTCGCACCGCCGCTCGTCGAAGTTCAAACTGAAGCACCGGGCCTTTCCACCGAAGAAGTCGATGCGCTCGTCACAGTGCCGCTGGAAAATTCGCTCAACGGCCTGCCCTTCCTCAAAACGTTGCGCTCAAAATCAGTACTCGGTTTGTCATCCGTCGTGATGATCTTCGACACCGGCACCGACATCCTCAAAGCCCGCCAGCTTGTACAAGAACGGTTGAATCTCGCGCAGAATCGACTGCCTGCCGTGGTGAAGCCCCCGGTGCTCATGTCGCCGTACTCCTCCTTGAGCCGTGTGCTCAAAATCGGACTCACCTCGAAGACATTGTCGCAGATGGATCTCAGCGAACTGGCACGCTGGACGATCCGCCCTCGTCTCATGTCGGTGCGTGGCGTCGCCAATGTCGCCATCTGGGGACAGCGCGACAAGCAGTTTCAGGTGCTCGTCGATCCCCAGCGCCTCCGCGCCTCCGGTGTGACGCTGGATGCGATCACCAAAGCAGCCGGTGACGCCGCAGTGATCAGCGCCGGCGGCTTCATCGACACACCCAATCAGCGTCTCAGCGTGGCGCAGCTTGCCTTGATCGTCACCCCCGAGGATCTCGCACGCACCGTGGTCGAATTTCGCAATGGCGCTCCCATCCGCCTCGGCGACGTCGCGGAGGTGAAGATCGGCAATCCAGCACCGATTGGTGATGGCGTCATCAATGATGGCCCGGGCATCCTCCTCATCGTCGAAAAGCAGCCCTGGGGCAACACGCTCGATGTCACCAAAGGCGTGGAGCAAATGCTGGAGGAGCTCAAGCCCGCCCTTCCTGGAGTGGATGTGGACAGCACCATCTTCCGCCCCGCCACCTTCATTCAGCTCTCCATGGATCACCTCACCGAGGCGCTGTGGCTCGGCTGTCTGCTCGTCGTCGTCGTGCTCGCGCTGTTCCTCGGCGACTGGCGCACCACCATCATCAGCCTCACCGCCATCCCGCTCTCGCTGGCCATTGCCTTGCTCTTCCTCGCCTGGCGTGGTGAAACGATCAACACCATGATCCTCGCCGGCCTCATCATCGCCCTCGGCGAAGTGGTCGATGACGCCATCATCGATGTGGAAAACATCCTCCGCCGTCTGCGGCAGAACGCCACGCTTGCCACGCCAAAACCAAAGCTGCGCGTCGTGCTCGATGCCTCGCTGGAGGTGCGCAGCGCTGTCGTTTACGCCAGCGTCATCATCGTGCTGGTGTTCATCCCCGTGTTTTTCCTGCCGGGTCTGGCAGGCACGTTTTTCAGACCTCTGGCGCTGTCCTACATTCTCGCCATCAGCGCCTCCCTCGTCGTGGCACTGACCGTCACACCCGCATTGAGCCTGATGCTGCTCAATGTCAAAACAGGACACCATCGCGATGCCTTTGTCGCTCGCGGACTCAAGGCCGCCTACCGTGCTATATTGCCAATGTTTGCACGCAGCCCATGGCTCGCACTGCTCGTTCTCACCGGTGCCTTCGCCTTCACCGGCTTCATCTGGCACACCCAGCTCAAAGAGGAGTTTCTGCCCAACTTCAAAGAGCGCGACTTCCTCATGCACTGGCTGGAAAAGCCAAATACCTCGGTTGAGGCAAGCACCCGCATCACCATCGCCGCCAGCAAAGATCTGCGCGCGATTCCCGGCGTGCGAAATCTCGGCGCTCACATCGGTCGCGCGGAAGTAGCCGACGAAGTCGTGGGTCCGGACTTCACCGAACTATGGATCAGCCTCGACCCCAACGTGGACTACGATGAAACCATTCACAAAGCGCAGGCCGTAGTCGATGGCTACCCCGGCCTCACCCGCGACCTCCTCACCTTTTTGCGCGAGCGCGTGAAGGAAGTCCTCACCGGCGCCAGCGCCAGCATCGTCGTGCGCATTTTCGGCGCCGATCTCGACGTCCTGCGTGATCGCGCCGCAGCCGTCGGTGCCACCTTGAAGGATGTTCCCGGTGTCAGCGCCTTAAAGGTCGAATCCCTCACACTCGTGCCGCAGATCACCGTCAAGCTCCGCCCCGAATCCGCCGCGCTGCACGGCCTCACAGCGGGCAAAGTACGCCAGGCCGTGACCACGCTCATCAGCGGGCGAAAAGTCGGCGAGGTGTATCAGGACCAGCGCGTGCATGATGTCACCGTCTGGAGCCTGCCCGCAGTCCGCGCCGACTACACCACGCTGCGCGAACTCCTCATCGAAACACCCGCTGGCGGCCATGTGCGCCTCGCCGATGTGGCAGATCTCGCCATCGTCCCCACACCCAATGCCATCAAACGCGAAGGCGCTTCACGCCGCATCGACGTGACCTGCAACGTCACCGGCCGCGCTCTGGGAGAAGTCGCCAAGGAGATCGAAGAGCGCGTCAATAAAGTCCAGTTTCCCGCAGGCTATCATCCTGAAATTCTCGGTGAATGGGCCGAGCGCCAGTCTGCCCAAAGCCGCCTCGGCTGGCTCGCCCTCGCATCCTTTGCAGGCATCCTTGCCCTCCTCCTCGCCGACTTCCAATCACCACGTCTGGTCCTGCTCATCGCGCTCACCCTGCCCTTTGCCCTCATCGGCGGCGTCATGGCTGCATGGTTGGGCGGCGGCGTGCTCTCACTCGGTTCACTCGTCGGCTTTGTCACAGTCCTCGGCATTGCTGCCCGCAATGGCATCCTGCTCGTCAGCCACTACCGCCATTTGCAGACCGACGAAGGCCGCCCCTTCGGACTCGATCTCGTGCTGGAAGGCAGCGTCGAGCGCCTCGTCCCCATCCTCATGACCGCCTCCACCGCCGCCCTCGCCCTGCTCCCCCTCGTCCTCAAAGGCAACGTCCCCGGCAACGAAATCGAACGCCCCATGGCCCTCGTCATCCTCGGCGGCCTCGTCACCAGCACCCTGCTGAATCTATTTCTCCTGCCCGCCCTGTATGCCCGGTTTGGCCGAGTCATCAACAAGGGAATTTGACTTGGATGTAATCATGCCCGATTAGCTCAATCTCAAAAATTCAGCGCGGATAGCTCAGTGGTAGAGCGGCTCGCTTACACCGAGTTGGTCGGGGGTTCGAATCCCTCTCCGCGTACCATCTTCCGCCTCAAAAGAGGGGAAGACCAAAGAAAGCCCCTCAAACGGGATGCCTGCCTCGAATAGAACACAGTTGCAGCGTGCGTTTTCGCCATCCCTCAAAGTGGATGGAAGAGTCCCCAAACCCAAAGCAAGGCAACCCCACCTGGATGGCGGAGCCATCCCAGCCTGTAGCGAGGGGTTGAGCGCAGCGACACCCCTCGTCCAAGACAAACACCCCACACCTGCCTTCGCATCGCGTAGCGATGCCAGCGCTTTCCGGGGAGAACTCACCCGCTGGCCCACACTTATCAGGGCGGCAATAACTTAGGTGCGCATCACCCAAGGAATTATGAACGATTTGCCAGAGTGGGGGGGATCCCCTATGCGAGCACAATTGGTGATACGTTTTGCTCATCCCGCATGGTGCCATCACGGGGAATATGACTTTGGAGGGATTGGCGTCTCGGTACGAGGAACGGGCAGGTTAGAATCCAATGCAGTATGCTTTAAACATGATGTCTGCCAGCACTTATGTCCTAAAGCACAGGTGCAATAATTGCGACCTGCTATTATTTAAGCAGTAGTAATTTGGTTATCGTTGAACAACCCTTTTGCAATCAACTCCGCCCGTGTCGCTTCTGGCGCTGGTGTGAAGAAAAGAATTTTTAGATGCTGCTCAGCGCGAGAGAAGCACACATAGGCAAGTTTCCGTCCGCGTTCCTGTTGCCCCTCGGTTGGTTCACCAGCGATTCCCGGCGTTAGCAATTTCGAGAAGCTGTATTGGTTCCAATTTGCCTCAACGTCATCAAAGACCACAAGGACATTCGGATACTCTTCCCCCTTCACCCCATGCTGTGTGCTGTATGGCGTGTTCTCTTCGATGAATTCTCGGTATGCAAAAAGCTCACTTGTCGGCATGACGAAAAAACCGTCCGCGAGCCAATCCCCCTTTTCTTCACTGTGCGCTTCGTCATCATATTCTTCGGCGCGAGGTGGCCTTGCAAGCTGCTCCGCAAGGCGATCCGACACACGTATTAGGTTGTTATCTCTACAATAGACGAGCGCGTCTTTGGTGGTCGCCGCATCCCAGATTCTAGCCAGATCCCCAAGTTGAGCTTTCGACTGATCGATCATATCTTTGAGTTTGCGGTTCGCGTTCGGGCCGTGCGGATCATATGCAGGGCTGTTAGTGCGCAAAATGTCTATGACCCGCCTGTTTGCTCCGTTGGCTGATGATTCAATGAGCGGGCAAATGACTTCGAGAAACGGCTTTAGGAGATGGTGTTCTCCTGCCTCATAATCATCCTGTGTGCGCTGCGACGCATATGGCCCGGTGAATAGCTGTTGCAGGCCAGAAAATTTCAAGCGTCGTGCGATCATCTGACGCACTAGAAAGAGCCGAATGACCTCGGGGTTGTCTGCCCAGCCCCAGCCTTCAATCGCCTGGTCCATTGCAGCAAGCGCACGGTCTAGTTGGGCATCCGAGTAACGCTTGCGCGGACCTTCGGGCGCTTCCGCTCTAACCAATCGTATCTCAACACTACCTTGCACGTTGGCGTTGGAGCCTGCCGCCACTTGCTCAACATCGGTTCGAAAGGCATTCAAGAACGCAATTACCTGCGGTGAGCAACGAAAATTCTCGACTTTCGTTATTGATAGCCCGCCCTCTGGAGGTGCGAAGTCGCCCGCTCTCCCTTCATAAATCTGCTGCCACGGATCACCGAAATACCCGACCAACGGCAAGCCAGCTGCTCCACAGGTTTGGTTTAGCCCTTCGACGATTGGCACGTAAGTGTCCTGCGCTTCATCGACAAAGATGAAGGGGTAGCGCACACCAATCAGGCGGCGAAAATTAGTTCGTTCGCGGAAAAGGTAGCCGGCAATCTCAATAATGTCATCGTGGCTCAATTTGCCGTTCAGATAATCGCTAAACGCGACATCATCGTATGAAAAATCTGTTACATCAGGCAGTCCAGCCAGTTCTTTCTCAAGTCTGGCAACTTTCTCTCGCGCCTTGCGCGCTGTTTTGGTGTCCTTGCCGTTATCGTCTTCCGCTGCTTTGGCGATCAAAGCAGGTAAGCGAGCATTTTGTAGTGCCTCTCGAATATCGCGCTGAAAACGGCTGATCTCGCTCCACAAGAAGCTATGCAGTGTCGACACATAATAGAGGTCATCAAAACCTAGCCTTAGCCGAATGACTTCGACAGCTCGATTGGTGAACGTGATGCAGGCGATGCGCTGTCCGTTTTGGCGCAGCGTCGCTCCTTGCGTTGCTCGAATTTCCGCAAGTGCGTCAACAAGTGAGGTGGTTTTACCGGAACCAGCACCCGCGATCAGCGCGAAACTGCGATGCGTGGCAAGGCACTCTCGAACGGCTTGATCTGCAACAGTTTGAACGCGGTCAGGCATATCTATGGTTGCTCGGCTGGGACAGGTGGATAGAGCCGATTTTCGAGCCACGCAAGTCCTTCCGCGATGTATGCTGGCACTTGCCAGTTAGCCTCACTCGCCAGCACGTCCATTGCGAAGTCGGTTTTCTTGAAGCTGCTAGATTTGATGTGCTCGTATATGGAGTTATATGCTTCACCGAGCCCTTCTGGAATGGTAATATTGAGGCTTAGTGTTCCGTCACGCAAGCGCGCGAAGTTTTGGTAGGCGAACGCCTCCTCCAAAGTGCGCGGTCGCATGTTCATGGTAGCACCACCGTCGGTGACGGTGATGTCTTGTTGGAACGTGATATATCGACCTCGTTCTGCTGAGTGCTTTTGATCGGGCGTAATGCACATCAATTCGTCAACGGAATTCACCTCAAGCAAATGTTTAAGGGATGCATTTGAAGTGAGCGCGCCCGGTGTGTCAGCACGGCAGGCTGGATGCCTTCCGGTAGGATCAACCGAATCAAGGTCGGTCACAATGAGATACGGGATGCATAGGAAAGACAGCAATTCATCGAAGCGGTGTGCATATGCACCGCCGATTTCCAACACGGTGAGATACGACGCCCGCAATCGGTTAGCCGCCTTGTCTATCATTGTCGGCATCAGCAGCTTTTCCACCGAACCTTCAACCAGCACGGCGGCATCAGCGAAAAATAGGTCACAATGGGTCAGACGAAGGTAGCGTTTGAGGAACGCCAACGCTTCTTCCGGAGTTACCGGCTGATCGGCGATTTCAACGGCGGTGGGCTGGAAATCTCGTAGGCTGTGAACCTGCGTTGCATTCAATATTCTTGCCGGGTCAGGAGCTTCACCGTTGAGGTGGCAGCGCCTGAAATAGCGAACTTTGCCAAACTCGGTGGCATCCAAAATGTGTGAAGAATGGGTGGTTACGATAAGCTGCGGAATCCAATCACCGGCTTCTTCGGCCTCAGCTGATTGCTGAATAACATCCCAGATATTAGTGATGAAGGTCTGCTGCACCTGTGCATGCAAATGCACCTCCGGCTCTTCGATAAAGATGATCTGGCAGAGCGGGCGGTTTTGAGAAGTGCGCACCCATTGGGAATGATAGTGCTTCGCCTGAATTGCCATGTAGATGAGATTTTTGAAGCCGAGACCGTTATATAGTTCCGGCAGTTCATGCCCACGGTAGACATCCACGTAGAGCAGATCTGTGTTGCCGCTCAATGCCGTCTCTGGGTTAAGAGTGGAGACAATTCTCAGCTCGCGGTCATTGACCGATGGGACTCCAATCCCTTTGATTACACCCATGATCCCAGCGAACTGTTTTGCATAGTGGTCCGTGAGTTGACGGTTATTTTCGTTGATAACGCGGTGTGCATCTTCAGCCACTTCCGGTCGTTCAAGGTTCTTCTGATAAAACCCAGCAAAGGCACGAGATAGCCTGTTGCTGCGATTCTCCTCATCGTCGTCGATGTTTCTCTGGGCACCAACAAAATCGATGCGAACCAGACTTTGAAGAAGGTTTCTGCCCTCATCCTTGTCCAAAGTCGCGGCTGTTACGCCTGCCTCGGTAGCTTCAAGCGACGCATAAGTGATTTCAAAATGTCGATTTAGCTCTCTGTCGTCAGAGAGAAAGGCAGAAAGCGTCTTTTCTGGGGCCTCTTCGCCTGCTTGGGGGTAGGCGGTAAGATACGCTTCGCGTAGTTTGGCAGGATTAGGGGTTGCATAGCGCAGCCGAACGCCTAGCCGTTCAAAATTATCTGACAGGTTGGGGAGTAGCGTGAAGGCTCGTCCAAACTCGATGGAGTTAGGATCGACCTTAAACCAAATGTCCAGCTCTATTGAAGGCAGCGCATCTGCCTCTCCCGTTACTCCAAAATCATCAAACTCAGGAATTCGGGCGACGGAAAAATCGTAGATGCGAAACTTCCGTTGTCCGAGAAAGCATCGAAAAATTGCAGTCGCAGAGGTCTTGCCGCTGTTGTTAGGCCCAACGAAGACCGTTTCTCGGTCTTCTATCGCTGCCGATACATTTTCGAGACGGCGGAAATTCCGGATTTCGATGCGGTCAATTTTCATGCGGGTTTGTATCCGGCTGGTTTGATCCTTGGATATAAATCTCTAGGGTCATCCCCCGCAAAGGGACATTTCGGGATGTGGTTTCAGCACTCATGCGGCGGGCAGTGTCTGTACCTGAGGACGGTTCGGGATTTGCTGACGATCCAGCGGAGGGTGGAGTGGGAGTCGCATTGCTCTTCATTGATTCGCTAAGATCGGCTCAATCTTTCATAATTCATCCTTCATAATTACCTCCCCACCCGCATCCACTTCCGCGCCTCCATCCCGCTCGCGAGCTCCTTCACCCGCACTTCCCAGCTGCCCGGATCCTCATTCGGCGCCAGGTCCAGCTTGATTTCAACGATGCCATTCTCGGCCGCATAAAACCCGCTCCCTTCCGCCGCCTTCCCATTCGCATCACGAACATCCACGCGCACCGGAATCACCGCCTTGGTCGGCGCCTCCTGGGTGGTCGTAATGCTCACCGCAATCTTCGCGCTGTTCCCCACCACCGCGTTCTCCGGCACCTCCAGTTTCAATCCCAGCAGCGGCTTCGGCAGCACCATGAAGATGCGCCCATCACAAGGCCCCAGATCCACCGGCCAGCTCATCACCCCATCGGCGCTGCGCTTCGGCACAATGAACTGCGTACCCGTCAGCTCATACACATTCGCCGATTCCACCTTCAAGCTCACCACCCCGCTCGATGGCACCCCATTTTCCATCACCAGCCCATGCTGCCCCACGTAGCTGCCAAACTCGCGCTTGTCGTTCATCACAAACACATAGGTCGCATCGCCAAACTTCCGCGTGCGCACAATGATCTCAGCATTGTCACACATCGCCTTCTGCGGCAGCGCGAACCCGCCCACAGTCCCCGCCATTTCCAGCACCTTCGCCTTGTCCACATCCGCCTTCTTCACCCGCTTGAAACTCGGCAATAGGAAATCCGCCTTCAGCGCCGGACACAGAAACTCATCCGCCACAATCTTCCCACCCTTCTTCTGCCAGTCCTGAATCCGCGTCACCACCGACTTCGTCAGCACATCGCAATACGGCATGACCAGCACCTTGCGACCACTCAGCCCATTCTTGAGCAGTGTCTCCTCATACATAATGTCCGTCTGCACATGCGCATGCTGCAGCGCCAGCCACACATCCGCCGCCCAGTCCGTGTTGTTCCCGTAGCTGCCGCGATGCGCAAACATCTGCGACGTAAAACTCTCCAAAAACGCCACCTCACTCCGCTCATCCGGAATCGCCATCAGCGTCGGCCCCAGCGGCTCGATCACATCATGCAGCAACTGCTTGAGCACCGGCGCCGTGTTCGAATTCGTGTATCGATACCCCCCCGGACTCCCCGTCGGCACCAGCGACTGCCACCCATGGTACATGATGCCCTGAATCGGCCGCGAGATCTTCGTCCACAGCGCCTCCTTCAAATGCATCGGCGCAATCGTGATATACGCCGCCTCCGGATCCTGATCCTGCCACGCCACCACCTCACCCGGCGCCTTGCTGCCAATCGGTGCCGTTTGTGAGCGATACCAGATCAACTGCGTCATCTTCATCACCCGCTGGTTCCTGCCCGTCGCCGCACTCATCGCAAAGAGCTGATCCGCGCACATTCCAATCTTCTGCGGATCAGGATAGGTGTAGGTCCAGTGCGAGATCACATCCACCCCACCACCCGCGCCGCCAATGCTCGGCTGCCGCACCGCCGGATCAAAAAACGTCCACACCTTGCTGCTCTTCACCCCCTTGTGCAGCGCCGTATGCAGCCCATTCCAGCCATCCCCAACCGTCCAGAACCAGCGCAAGTATTTCAAAATCGGATGATCATCCGCAATCACCCGATCCACCGGAAAATCCTTCATCTTCATCCAGTCCACCCCCCACTTTGCCGACACCTCCGCAGGAATCTCCATATTCGCAAACTTCCGGTAAGCCTCCACATCCACCGCATTAAAACTCACCTGGCTGCTGTCCCGCACCTCCGAATCAATCAACGCCGTCGTGAACGCCGGATGATCCCCATAAGCCTTCGCCACACTCATCCCCACCACCTGAAAGAAAGAAGCGAAATCCGGCAGCGACGCACAGATGTCCTGCCGCGCATAAGGTTTCCCATCCCGCCCCACCCGCAGATTTTTCGCCTCCGACTCCAGCACACCCGCCGGCGACAAACTCGCAATGACTTCAAGCCCATTCGCCAGCGCCTCATCCAGCATCGCCCGGTTCTTCACAATCACCTCCGGCTTCGCCGGCGGCACCACCTTCTTCTGCGCCCACATCTCACCATAGTCCGCTCCCAATCCAATGAAGTGCGTGAAACCGAGATCCTTCAAACGCGCGATCTCTTCCCCGCTGGCACCCCACATGATCACCGGCATGCGTTCCGGCACCCGCGGTACCAGTTTCAGCATGGCTGACTGCTCCGTTCCATAATCACCCACCTCAAACCTCGCCCGCAATTCATACTCATCCGCCTTGAGCGCCGTATTGAAAACATACTTGGCCGTGAAACTCTTCCCCATTGCCAAATCCGACACAAGAAACTCCTCCGTTGTCCCACCCAGGCTCACCTTCAGCTTCGCCGCTTTCAGCACCTCACGTCGCAAATTAGTGCAAACGATCTCCACTGCCTTCGCAGTCTCCATCCGCCGCCACACACTTCGTCCTGCCACAATCTGCATCGAAACGCGCTCAAAGCTCAGCACCCCCTCGCAAACACGCACCTCATCAATCAGCCCCGGAAACCCACCATAATTGCTGCCCAGCCGGTCCCCGATGCTCAGCGCTTTCGTCCCCGGCGTCATATTGCCATATCCTGCCAAAATGGAACCACCTGCAGCCACCCCGTTCCGATAAAACTTCCCCTCACCCGCACCATCATAAGTGAATGCCACATGCTGCCAAACGTCCGCCTCCAGCTTGAACGGCAGCGAATAAATCGTCTTCGACTCCGCCCCAAATCCAAGAGTTACCCACATTCGCCTCAATCCGCCTTTATCTGCATCACCTAGCTGCCACTGGTAGTCCGTGTGATCGACATACTTCTTGTCCAGCAGGAAGCAGCGCAGCTTCGGTTCAAACTCCGCCTTCGGCTTGATCCACATCTCCAGCGTGAACGCCCCCTTCACCGGCTTCACCGCCACCACTGCCGCATGCCGTTTGTCATCCACCGGAAATCCCGGAAACGACTCCAAAGCCCCGCCAAATTTGCCTTTCGGATTCAACACCGCTCCATGCAGTGCCACATCCTGCGACTCCCCATCAAAATTCCAATACCCCAGCACGTGGGGTCCAGTGGCATCTTCCTTCGCATAACCCGTCTCCCAGGTTTCTTGTAGCGCAGCCTGAGCAACCCATGGAAAACAAAGTCCTAACAGGAGAAGAAAGCGAACGGTTTGGAACATAGATGTCTCATACGAGATCGAGCCCCCGGTTCGCACAACGAACGCCGAATCAATTCACGCCTTCACCGCCCACCTCAGCTTTGCCGGAGCCGCCCGCGGATTGTCACGGGTCTCCTGCGAAGTGGGGCGTATGACTTCATCGTTGGTGGCGCTGAAAAGACCGCTGCGCAGCCCTTCACGCAAGAGATGCTTCACCCGCCGGTCTTCTCCTGAATGGAAGGTAAGGATGGCGACACGCGCACCGCTGCGCAGACAGGAGGGCAATTGACGCAAGAAAGTGTCGAGCGCGGTAAACTCCTCATTCACAGCAATGCGCAGAGCCTGAAAGACGCGGCGCACGGTTGTATCTCGGTCTTCCTCGTTCACCCGATGCGGCAGCGCACGACGCACAGCTTCAGCCAGTGAACGTGTCGTCGGTTGATCCGTCTCAGCCAGCGCCTGCGCGATCAGTTTCGCGTGCGGCTCATCCGCATTGTCACTGAGGATGGCAGTGAGTTTCTCGGCGCTGAGCTTTTGCAACAATTCGCGTGCAGAGACACCGCGTTGCGGATTCATGCGCATATCGAGCGGGCCGTCGTGCTTGAAGCTGAAGCCACGGGCGGGATTGTCGAACTGCATGGAAGAGCAGCCAAGATCGGCGAGCAGCACGTCCACACCATTGCCCCAGCCGATTTCGCCAAGGGCGCGGGGCAGTCCGGCGAAGTTCATACGCTTCACGACGAGCGCAGACTCCTCGCAGCCCCCTGCACGCAGCCGCGCCTCGGTGCGCACAATTTCGAGGGGATCCTGATCGAGGGCGAGTAGAGTGCCGCCTGGTTGCACGGCCTTGAGCAAAGCTGCAGCATGGCCACCGTAGCCCAGTGTGCAATCCACAGCACGTTCGCCGGGTTGGGGTGCAAGAATTTGCAAAATCTTGCTCAACAAGATGGGCACATGCTGTCCGGCGGGTGTTTTGCCGGAGGCACGCACCTTCGCGATGGTCTCGGCATAAAGCTCGGGATTCAGCTCCTTGTACTTGTCCTCGAAGCGCTGCGGATTTTTACCGGAGTACCGCTTGCGGCGACGGTGCGGCGTTGGGAGCTCTGCTTCGCTCACAGTTCGTTGTATTTAGCGTTTGATCCCCGTGCCTTGGCCACGGGATAGCGTGTTTCATTGCGCTCAACCTTGTCGAGCATCGCCTGACCGAGATCGACGCCGAGATTGTGAGCGAGTTCAAAGAGCAGGATACCTACATCGGCCATCTCATCCTTCAGCTCTGGCAGCTTGTCCTTTACCCGCTGCTCGATCTGCTCCGGCTGCTGCCAGACAAAGTGCTGCAGCAGCTCCCCCGCCTCCGCCGTGATGGCGACCGCGAGCTCCTTCGGACTGTGAAACTGCATCCAGTCCCGGGCGTCACGAAACGCACAGATTCGGGCGGTGATTTGTTCGATGCTCATGCAGCATGATGCAGGTGCGCACTCGCAGGAGCAACCGGGAAGGCGACAAGATGCACTCATTCAGTCGCAAGCCACGCGGAGACGCCTTCGCGCAAATCAAGGATGCTTTTCCCATGAAAATTCAATATCAAATCGCACTTGCCACCTGCCTCGCAATCACCAGCGCTCTCCATGCCGCCGGAGATTCCCCGGTGGATTTCGTGAAACAGATCAAGCCCATTCTCGCTGCCCGCTGTGTCGAGTGTCACAATTCGGAGACGCTGCTGGGCGAACTCAATCTGCAAACACGGGCGCTCGCTTTTGAAAAGCGCAAAGCCGGACCCGTGATCGTGCCGAAGAATGCAGAGAAGAGCATGCTGTATCTCGTGCTGACACTGCCGGCCAGAGACACGAAAGCCATGCCCGCCACAGGCCATCGCATTCCGAAGGATGAGATCAGCACGATCCGGCAATGGATTGATGAAGGTGCGAACTGGCCCGAAGGTGAGGACGGTGCCGTCACGTTGAAGCATAAGAATTCCGCAAGGTAAGAGGCCGAGCAAGGCGAAAGACCTGATTGAAGGCGGAGTTACGACAGCTGTGCTGCAATGATTGAATCATTTCGTGAGCAACCAACCGATGATTCAGCGGTTTGGATGGTATCAAACCCTGCTCATGAACACCACGATTCAACCCTTCCACATCCCGCTCAGCCGCCGTAAACTGCTGCACAACCTGCTTCTGACCACCGGGGGCATCATCACCGGGAGTGTGTATGCCGAGGCGCTTGCGCTGACCCCGCGTGCGACGGAAGGACCATATTATCCGGATCATCTGCCGCTCGATCAGGACAATGACCTGACGATGATCATTGGTGGCAAAGCCCCCGCGAACGGGGTGGTGACGGAGTTCGGTGGCCGCCTGCTGAATGTGGATGGCAAGCCCGTGCAAAATGCCTTGGTGGAGCTCTGGCAGTCCGACAACAACGGCTGCTACATCCACAGCCGGGGCACGCAGCAGGGCAAGGAGCGTGACCCTCAGTTCCAGGGTTATGGGAAGATCGAGACCAATGCGAAAGGCGAATATCGCTTCCGTACGATCCTGCCAGGCTTGTACACGGGTCGAACGCTGCACTATCACATCCGTGTGAAGCAGAACGAAAAGAGTATGCTGACCACGCAGTTGTTCATCGCCGGTGTGCCGCAGAATGACCGCGATGGCATCCTGCGCAGCATGGGAACGGAGCAGCAGCGGCTCTCCGTCATTCGCGAATTCAAACCCATGAGTACCGAGAGCAAAGAGCTCGCCGCAATCTGGGACATTGTGATTGGTCACACACCAGAAGAGAAGGAACAGCGTGGTCGCGGTCCCGGAGGTCCGGGCGGACCACTACCGCGTCGTCGTGACAATGCGGAATTGCGTGGGCAGGATCTCAGTGACTTGGTCTTGGGGCCTGCGCCGTTCTAATCACGGATCACGCAGATAGCAGCCGCTCCACCAGCTTGGGCAGTTCAGCTGACACCGGTCCGACAATGTGCTCATGGAAGTGCCGTGAGATCTCGGTGCGCTCGATGTTGATCTCGATGAGACGGCAGTTCGAATGGCTCGCGACCTGCTGCGCAAATCCAGCCGCCGGATAAACGACTCCGGAGGTGCCGATGCAGAGAAATACATCGGCTCCCTCCAAGGCGCTCATAATGGTCTCCATCTCGAAGGGAAATTCACCAAACCAGACGATGTGCGGGCGCAGGCCGCCGATCTCGCCACAGGCGCGGCAGCGCGTGCCCGATGACAATTCTTGGGTCCAGGACAGAACTGCGCCGCAGCATTCACAGCGCGCTTTGCGCAGTTCTCCGTGCATGTGGATGAGCTTTTCACTGCCGGCGCGTTCATGAAGGTCATCCACGTTTTGGGTGACCAGCAGAAACTTGCCGCGCCATTCGCGTTCCAACTTCACCAGAGCAAGATGACCTGCGTTGGGCTCCACGGTGTTCAATGCCGCACGGCGCAGATTGTAAAAATGATGCACCAGTTCGGGATCACGGGCGAAGCCCTCTGGTGAGGCGACTTCTTCAATGCGATGGCCTTCCCAAAGGCCGTCCACACCCCGAAATGTCGGAACGCCGGATTCGGCGGACATACCCGCGCCGGTGAGCACGACGATGTTTTGCCCGGCGCTCATTTCTTCGGCTGCCGCTGCCTGACGCATTCAAACAAACACACGCCGGTGGCGACAGAGACATTGAGGCATTCCACTTTGCCGCCCATGGGAATCTTGACGAGGAAGTCGCAGTGCTCACCGGTGAGGCGGCGCATGCCGGGACCCTCAGCACCCATGACGATGCCAATGCCGCCTTTGAGATCGAGATCGTAGAGGCTCTTGGTGGATTCATCAGCGGTGCCGACGAGCCAGATGCCGAGTTCTTTGAGCTTGGCCATGGCGCGGACGAGATTGGTGACGCGGATGAGCGGGATGTTTTCCGCACCACCACAGGCCACGCGGACAACAGTCTCCGTGATGGGCGCGGTCTTGTCCTTGGGCATGATCACGGCGCAGACACCTGCGGCATCGGCGGTGCGCAGGCAGGCTCCGAGATTGTGCGGGTCCTGAACGCAGTCGAGAATCAGTACGAGAGGGCTTTCTTTGCCTTCGAGAATCGCTGGAATGTCTCCTTCTTCATAGACACGCACGTGGTTGTCAGCGCGGGAGTGGCGGTTCTGTCGGGCTACGGGTTGTTCGGGACGGTTAGGGCGCATGTTGTCCCAGACAGTGCGCTGAGAAAGCGATTTGGCAAAATGATAGAATCACCGGCTTGCAGGCTGTGTGAACTGGCGGGAGGAGTTTGGGCATGAAGACACTCCTCAAGCGCTGGTGGCTGTTCCTCGCCGTTTTGGCCGTACTGGGGCTTGGCTTTGTATTCGGTTGCGAATGGTGGGTCGCGCGAACGGCAGAGGGTCGTTGCTTTGATGCCGTGGAAGCAGTGCCCGCCGCTCCTGTGGCGGTGGTGCTGGGCACTGCGGCGCGACTGACTGACGGCAGGGCCAATCTCTTCTTTCTCCCACGCATGGAGGCTGCAGCGGCGCTCTTCAAAGCAGGGAAGGTGAAGGCACTGATCGTGAGCGGTGACAACGGGACGCAGGGCTACGATGAGCCGACGGACATGAAACGTGTGCTGATGCAGTTGGGCGTACCGACGGAGAAGATCGTGTGTGACTATGCCGGATTTCGCACACTGGACTCGGTGGTGCGGGCCAAGGAGGTCTTTGGCCAGCAGCGGGTGATTTTTGTTTCACAGCGATTTCACAATGCGCGGGCGATCTATCTGGCGCGGGCGTTTGGAATCGAGGCTTACGGCATGGATGCGCAGGATGTGCCCGTGGCACTCTCAGTGAAGACGTTTCTGCGGGAGAAACTGGCCTGCGTCAAAGCAGTGCTGGATGTGAATGTGCTCGGCACCCAGCCGAGGTTTCTCGGCGAAAAGGTTTCCATGCCGCTGGAGTAGCTCACAACCAGACCGTCAGCGCGCGACGCAGATCGGGACCGGGAGTGACGCGGAAGCTTTCATCAAGCTCGAGCCGGGCTTTGTGGCCGTTTTGGGAGATTTCGAAGAAAACAGGGAGCGTGCCGGGGTATGCGAGAAGCACCTCTTGAATGCGTTCGAGGTCAGTTTCGTCGTGCTGCTTGGTGTTAAGTCTCAAGACGTACGGTTTCGGAGGAGCAAGCGGCTTCGGCGGCGGTGGCTCGGAAGGATCGGGGTCACCGGCGTTGCGTGGTTTGGCGGCCTTGGGCTTGAGCGGCTGCGCGTTGTTCATCGTGACGCGGTTGCCGTCGGTCTTCTGATCTTTGCTGACGCGAATACGCAGATCGAGCACGGCACCATTGGCCAGCACCTCCTTGAGTTTCTCGTAATCATCACTCCAACACATCATCTCCTGCACCCCGGTGAAATCTTCCACCTTGAAGGTCGCGAACGGTCGGTTGTCCTTCTTGGAGTAGCGCACTTCGAGCTGGCTGAGGATGCCGGCAATGGAGTGTGAGCTCGCTTTCACCTTGGTATCGATCTCTTCAATGGAGGAGATCTTGATGAACTTGGTGGAGTCGAAATGCCCCCGATAGCTGTCGAGCGGATGACCGCTGACATAGAATCCGAGGAGCTCTTTTTCGAAGGCGAGCACCTCATCCGTGGTCCAGACGATGGAGGGCGCTGCAGCTTCGTTCTTCTTGGATTTGGGCTGCGCGAGATCGAAGTCATCAAAGAGGCCGCCCTGGCCTGCTTTTTTGTCCTTCTGCATTGATGCTGCCGAAGCGAGCACCTGCTCGAGCTTGGCGAACATCACGGCGCGCGACTCTTTGGTGAAGTCAAAGGCCCCTGCTTTGACGAGAGACTCCATGAGCTTCTTATTCACCGCACGGTTGTCGAGCCGTGCTGCAAAATCTTCCAGGCTGAGGAAAAGACCGTTCTTTTCACGCTCAGCGATGGCCGCCTCCATGGCACCTTCACCGACGTTTTTGATAGCGCTGAGGCCATAGCGAATGACGTTCGGAAGGTCTTCCTCAGTTTCAAACCGCTCGGGAGCAAACTTGAGGGAGGATTTGTTGACGTCCGGTGGCAGCACCTTGATGCCCATCTCGAAGCACTCGCTGACGAAGTTGGCAATCTTGTCGGGGTTGCTGATTTCATAGCTGAGCACCGCCGCCATGAACTCCACGGGATAATTCGCCTTCAGGTAGGCTGTGCGGTACGTCACGATCCCATAGGCAGCGGAGTGTGATTTATTGAAGCCGTATTGCGCGAATTTTTCGAGCAAGTCGAAGATGGAGTTCGCGAGCTTGGCGTGGATCTCATTCGTCTTGAGGCAGCCTTCGACGAAGATGAGACGCTGGCGGGCCATCTCGGCGGCGTCCTTCTTACCCATCGCTCGGCGGAGCAAGTCGGCTTGTCCGAGAGAGAATCCGGCGAGCAAGTTTGCCGCCTGCATGACCTGCTCCTGATAGACCAGAATGCCGTAGGTCTCCTTGGAGATCTTCTCCAGCAGCGGGTGGGGATAGTCCACCTTTTCCTCGCCCTTCTTACGCTTGATGTAGTCTGGAATAAACTGCATCGGGCCGGGACGATACAGCGCCAGGATAGCGATGATTTCCTCGATAGTGTCGGGACCAAGCTGCTTGCAGGTGTTGACCATCCCACCAGATTCCATCTGGAAGACGGCGACTGTTTCGCCGCGTTTGATGAGATCAAAGGTCTTGGTGTCATCGAGTGGCGCATCGGCCACTTTGAAGCCGGGAACTCGCTTGTTGATCCAGTACTCGGCTTCGTGGATCACCGTCAGCGTTTTGAGGCCGAGGAAGTCCATCTTGAGCATGCCCAACTCCGTGAGCGGCTTCATCGCATACTGCGAAAGGATGGCGTCTTCCTTGTCTCGCGTGAGGGCGATGAAGTTGTCGAGCCGGCGATCACCAATGACGACACCAGCAGCGTGAACGCCGGTGCCGCGCGTGAGGCCTTCGAGGAAGGTGGCGTGCCGCCAGAGTTCCTGTGCATTACCGTCGGATTCGAGCTTCGCGGCGAGGTCGGGGTTTTTCTTCACCGCCTCCTCCAGATCGATGTTCAGCTCATTCGGAATCATCTTCGACAGCGCGTCGCTGTCGCCATAGCTCCAGCCCATCACGCGACCAACGTCGCGGATGACCGACTTGGCCCCCATGGTGCCGAAGGTGATGATATGGCAGACGCTGAGGTCGCCGTATTTTTCACGCACGTATTGAATGACCTCCGGACGGCGCGTCTGGCAGAAGTCGATATCGATATCGGGCGGGCTGACACGCTCAGGATTGAGAAATCGTTCGAACACGAGTTCGAAGCGGAGCGGATCAATGTCCGTGATGCCGAGGCAGAAGGCTACGAGCGATCCGGCGGCAGAACCACGACCGGGACCGACCGGGATGTCGTGCTTGCGAGCCCAGTTGATGAAGTCCCAGACGATGAGGAAGTAGCTGGTGAAGTTCTTCTCGCCAAGCAAGGCGAGTTCCACCTCCATGCGCTCGTGCAGGACCGCGTCATTGAGTGCGCGGTCGCGGCCATAGTGGCGTTCGAGGCCTTCCATGGTCAGCCTGCGCAGGTATTCATTGCGATCCCCGCCATCGGGCATCGGATACTGCGGATAACGGTCGATGCTGGTCGAATCGAGGTGGATCTTCAAATCGCAGCGTTCAGCGATTTCGAGAGTGGCATCGCAAGCCTCGGGCACTTCCGAAAAGAGGGCGCGCATTTCTTCGGCGGTCTTGAAATAGACCTCCGGGGAATAGGTCATGCGGTTCTGATCGTAGATGCTCGCGCCCGTGCCGATGCAGATCATGATGTCGTGAGACTCATGATCGCTGCGGTTGAGGAAGTGGACGTCGTTGGTGGCGACAGTCTTCAGATCGTACTGCTTGCCCCACTCGATCATCTGCCGGGCGCTCTTGCGCTGGGCCTCCGTGTTGTGGTTCTGGATTTCGAGGTAGAAATTTTCGGGGCCGAAGATGTCGCGGAACTCCAGCAGACTTTTTTCCGCTTCGTCCTTGCGGTCGGTCAGGAGGAACTCGTTGATTTCGCCGTTGATGCAGCCGCTGAGGCAGATGAGGCCCTTCGCATGCTCACGCAGGGCGTCTTTGTCCACGCGGGGTTTGTACCACTGGCCGTCAAGGTGCCCCTTGGTGATCAGTTTGGAGAGATTTGCGAAGCCCTCGTTGCTGGAAGCCAGCAGTGTGAGATGCGAGGAACGCTTGCGCCCCGTCACTTCGTTTTTATCCGCCATGGAGCCTGGAGCCAGGTAGGCCTCACAACCGATGATGCTCTTCACCTTGGCCTTTTTAGCGGCCATGTAGAAGTCGATGGCACCGTAGAGGTTGCCATGGTCGGTCATCGCCACGGCAGGCATTTCCAGCTCCTTCACGCGTTTCATGAGCGCATCAATGCGCACAGCGCCGTCTAGCAGCGAGTATTCGGTGTGGAGATGGAGGTGGACGAAGGAATCTGACATGCGCGGGGTACAGGATTAACCCCGCTTGGAAGGGATGAACAAGAGGTAGTTGTTCACATTTTTCCAGCACCCGGTTTGCGATGGGCACGGTGATGGTGGCGGTAATGGCTGAGCAGCAGCCAGCCGGTGATGATCACGATACAAGTCACGGAAATTGTGATAATCAGATAGATGTTGTTGGCCTTGGATGCCGGAGTGTCCTCTGGCGCGACTGCTGCTGCGACCAGTTTGAGTTGAAATGGCCGGCTGGTCTCTCCAGGGAACACGACTTGGGGACGAAGCTCGGTCTTTCCCGCCTGAGAATGCAGCAGGATCAGGCTGGTGTTGGCTTCCTTGGCAAAATCGATCTGAAAGGTGGCGGAAACCGCCGGAAGCTGGCCGCTGGCCGTGCCAAGCAGGTGCACCTCCTGAGTGTCCGCAGTCAGCGGGGTGTTGTCGGCACCGTCCATGGCCTGAATTTTGCAGGCTGGCAGGCTGGCCTTTTTTCCATCGACCAGCAGCCCGAGCGAACTGGCGAGGTATTGCTGGGCTTTTTCATGGGTCGCCGCCACCTGCTCGGGCGTCTGCTCCAGATACCAGGAGCCAGGGACCGGCGGCAGCGAGGTGGGGTCAGTGGCCAAAAAGGTGCGGGGATCGACATTGATGCGCAGCGTGTAGCCACCAGCGGAGTCGAATTCCGCCTCGATCGTCATATTCGGCACCACATGGGCACGGGCGATGCTGGCGACAGCCAAAAAAACCAAGACGACGACGCCTAAGCGCGGCCTGCTTAAAAACCTCTGCATCATAGCGCATGGTGGAGATGCCTGCGGCAATGGCAAATATATCGTCACGCCCAGCATTAAACCGCGCAGAATGGAGGAGTGGATTTCCCAGATGGCACAAGGCTTTCGAAAGAACCTGCGAAAAACCTTGTAGCAAGAAGATGACCGCGCTTGACTTGCGGCGTGTAAATTGCTTCAAAAGAGCATTCCTTTATAACAACCACATGGGCGCCACACTCAAATCACTGGAGAAAGAACTCGAGATTACTCTCGAGGACTTCAATCTGGTTGGACGCAGTCCGGATGCCAGCATCCGGCTGGTGGACGGTGGTGTGTCGCGTCAGCATGCCACGATCCGGCGTGACGGGCAGTTGTTCTGGGTATCCGACCTTGGCAGCGCGAATGGCAGTTTCGTCAACGATGTGGCCGTGACCACGGCGCGGGCGCTGCGGCATGGTGATCGCGTGCAGTTTGGCACCAGCACCTTTGTTTTTGACAGCCAGGACGAAGAACGCCCCCCGAGCGAGTCTGGCAACGTCAGCACGCAATCGCTCCACACCATCGCATTGCCGGTCAAGACGGTGAGGGCCACCCTGCTCGTTGGCGACTTGCGCAATTTCACCACCATTTCCTCCCAGCTCAGCGCTGAGGAAGTGGCCGCCATGCTGCGTGAGTGGTATGCGCAGTGCGAAAAAGTTCTGAAATCCCGCGATGCCATCATCGACAAGTTCATTGGCGACGGCGTCTTTGCCTACTGGCCGGGAGATGACATCTCCTCGCGGGTGAAGGCCACGGAGGCCGCCAAAATTCTCAGCAGTCCTGAATCCAATGAATCCCCCAAGCGCAAATGGCTGAAGGAAAACATGAACTTGGAAGTTCATTGCCACATCGGCCTGAACATTGGTGATGTCGCGCTGGGTGCCATGGGCCGTGGAGTGAACACCGCCGTGGGCGAAGCCGTGAACGTGACCTTCCGCATCGAAAGCCTGACCCGCAAGCTACAGGTGCCTGTGCTGGCGGGTGCACCGTTTCTCAAAGGCTGGGAAGAAGGTCTGCTGCAATACCAAAACGCCGGAGTTCATCCGGTGAAGGGCCAGCCTGATCCTGTCGAAGTCTATTCGCTGATCGACGTGCCGACGATGTCGTTTTAGGAGGCCGTACAGTAGCCATCTCGCTCCCGCGAGATGAGCCCACAGCTCCCGGTGCCTGCCACGTTTTCAATGACTCGAAAGCGATCTGCCTCATAGCGCGCGCAGCTCCTCTCGCGGATTGAGAGGGCTACTTTGCTTCGCCGTCCAGCAGACGCTGCATGTCCTCACGCGTCATGCGGTAGAGCAGCCATTCGCTCATTCGTTTGGCACCGATGCGCTGCTCATACACCTGTTGCGCATTCACATTCCAGTCCAGCGCCGTCCATTCCACACGGCCACAGCCGCGCTCATGCGCGAGGCTCACCACCTTTTTGAGCAAGGCGCCGCCTACACCACCCTTGCGCCGCTCTGGCAGCACAAACAAGTCTTCGAGGTACAAGGTCGGCAGCGCGAGAAAACTCGAATACGTCTCCACCAGGATCATGTAGCCACAGGGATCGGGGTCCTCGTTCACAAATGCCAGCCAGACCTCGATGCGTGGCTGTGCGCCAAGAGCATCCTCCACCAGGCGTACCTGCGCGTCTGCATCGGGTGGTGGCAGCTTCTCAAACACTGCCAGGGCTATGACCAACTGGCAAAACGCCGCTGCATGCTCACGCGTCAGCGGACGCAGCTCGATTTGCAGCGCCGCCTCATGCATGGAGCACAGGATCGCCAAACAAGGTGAAGTGTCCCGCCTCAGCGACACGCACTTTGAATATCTCGCCGGTGTGACGCTCGGGGTTGCCGTCGAAGACCACGATGCGGTTTGAACCCGTGCGTCCGGTGAGGCGCTGGTCGTTCGTCTTGCTCGGTCCTTCGCAGAGGATTTCGACCTCTTTGCCGACGAGCTTGTCATACATCGGCAGTGCGATGCGGTTCACCAGCCCCAGCAAATCCTGATTTCGCTCTTCCTTGACGCGTTCAGGCACCTGAATGGCCTCATCCATTTCCGCTGCGGGCGTGCCCCGGCGTTTGGAGTAACGAAACACGAAGGCATTGTCGAAACCGATGTTTTCAAACATCTGCCGCGTTTCCAGGTAGTTCTCCTCTGTCTCGCCGGGGAAACCCACAATCACATCTGTCGTCACTGCGATGTCAGGCCGCGCCGTGCGAATGCGTTCGACCAGCTCCGTAAACTTCGCCGCCGTGTAAGGCCGGTGCATGCGTTTCAAGATGGCATCGCTGCCGCTTTGCACCGGCAGATGCACATGCTCGGCGAGTTTCGGCAGATAGGTGAAGGCTTCGATGAGATCCTTCTTGTAGCCAATCGGATGCGGGCTCGTGAAGCGGATGCGTTTGATACCCGGCACCTCATGCACGGCTTCCAACAACTGCACAAAGGGGCTCTTGCCATCAACCGCCGGGAATTCATGCCTGCCGTAGAGATTCACGATCTGACCCAGCAGGGTGACTTCTTTTACACCGCGATCGGCAAGACGTTTCACCTCTTCGACAATGTCTGCGATGGGCCGACCACGCTCGCCGCCGCGAGTGTAGGGCACGATGCAGAAGGTGCACTTCATGTTGCAGCCCTGCATGATGCTCACAAAGGCGCTGGCCTGCTTCTCCTTCAGCGTGTGGTCACGGATCGTGTTCTGCGAGGCCGCTTCCTCCTCCACATCGACGATGGAAAAACGCTCATCGTCCATCTGCTTCGCCTCTTTGGCACGGATGATCTCATCCACGTAGTCCACCACGCGATGGTACTTCTGCGTTCCGACGACGAGATCCACGTTCGCCTTGTTCACCAGTTCACTGCCACGGCTCTGCGCCATGCAGCCCATGAACCCAGTGACCAGCGGCGTGCGCCGCCGCCGCACCATGCCCATCTTTCCCAGGGCTTTCTGCTCCGCCTGATCGCGCACGGAGCAGGTGTTGATCAGCACCACGTCCGCGTCTTCATCACGCGCCGTCATGGTGTAGCCGCGCTCGACGAACATCTGCGACACTTGCTCGGTGTCGCGCTCGTTCATCTGGCAACCGTAGGTTTTGATGTGTACAAGGGGCATTGGGGGGTGGGGATCATACCCACACCCGCCCAAAACACAACCCTGAGGCGCTTGGCCCCGTCCGGGTCAGGCCTTGATCTCAAAAATCGCCTCGACTTCCACGGCGGCGCCGGTGGGGAGCTGCGCAAAGCCTAGGGCGCTGCGTGCGTGGTAGCCGTCGCCTTCTTTGCCAAAGATTTCGTGTAGCAGGTCGGAGCAGCCGTTGATGACGAGGTGCTGGTCGGTGTATTCCAGCGTGGAGTTCACGCAGCCGAGCACCTTGAGGACTTTGAGGCCGTCCAGCGTGCCGTGCGTGTCCCACACCGACCGCAGCACCTTTTCCGCACAGTTTTTCGCCGCCTTGTAGCCGTCTTCGGTCGAGACGCCTGCGCCCAGCTTGCCCTTGAGGTCGCTCACGTGACCGGAAGTGAGGAGTTGATTGCCGCTGCGGATGCAGAGGTTCAGATACGCGGGAGGCTGCTTGGTGAAGACGAGGCCGAGGGATTCTGCTTTTTGCTGGGGTGTCATGTTTGGAAGGGAGAAGTGGATGCAGAATACGAATTGGAAAACGAAAACTGGCAAACAGTTGAAATCAGAGCCGTCATGTCTTCACCACGCCGCCCATCTGCCACATCAGCTTGTCCAAGGCGAGGCCCAGCTTTTCGCTGCGGCCATTGATCAACCCGGCCCAGCAGAATCCGTTGGCGGTGTGCACCATGATCGTGCTGGTGCCCGGCAGCGAGCCTCCGTGCCACCAGTTTGGCACCTTGTTCACGTTCCATCCCCGCGCGTAGCTCTCGCTCACGCCATGCGTGGTCATGGCACGAATCGAATCCTGATTGAGCAACACCGGGAGCTGTGAGGCGAAGCGCACAAGGTCCCCCGCCGTGGAGATCCAGCCGCCGTGGGAGTCCATGCGTGAGACATTCATGCCATACGCCGCACCGGGTTTGGACGTGAGATACATCACTTCCTGCGGCCGCCGCTCCGCTAGGGTGTTGCCAGCAATCTGCATGCTCGTGATGCCGCATTTTGACAGCACTTCCTGCGTGATCAGCTTGTCGTAAGGCAGCTTCAGTACTTTCTCCAACACTCGGCCCAGCACGCAGTAGCCGAAGTTCGAATACGCAAAGTGTTCTCCCGGCTTGTGCGTCTGCTTCTGATTCGCCAACGCCCAGGCGATGAGCTCCACATGATTCATCTGCGGGTTTTTAAACATCGGATCATCCTTGTCATTCGCCCAGCCGCCGCTGCTGTGAGTGAGCAGGTGATCCAGGGTGATGGCCGCCACATCTTCACCGTAGTCGCCGCCAAGGATGCCCTGCGGGCCAAACACTTTGCTGTCGGGTTTGAGCAGACCTTTTTCGATGCACCTCATCACCGCAGTGGCCGTGATCGGTTTGGAGACACTGGCAATGCGGAAGCGATACTGCGGAGTGACAGCCTCCGCTCCATCCGCATCGGCAAAACCATACGCTGCTTCGAAGTTGATCTTCCCCGCCCTGCCATAGGCGATGCTCATGCCCTGGATGCCATGCTCCCGCAGGAACCCTTCAGCGATGCCGCGAATTTTTCCCTCTTCGGATTGGGGTGCCGCAGCAGCAGCAGCCATCGGCCATGCAGCCAGCGAGCTCACAAAGACGCGTCGTTTCATGTAAACCACATCACACCTTGACGCCCAGCCAGCGTCAATGAAAACATCCCGCATGCTCCGGTTTCTCCTTCTGCCAGTCTTGCTTACCCTCAGCTCCCGCGCTCAGACTGTTGATACCAGCACGCTTACCGGCAAAGTCGTCTGCGGCTATCAGGGCTGGTTTCGCTGTGAGGGAGATGGCAGCAACAACGGCTGGCATCACTACGCCGCAGGAAAGTTCTTCGAGCCAGGGCACTCGCACATCGAGATGTGGCCAGATGTGAGTGAGTTGCCCAAAGAGGCACGCGTGACGACGCCCTTCAAGCATGCCGATGGCAGCACCGCCGAGGTCTTCAGCTCCGTCCATCCCGCCGTCGCTCAACTTCATTTCAAATGGATGCGCGAATACGGCATCGACGGCGCATTCATCCAACGCTTTGCCACCACCACTCGGGACAAACGTTTCCGTGAGCCCATGGACCAAGTACTCGCAAACTGCCAGGCCGCCGCCAAAGCCCATGGCCGCGGCCTGACGCTGATGTACGACCTCAGCGGCATCAAAGAGGATGGCATTCAGCTGGTGATCGACGACTGGAAGCGCCTCATCACCGAAAAGCGCCTTGATCGCGCCGGTCCGTCCTACTTCAAACACCACGGCAAGCCACTCGTCGCCCTCTGGGGTCTCGGCTTCAACGACCGTGCACCCATGCTCGAAGAGTGGTCACGCCTCATAACCTTCCTGCGCGATGATCCCGAATTCGGCGGCTGCGCCATCATGCTCGGCGTGCCCTACTACTGGCGCACGCTGGACCACGACTGCATCAAAGACCCTCAGCTGCACGCACTCATCGCCCGTGCCGACATCGTCAGCCCCTGGGCGGTGGGCCGCTTCGGCACCCCAAAAGACGCCACCAGCCGGGGAGAGAAGTTTCTGAAACCCGACATCGCCTGGTGCGCTGAGCACAAGCTCGACTACCTCCCCGTCCTCTTCCCCGGCTTCAGTTGGACCAATCTCTCCAAATCGCGCCATCAAGAGGCCAAATTCGACGCCATCCCACGCCTTGGCGGCGAGTTCCTCTGGTCCCAAGCCCTCGCCGCCAATCAAGCCGGAGCGCAGATGCTCTATGTGGCCATGTTTGACGAGCTGGACGAAGGCACCGCCATCTTCAAAACCGACAACCATCCGCCTGTGGGTGAAAGCCGCTTCCTTGCCGAGCCTGATCTGCCCAACGATCACTACCTCTGGCTCACGGGCATGCTCGGAAAGCTGCTGCGGGGTGACACGGCGGACGAGATGCCCAAACGCGGGCCCTAATTCACGACAAGTCCGACGCCAGCACCGAATTCGCCGCACGCAGTGCCAGTTCCTTGGCCTGCGCGATCACGCGCACGGAGGCGGCGTCAAAGAGGTAGGCATGGCAGCTCGGGCAGGTGATGGCGCGCGTGACCACGATGGACCCGCAACCTTCGCAGACTTTGTACTGCTCGGGATGCGTGGCGATCTTCTCGGCCTGCTTCAGACGTGAGTCTGGTTTGTGCTCATGTGCGCTCATTTAGTTGTCATTACGATGCTACGATGACATTGGCCGAGTGCAACGTTGCTGATAAACAACTTACACTGTTTTTTGTGCTTGCTTTGCGGATGTCGCGCCGACATCAGCCCAAACCCGCGACGCTCCACCCATCGCGATATTTCCGCGTGAGCTGCGCATTGAGTTCCGGCTGGTTCGTCACCTGGCCTGCCGCCGCATCCCATTCGATCCACCCGCCCGGATTCCGTTCGGCGAGGACGCCGAGCAGCACCGCCTCTGTCACGGGACAGCCGTAGGTGGGCAGGTCAGCAGCGGCTTTTTCACCCTTCATGCAGGCGTCCACCCAGTCGGTATAATGATTCGCGATACGCGTCTTCGGATACGCAAAGCCGGTGAACTTCTCCTCCGGCACCAGCCACGGGCGCTGGCTGTGCGGTTTGAAGATGCTGCCGTTTTCGCCGATGAAGAAGATGCCACTCGGGGTGTCCTTGGTGAGCACGCTGGGTTTGATGACACGAGCATCATACGGGTACCCACCATCCATCCACGTCATCTTGATCTTGTCGCCCGCCGTGAGCGCCGTTCCGGGAAACTCCAGCTCAAGGTGGCGCTTCTGCGCATAGAGATCGCCCTTGCTGCCTGCATCGAGGCAGCGCACTCGCGTGGGAGCCGCAAGGCCGAGGCAGGCAAAAACCACATCGAAGTAGTGGCAGCCCATGTCCCCCATCATCCCAACACCGAAATCCACCCATGAGCGCCACATCGAAGGATGATAGGCCCCTTCGAGAAACGGCACCTCATTCGCGACTCCAAGCCAGAGGTTCCAGTCCAGATTCTCCGGCACCGGATCAGCCGCCGCTTTGCGTTCGGTCACCTTCGGCCACCAGCCAGCCGCTTTGTTCTCCCAGCAGATGACCTCCTTCACCTTGCCGATGGCTCCGCTCTTGATGAGATCCACCGTCAGCGAGGTCTCGATGCTGGAATGCCCCTGCGTGCCCATCTGCGTCGTCACCCCGGCCTTCGCCGCTTCTGCACCAAGAATCCGCGCCTCGTGAATGTGGTGCGTGAGCGGCTTTTGCAAATACACATGCTTCTTCGCCCGCAGCGCCGTCACCGCCATGGCCGCATGCATGTGATCCGGCGTGCCAATCGTCACCGCGTCGATGGTGTCGCCCAGCTTGGCAAGCATTTCGCGAAAATCCCGAAACGCCGCCGCGCCCTCCAGCCGCTTCGCCGCATCGGGGTCCTGCAATTCCTTCCGCCTTGTCGCGTTGCCGCCACGCGCGAGTTCGAGCGTCTTCGCATCCACATCGCACATGCCCACAAGGCGAACCTTGTCATGCCTCATCACACTCATCATCGTCACGGCGCCCATCCCGCCTACGCCGATGGAGGCGACTTGAAACATCGAGTTCGGCGACCTCGCACTCAAAATGGCAGGCGCGGAGATGGAAGCTGAGGCGGCGAGAGATTGCTGAAGAAAGCGGCGACGGTTCATGGACGGACAGGAACGTCATGGCGTGCGCGCCTCTCTCGCTCAAACTTCTCCCATGATCAATCCGTCTCCACTTGGTGCCAGTGAACGAGGCCTGTCTTCTCATCGTGCCAAAGCTGCGCGAGGTAGGAAGTGCTGTCCTTTCCTTCAAGCCCATACGCGATGTTTCCTCCGACGCTATCCTGCGTCCACCACGCCGGTTTGTTGGGGCTGCTGGTCAGGGTGAAGGATTCGCCACGTTGGTAGCCTTTCTTTTTGACCATTTGGTCGAACACGTCGGCCTGGAAGGTGCATATCAGCCACTGTTCATAGGCACCGTCCATGACCTCCCGCTGATAGTAGTCCGCATATTTGATCTCCGTGACGCTGGCAGGGGGCGCAAAGCCAAAACACCCACGAAAAGCCTCCTCCTGCGCGGCACGTGTCTTCGCTTCTCCCGACTTGGTACAGCCTGTCTGCAACCAGCAGGTGGTTAGGCACGTCAGCATCCAGATGGAGTACCACGCAAACTGCTTCCTCACATTCATGCCGATGATGGTAGCCGGTGCTGAGTCCAGGACAAGTCGCTTTGACTGCACGCCGGCAGTCCGCCCTACTTCGCCGCCACACCCGTCGGCTTCCGGATTTTCAGCAGCATCGGAAAACTCGTCTGCAACCCCGCACTGTCGTGCTCATTGCGTGCAGAGCTAAGTGCAGCATGGATGAGCTTGTCCTGATCCTTCACCCAATTAGCGGCGCGGAAGAAAATAGGGCGTTCGTTTTCCTTCTCACGAATCTGCACGCCATTGAGCCCGATGTCATCGACGATGACCCCATGGGGCAGACCATGCACATCGAGGCTGAGGATGCCGTCATTGCCCATCCGCACGGCGCGAATCCAGGCCTTCACCGTCTGCCCGGGAGCGAGAGTGATTTCGAGGGGCTGGGTCTCGTCTTTGATCTCGCGCATCACGGCTTTGCCACCCACATCAGGCTCCATGACGACGATGAACTTCGGAGCAGCGCCAAGCGTGACTTTGCCAAAGGTTCCGGCGTCGTGCGTGAGGGCTTTGGCCTTCGCGGTGATCTTGAGCTTGCTCCAGTCGGCGTTCGCTGCCGCATCTGGCGCGGCGTGGAGGCTGCCGCTGATCAAATCGTGCCCTGCTTCGATGAGGATCGGTGATGAGGCATAATAGCCGGCAGGCAGGCCGGTGATGTCGATTTGAATCAGATCATCGAAGTCATCCACACGCTCGGCGCGGAAGGAGAAACCGACGGAGGCTCCGGGCATGACGGTGGGATTCATGCCGGCAAGCTTCACACTGAAATCAGGCATCGGCTGGCGGATGCTGAGCGCATAGACATAGCGCTCGCCACCCCAGCCACGGGTGTCGGTGACTTTGATGATATAGCGACCATCCGCAGGCGCGGTAAAAGTAAGCCGCGAGTCGCTGCCGAGCTTACGATCACCGCTGTCGTCATTAGCGTAGTTAAGCGTGAAGACGGGCAGGCCGTTCGGCACGATCTGACTGCCGATGGGCTTGGGTTCGACGATGTAGCAGGGCTCGTCGAGCGAGTGGGAATTGGCCGTGGTATCGAAGTAGGCGCTGCGTTTGCCGCCGGAGGTGTAGAAGAAGCAGCCGCCATCCGGGCCACGCGGCATGCGGAAGATCTTCATCACGTCGCCATTGAAATAGGCGAACTCATTCAGCTCCATCTCCTCCCAGTTTTGCAGACGGATGTCAGGGTTGTTGGCATCGACGCTGCGGAAGTTGTTGTAACTGTCGCGCACGGCTTGGAGCAGCATCCGTTGCACCGGCTTGCCATCGGCATGCAGCACTTCCAGCTTCGTGTCAGCAGGTGATCCGCCAAGGTCAGCCAGCGTCTCAATGATCCACGTCTGTCCTTTTTTGGCATCAAAGGAGAAGTGATCGGTGTCGTTGGCATTCGCGATGCATGCATTCACCGTAACTGGAGCGGTCACGTTTTGCGCCTTGGGGATGCTGTCATTCCCCGCCACTTCTTCGACCTGCGCCAACCCACTCACTCGCAGCACGGGCATGGAGCGAAAGCGCAGAGCCTTGGCATCAAGCGGCACGTTCATCATGCCCGCCTTGTCGGCCTTCATCATCACCGTGGCCTTGTCGCCAAGATGCTGGCCGATGAGCGTGACCTTCGTCTCTTTGCCAGCCTGCGCCAAAAGCGGTGACCAGGCGGTGACATAGGGCAGCGCGCCAACCGTCAGGCGATAGGCGTGATCAGCGCCACCATCCATCGTGGTGTTGCTCACGATCACAATGTACTCACCATCCCCAGGCGCCTTCCACGCGAGGAAGGGATCGCTCCCACTGTCGAGGCCACGATTCACCGCGAGCACCGTGTGGTTCATGTCCATGATCTCCAGCGTGGGCGCTTTCGCCATGCTGCCGATCTGGGCAACGGCGAGATCGAGCACAAGTTCCTCGCCTGCTTTGGCTTTGAAACGATACGCATCATGCTGACCGGTCTCAGACAGCGTGCCCCAGAGGCTGGCGGGCAATGACGCGATGCTGACAGGCGCACCTTTGAAATCCGCCGCCTGCGTGATGGTCGGCACAAGGTCATCGGCATAGATTTTCATCCGTGCAGATTCACCCGCAGCACTCTTGAGCCAGACTTCGTAAGTGCCGCGTGGCACTTCGGAGGTGGCGGTGATTTTCACGCGAGCCATGGTAGGTTTGATGGAGCTCTTGATGAGCTCCAGTTTCAGTCCGGGATGCGAAGCCATCGCCTGCGTTTCTGCGGTAATGTTCTTGCCGGTGAAGGTCACCATCAGTCCACCTCCGATGTGCGCGGCGCGTGGGGTGACGCGTGAGAGTTCGGGCTTGATGGCCTTGGCTGGTTTTGCAGGCGCAGGCGCCATCACCGCCTTGCCCGTGGTCGATTCATAAATGCTGAGACTTCCATCCACTCGACCAGCCACGAGTTGCGCCTTGTCCGTGAAAGCGAGTGCGGAGGACCAGTCAGGCTGTTTCTCCAGCGGGATCTTCTCCGTGAGATCCACGCTGCTCCAGAGCTTGAGCGATTTGTCCGTCGAGGTGGAGGCCAGCAGTTGCCCATCGCCAGACAACGCGAGGTTCAAGATGCCGCCTTCATGCGCAAAACGGCTGGTGATGATCTTGTTCGTGCCCTCCTTGGCATCGGCGCTAATGCTCCACAGGCGGATGCGATTGTCGCCACCGGCGGCGAAAAGCTGTTTGCCATCGGCGCTGAAAACGACGCTCGTCTGCTCCTTCGTCGGCTGTGAAAGCGTATCCAGTCGCTGCCCGCTCGGGATGCTCCAGAGCTTCACTGTTCGGTCCGCGCTGGCACTCGCGAGCACCTTGCCATCCGGGCGAAACGAGAGACCATTCACCACGCCATTGTGCCCTTTAAGCAGGGCGACTTCCTTGCCCGTGGCCACATCCCACAAGCGAATCTTTTGATCGTAGGCTCCGGTGGCGATCATCTTGCCATCGGGTGAAACGGCGAGTGCATAGGCGGCGTCGAGATGACCTTCAAACGAATGCAACGGCGTGCCATCGCTGGTCTTCCAGCTTTTCACGATGCCCACGATGCCCGCCTCTCCGCCGGCGGCATACACTGTCGCGCCATCGGGTGAAAACGCGACTGCGTTGGCTTTGCCCTTGATGCCGGTGAGCTTGCGCACCACCGCCCGCGTGACCGGATTGAGCAACTCGACCTCGCCATAACGAGCTACCGCGATCAACTGCACTTTCGGCGAAAACGCCACGGCCTGGATCGCGTGTTTTGGCGTGACCGTTGGCAAAATTTTCGGCGTGATGACCTCCCGAGGCATCGGCTTCACATCAGCGAGTTGCGGCCCATTGGCACCCGTGTTGATCCACGTCTTGATCAATGCAATCTCCTCGGTCTTGAGTTTGTCGCGCTTACCCGGCGGCATGAATTCATTCTTTCCGCCGCGGCCTGAATGACCTTCGAGAAACTTCACCAGCATGCTGTCATTGGCTTTGCCCGCAACGATCGCCACGCCCTCCTTGCCTCCTTTCATCAAGTTCGCAAAGGTGTCCAACTGGAACTCGCCATCGGCATCGGTGTCGTCATGGCAGTCGATACAGTAGGTGTCGAAGAGCGGGACGATCTGCTTGGTGTAGTCCACGGTTTGGGCGTGGGTGGTGGCTTGAGCCGCCAGAAAAATGAAGAGGAGGCGTTTCATGATATCACGAGTGAGTCGGGTGTGTGGAAAGTCGCTGCCGCTCGATGCGGAATTAGTGGGTCTACCGAGCCTGCTCGGAACCCCGTCGTGGAAGCAGTCAGTTGCAAAGACATTTTGTGACGGTGGTATTGGCCGAAGCTCACAGTTCAGAACCCCCATGCTCCGATTAATTCATCTCCATTTCTGGCCTGACTGATCAGCGTCTTTTGCCCCAGCCAGCCACGGTTCTTTCCAGAGATGATCTCAACGGCTTTCTTGTTTTGATCGCGGCGCACTAGAAACCAATCGATCCAGCCAACCTCGTTATAAAAGGGAGCTGGAAGATAACGCAAAAAATGGTCTTCGGTGACATGAGTGGCTGAATGGTCAAGCAGCAAGGCCACCTTTCTGCCGTATGCTCCACGCTGCGCCGCAAATGACGAGATTGGAATGCCGCGACTCAGATCAAGTATCGTGGAATAAAGCTTTTTGCCTTTGGTCAGATCGTGAAGCGCCGATTCGGAAGGTCTTTTGAGCGGCAGATCATGGCTCCATTCTTGCGGATAGGCGTAAAGAACAACACTCACAGCTTTTGGCTGCTCATTCCTGGTTTTTGTGTTCGTGCAACAAGCAGCGGATACAACGAGAAGAATAATAGCAGGCAAGCTTCTTCTCATAGAACTCAGTGATTAAACAAAAACTCTTTTGATCCCATCAGGCTCCAGAAGATGTCTTCCAGCGTAGTGCGGCGGTCTTCCGGTTTGGCGGTGGCGAGCATCGCAGTGGCCTTGGTGGTTTCGCGCTCAGTGGGGAGACGGGCGAGGGCGGTGAGGTAGGCTTCTTCGACGATCTTCTCATTGCTGAGCTTGCTGCCGAGCAGCGCATCGAGGCGGTTGTCTTTCTGAGCCAGCTTCAGGTTAAGTGTATCTCCATTCGCGATGTGCAGAGCCTGAGCCATGCTCGGTTCATTGGTGCGCTCGCACTCGCAGGTGGCCACACGGTCAGCGCGGCCAAAGCTCTTGAGGAAGTAGCTGGCAATGTTGCTGTCAGGCAGTTGCAAAGCGCGGAATCCCATGGGGTAGCTGTCAGCGGTGCCCTTGTTGGCATTGCGGCGGTCGATCTTGAAAGTAGTGGGCGCTGCGGTGACCTGAGACACGGTGTCCAGCAGCACTTCCGCTTTGAGACGCCGCGGCACATAGTGTGAGCCGTAGCGGAGATCAGTGATGTTTTCCGGCAGGGTGACGCTGCTGCGTTGATAAGTCTCGCTTTGCAGGATGGTGCGCATGAGGGCCTTCAGGTCGAACTTCCGCTTCACCAGATGCTCGCAGGCCGCGGCGAAGAGCGGTTCGTTGCTGGCGGGATTCGTCACCCGCAAATCATCCACGGCTTCCACGAGACCGGAGCCAAAGAAGTTGGCCCACACGCGGTTCACGATGGCACGCTGAAAAAGTTTGTTGTCGGCACCCGTGAGCCATTTCGCCAGCGGCACACGGCGGTCCTCCGTGGAAGTCATCGAGACAGCCGTGGTGACATCCAGCGGGTGTGGCGGCTGTGGCTTGCCCGTCAGCGGCTGCACCAGTTCCCCATCAGCGGCGGAGAACAGCACGCGCTCTTCGGCCTGCGCACCGTTTTTCGTACGCACCCGCGAAAGCATGTTGGCAAAAGCGAAGTACTCGTTGTTCGTCCACTTTTCCATCGGGTGGTTGTGGCACTTCGCGCAGGCAATGGAGGTGCCAAGGAAGGCCACGCTGATCGTTTCCGCACACTTGGTGGGCTCGTCATTCAAGATGAAGAAATTGCCCGCTCCGTTCTCCAGCGTGCTGCCTGTGGCCGTGAGGAGATCGCGCACCATCACGTCCCAAGGCGTGTTCGCGGCCACGTTGCGGCGGATCCAGTTGTAATACGACCACATGGCCTGCGGCACCAGCTTGTCGCCATTGACCAGCAGCAGATCACTCCAGCGGTGCGACCAATAATCCACGAACTCCGGACGCTGCAGCAGCGCGTCAATGAGGCGGTCTCGCTTGTCAGCACTCTTGTCCGCAAGAAAAGCACGCGTCTCTTCCAGCGAAGGCAAAACGCCAATCGTATCGAGAAACGCACGTCGCAAGAACTCGTGATCGTCCGTGCGCCCCGAAGGCGGAATGTTCAGCGCACGCAGCTTCACGAGCACATGCTCGTCGACGAAATTGCGCGGCTTCATCTGCGCAAACGCAGGCTCATCCACCACACCATCGCTCGGCACAATGAGCGTGGAAACCGCGAGTCGGCTGAGATACCACGCGCTGATCGTCGTTTCACCACGCCCGGTAGTTTTGACAATGCCCTGCTCATCCACCGTGGCCACGCTGGCATTCACTCCATTGTACTTCGTCCACCGCGTCACGTCCTCGCTATGACCATCGCTAAACTTCGCGGTCACTTTCAGTGGCAGCGTCACACCCTGCTTTGTCACCAGTTGCTTCGGCTCCACATCCAGTGAGACGATCAGCGGATCACTCGCCTTCGGCCCCGGCGCACCCGCGGCAATCCAGCCCGCGATGGCCTGGTACTCCGGCGAGTTCACTTCAAAGCGCTTGTCGCCTTTGTGCGGCACTGCTTTGACCGCCTTGAGCAAAAACAAACTGCGCGCCGGATCTTCCATCGTGAGGCGACGTCCGTTTGCACTGCGCGTGACCGAGATCCAGTCGCCCTCGTCATCAAACCCACGCAGAGACAACCTAAAGCCCCCCTGTCCTGCGGCAGCCCCATGACACGCCCCCATCGCACAGCCATACCGCGTGAGGATGGGCTGGATGGTGTTACGAAAGGATGGCGCTTCGGCGGCGAGCGACGAAGTGGTGACCAAGGCAGCGAAAAGGAGGCTGGAGATGCGGAGTTGCATGAAGCGACGGAGGAAATTAAGATGCCAGCATGAGTTCACTGGCTGAAATCGAAATCGCAGCGGCTGGATTGCCGTCGGCGGAAAAGCATTCGCTGCTGAGTTGGCTGACGACGGAGCTTTCAGCCGAAAGCAGCCAGCCTGTCGAAGGACCGCGCATTTCAGGGCTCGGCAAAGGCAAGTGGCAGGTGGCGGATGATTTCGACGCACCGCTGCCTGATGAATTCTGGCTGGGCCGTGATGCATGAACTACTTGCTCGATACGCATGCGTTCATCTGGTGGAACGAAAACAGTCCTTGAATGCCCGCGCATGTGCGGCAGACCTTGAGTGACCGCTCGAATCAAATCTGGCTGAGCTATGCAAGCGTGTGGGAAATGCAAATCAAAGTGCAAATCGGCAAAATGAAGCTGGGCGCTCCGCTGGCCGATCTGATCGACCAGGAAGTCCGCGTGAACCGTCTGCGATTGCTCTCGATCAGCTACGACGACATCCTGAAACTCGACAACCTGCCCATGCACCACCGCGATCCTTTCGATCGTATGATTCTTGCACAGACGCTGACAGGTGGATTTCATTTGGTGACGTGTGACTCAGAATTCTCTGCTTACGGGGTTAATTTGTTTTGGTGAAGCCCCCCGCTCTACAGTGATTTACGCAAACAGCTCCTTGATCGCCTGCGTGCCGAAATCGACGACGGGATACGGTCTGCCTTGCGGGCCGGGGAGTTCGGTGGTGAGATCGATGCCGAGGGACTCATAGATGGTGGCGACGATTTCTTTCGGGGCGACGGGGCGCTCGGTGGGGTAGCCGCCAATGTCGTCGGATTTGCCTACGACTTCGCCGCCTTTGATGCCGCCGCCGGCAAAATTGACGGTCCAGCAGTTTGGCCAGTGGTCGCGACCACCGGCGGGATTGATCTTCGGCGTGCGGCCGAATTCGGCGAGGCAGGTGACCATGGTATCATCGAGCATGCCGCGCTGAAACAGGTCTTCGATGAGGGCGCTGTAGCCTTGGTCATACATCGGGGCGACGATGTCGCGCATGCCTTCGATGCTGGTGAAGGGCTTCGAGCCGTGGATGTCCCAGGTGATCTCGCCAAACACCGTGATAAAAGTATTCACGGTGACGAAACGCACCCCGCGCTCGACGAGGCGGCGCGCGAGCAGGCAGCTCTGGCCGAAGCGATTCAAACCGTAGCGCTCGCGCACTTTGAGCGGCTCTTTGGTGAGATCGAAAGCTTCGCGGGCCTGCGTGCTGGTCATGATGCGATAGGCGGACTCGAAATTGGAGTCCATGAGCTTGGCCTGTTCGCTGTATTCGAAATTCCGCACGCTGCTGTCCACCAGTTCACGCATTTCACGGCGGCGTTCGAGGCGCACCTCACCGATTTCCTTCGGCGGCAGGAGATCGGGCACTTTGAAATCTTTGACCGAGGGATCGGCGTTTAGCACGAAGGGATCGTAGGCTTTGCCGAGGAATCCTGCGTCCTGACCGTGCGGCATGTTGCCACCTGTGGGGCCCATCGACTCTGGCAGAATCACATGCGCGGGCAGGTCGCTGCGGCGGCCTTGCAGGAACTCCAGGGCGCTGCCCACGTGCGGTGTGTTCACTCCGCCGGTAAAAAGCCGGCCCGTCTGCATCATCTGATGCCCCGTGTCATGCACCGCAGCAGCGGTGTGGTAGCAGGAACGGACGAGGCTGAACTTGTCCGCGATCTTCGCATGCAGCGGCAAGATTTCGGAGATTTCGAAGGCGTTGCTTTTGGTGCGGATGGGTTTGAAGGGGCCGCGAATCTCGCTCGGCGCATCAGGCTTCATGTCCCAGAGATCCTGCTGGCTCGGCGCACCGAGATTGAAAATCATGATGCAGGCCTTGTTGCTCTTTTTGGCATCGACCTTTCCTTCCGCCTTCAGTTTGGCGAAGCCGGGCATCGTCAGCCCGATGGCGCCGAGGGCGCCTGCCTGCAGGAAATCGCGACGCGAAATGCCGTCGCAATTGGTGATGGAGCCTTGACCGGAGAACTTGAACATGGTGCGCGAAGGGGTTGAGCTGCTTATTAATACGCATCCTGAGTCCACTTCTAAATGGACGATGCCACTTTGAAGATGGGCCTTTCCGGCCCCCTTGGGCCCTTTACGGAGGAAACATTCCCGTAAAGAAAGGGTTGTTCTTTCCTGCTGCCAGCGTGCTAGTCTTCACTCCTCCCCTCCGCATGAAAGCACTCCTCATCACCCTCTCGCTGCTTCTGACCGTCTCCCTGCATGCCCAGACGGCACCGGGGCAATCACCCACAGGGCAGGGGGGGCAGCAGGACAATGTGACGCGTGATGGTCTGTGGGATGGCCGGCTGAAGGGTGGCAACTACATCGTGCGCTGCAATTCGATCATCGCCCTGTCGAAACACGAATACATCTCGGACGGCGTGGCACGCGTGGTGGAAGTGAACCTGACGCTGAGCTCGTCGATGGTCGTCCGCTTTTATTTTCTGGAGCCCTACAAGCCAGAAACAGGCAGCAATACCGTGGGTGCGGGCACTCAGGCCCTGGAGAAGGCGAAAGGTATGTTCGATCAGGCGGCCGGACGTGTTTCGCCAGATCTGGTCACCCCGAAAGTGGTGAAAAACTACCCCACCTCCACCCATGCACACACGATTGAATTTGTACTGAAGGAGGAGGCACAGCTCAATTCCCTCTTTGGCAGTCTGGAGCGTTCCTTCCGCACAGGTCAGGGACGTGTGTGGAAAGAGTAGTCACAGGCACTCATTGCGGGCTGGAGTGCCCGCCTAGCCTCACACGTTGAAGCGCCATTCCACGACGTCGCCGTCGCGCATGACGTATTCTTTGCCTTCAATGCGCCACTTGCCTTTTTCCTTCGCCTTGGCGTTGGAGCCGAGTTCGACGAGGTCATTGAAATGCACGATCTCACCGGCAATGAAGCCGCGCTCGAAGTCACCATGGATGACCCCAGCAGCTTGCGGGGCCTTCATGCCTTTGACGATGGTCCACGCGCGCGTTTCCTTCTCCCCGGTGGTCAGATAGGTCTGCAGGCCGAGGAGGTCATAGACGCCCTTGATGAAGAGTGACACACCACTGTCTTCGACGCCGATGTCCTTAAGGTAAGCCTTCGCCTCTTCATCCGAAAGATCGGTGAGCTCGCTTTCGATCGCGGCGCTGACGACCACCGCGCTGGCTTCATGCGCGTGTTTCACGTATTCACGCACTTTGCCCACGAACACATGCGCGTCCGGGCTGTTCGTGGCAGCAGCGAGGTCGGACTCCGACACGTTGCAGGCGAAAATGCAGGGCTTCGAGCTGAGGAGGAAGAAGCTCTTGAGGAGTTTCCGCTCCTCTTCGGTGCATTCCAGGGTGACGGCCGGCTTGCCAGCGTCAAAGTGCGGGATCAGCCTTTCACAGAGGGCGAGTTCTGCCTTCGCGTCTTTTTCGCCTCTCTTCGCATTCTTTTCGGCCTTGTCCTTGCGGCGCTGGATGGCGTCCATGTCGGAGAGGATCAACTCGGTGTTGATGACTTCGATGTCGCGCACAGGATCAATCGTGCCGCTGACGTGGGTGATGTCGCCATCTTCAAAGCAGCGCACCACATGCACGATGGCGTCCACCTCACGGATGTGGCTGAGGAATTTGTTGCCCAGACCTTCGCCCTGGCTCGCGCCTTTGACGAGGCCGGCGATGTCCACGAACTCAATCGCGGCAGGCACCAGTTTATGCGAGCCCGAGAGCTTCGACAGCACGGCAAGGCGTTCATCCGGCACGGTCACGACGCCGGTGTTCGGCTCGATGGTGCAGAAGGGATAGTTGGCTGCCTCCGCCTTGCGGGTACGGGTGACAGCGTTAAAAAGGGTGGATTTGCCAACGTTGGGAAGGCCTACAATACCGGCTCTAAGCATAAGGGCGCGAGATTAAGGCGGATTGAGAAATGAGCAAGCAGTGAGCGCGGCTCAGTTCAGGCAGTTTTCAAACCTGACGCCTGAAACCGGGCAAACCGGGCCGCATGCAAAGCTCTGCGGTCAGCCTGAAAACCGCGTTCAAGGCCGTTTTGCAGGCAGTTGCTGCCTGACCTCCTGCTCCCAATGACAAGGGTAAACTAGGGAGAACAGATGGCTATTACTCGAATGGCCAAGTAACGTGCCTCGATGTCCCTGACCAAAAGCCAGCAATACGCCTCCCTGAGTGATCATTTCGCGACCCGCCGTGCTGCAATTTTGGAAGCCTGGCGCAAGGCGGATCGCGCTGATCCCGATCAGACCACCGGACGCTCTCTGACCGTCAGTCAATTCTTCGACCATATCCCGGAGATGCTCGATGCATTCGAATACCGGTTGCGCTCGCGCCCGGGCGGCATCGACGCCCAGTCCGCTGATGGCGACAAAAAGGATGAAGGGGTCAAGCATGGCCTCCACCGCTGGCAGCAGGGCTATCGCCTGCGGGAACTCATTAATGAATGCGGGCACCTTCAAGTCAGCCTGTTTAATGAGATGGAAAAAGTCGTCGCTGAGCACCCCTATTTTGAACGTGCCGTGCTGGTTGAGGCGAACCGCCAGATCATGGAACTGGTCAACGACATGATCAGCGAAAGCGCCGGCCAGTACGAACGCATGCAGCAGGCGGAGTCCGCCGGGCATGTCGGTGATCTCATGGGCGCGCTCGCCAGCGTAAATGAAATCGAGAAACGACGCGCCACACTAATCCATCAGGCCGTCCACGATCTGAACAGCGACGTCGTCGGTGTCAGCCTCGCAGCCTCGCTCTTGGGCCGGACGGAAATCGCCGAACCCGACCGACTAGAGTTCGCCACCATGTTGCAGCGGGGAGTATCTGGTCTCAGTTCGATGCTCGGCGACCTGATGGAACTCGCACGACTGGGTGCAGGTCAGGAAAAACGGCGTATCGCCCCGTTCAATGCCGCAACCCTGCTCACCGAAAGGTGCGACCTCAACGAGCCCTTTGCCAAAGAACGTCATTTGTTCATGGAAGTGAATGGACCCGCCTCGCTGGAAGTTGAGGGCGATGCCGACAAGGTGGGCCGTCTATTGCAAAATCTACTGATGAATGCGCTCAAATACACTCCCACCGGAGGCGTCAGCGTGACTTGGGGCGAAGAGAAGGAAAACTGGTGGCTGATGGTCAAGGATACCGGCCCAGGCCTTCACTCCAGAGCCAGCGCACCTTTAATAGCCGGTTTGCAGGAGGCCACCGCCAGCGCCAAGGAGGCCGATGAAAAATCCACCGCAATCAAAGGCGAAGTCTCGAATGTCCTGCCTCCGCCCTGGGACGCCGCCGAGCAGTTCCACCCGCCTAAACACCAACCCGGCGAGGGTATCGGGCTCTCCATCGTAAAACGCATGTGTGAATTGCTCGATGCGAGTTTGGAAATCGCCAGTTCGGCGGAAACAGGAACGACATTCCGCGTGGTGTTTCCACGCCGTTATCGCAGCGCACCTCAAGTTCCATCCCCGTAACCTGGTGGCCCTCACCTCAGAAGGGTCACTGCGGTCCTGCCGGCTTATTTTGACCGTTTGAGAAATGAGCAAGCGTTGAGCGAGGTTCAATCCAACCAGCTCGCAAATCGCAGGCCGGGAATCTTGGCAAAATCTACCGTATTGCGTGTCAGGAGAGTGGCGTCATGTACGAGAGCAATGCAGGCGATTTTCAAATCCATCGTGCCAGTTCGGATTTTGGCAGCCTTCATCTCCCGAAAGCTGCCACTGCTCACGATATTCACGGCCCCGGAGGTCCACCTCACGAGCCAGGGTGGTGTCCCGCAATTTTCCAGCGACCTGACGCCAGTCCTTTTTGACCGGAGTGATCTTGAGAACGGTGTTCCGCAGTTCACTGAGCGATTGCTCCACCGTGCTGAGACGTTGTTCGAGTGTGCCTGTCGTCATGCCTGTATTTTATGCCAGTTCGAAGCGCTGGCCAGAATCCGTTCTCAACTTGCTCCGTCCGTCGTCCCCGTGAGCCTCTGTGGCTCTGAGCATAGGGGGCGAGAGTAGGGAGCATTGGGTATACCACCGCCGCCGCACCTCAAAGGGGTTCCGGCATGCAGCCCAGGAAGACTTGCAGCATCACCGCTCGACTGACAACACCTCTCCGGTTGAATGGGTACACACAAGGCATCGGATCGGAGGTTGCATATCACGTCCTGAATACCATCGCAGGCCGTTTTCCTCCTTACATGGTGCGGCGCGGAGAACGGCGAGCACCTGCTGTGCGTTGATTCCATCATCCTCCATCAAGCCAAGCGCCCTTCCGGTAAATGACCGCCCGCTGATTACTTTGGCGGACGGCAGACGGTAGTCCGAGACATCTCGGGATGGTTCTCCGCGCACGACAAGGCTGGCTTCAGATGCACCAGGAAGATGGCGGGGCTTACGGCCTTGAATACAGATCTGCCACACTTCCACGCTGAGAGCAGGGAACCCATCCTCCTGCCTGCGCTGCTCCTTCCAACCCACCACCAGCCCATTGGCTGACCATTGTAGATCAAGCCATCTGCTCTGACGCCGCAGCCAGGCCATGGCATCCTCAATGTTGTCAAAATGCTGCTGTCCCTCTTCCAGCACGGCATGCACATCACCGTCTCCATTGGGACGGTAGATGCCCTGGCTGCCATACCAGCGCCGCTGTCGCCCTTGGAGTTTAAACACCTTCGTCATGCTTGCCCATGAATATTCCCGGCGGAAAGCATCCAGCGCTTTGATGTGCATGGTCTGGCCTGCTCGGGTCGCCGCAATCGTCATTCCAGGTGACATCACCGCCTCATAACTGTCACCGCGAGGCGCGGTGCATGCGCTCACCAGCGTCAGCAAAGCAGCAGCAATGGCATGGCAACAACGCCGGATGTGCGGCCTGAAAATCATGCACAGATTAAAACCGCCGCAGGTTCTCTCAACAATCTGTTTTTGGCACTTCCACCCCGCCAGCTTGCCGCTTTCCACCTCATTGACGAGAGTCCGCGCCCTTTTTCCGACCCTCCCATGTCTTTTGAACTTCTTGCCACCGATCCCTCCTCCCACGCGCGTCGCGGGAGCCTGACGCCGCCGCATTGCGTGGTGGAGACGCCGGTGTTCGGCTCGATGGTGCAGAAGGGATAGTTGGCTGCCTCCGCCTTGCGGGTGCGGGTGACAGTGTTAAAAAGGGTGGATTTGCCAATGTTGGGAAGGCCTACAATACCGGCTCTGAGCGTAAGGGCGGCGAGATTAGCGGTCTGCCACGCCAGTGCATGCCCGGTTCTGTGCTCGTGGCCGAAATCAGGGCGCACCGGCCGGGGCAGCAGTGCCGACATTCGTCGGCTGGAAGGTGAGAACCCCACCAGAGACGGAGGGTGTGATCGTGGCGCCGACCGAGTTGGTGACGCTCAAAGTGCCGTTGGTAAACTGCTGGGCCGCCGCTCCCTGCAACACCAAGGTCCCGCTAGTGAGGGTGGCGCCCTGAAAAGTCTGCCCACTGCTGATCGCAAGAGTGCCAGGGCCGGCTCTGACCAGCGAGGCTCCCGACAGCGCATTGACATTGCCAGCCAGAGTCACCCCCCCCTGATTGACGATCTGCTGCGTGTTGCCATTTGAAAGAACCAATTGACTGGAGGTTGGCGCGTTGGGAGTCACTGTCAGGCGATGCAAGTGGCCCTCAGCCCCCTGTGAGATTGAAGCAGCTGGGGATATGCCGCCCGCCGTGCCTGTGCTGGCGAGAAACACATTGCTGCCGGAAACCTCCCCGGAAATCCGCAGGCTGCTTGCTTGGGACGCGGAAATCACATTGACCGTTTGCGCCTGCGATTGATTTCCTCCTTGCAAGCTCATCGAGGTGCCGGCTGCATGTGAATTGCCACCTGTCTGGCTGCCCGAGGTGCCTCCGCCGAAAATGCGTGTCAGCAGACTGGGGCCGTCACTTTTCGCCTCAGCCGTCTTGAGTTCAGTTGCGTTTCCTAGCGTGATCTTCTGAGTGCTGGCAGCGTCGTTGTGCGCGAGCGTTAAAGTAGCACCAATCGCCCGGGCCTGCTGCGCCACTTCCTGACTAATTTCTGGCGCGGCGTGCAGCGGCTGCTTGAAGCTGGCGCTATCGAGCAGCGTGCTGGAATGCGTGAGTGTGTTGAGATTCACCTGCACGGTGTCGCGCGTGCCTTCGGGACGCTGCACGATCAGGTGGCCAGGGTTCAGAGCCATGCTCTGACCGCCCAGATCCCCCCGCAGGCTGCCTTCGAGGCAGGTCATTTTCACCGAGCCGTCCGGCAGGGCGGCCACGATGGCGGAACCACGCACGGTGACATCTCCCTGCGGCGTGGTGACCTGAACCGCCGGACGTCGCAGAAAACCCGCCCCGGAAGAGATCAGCACCACGCCTTTGGAGAGCGAAACATCACCACGATCCCCGACCTGTGCTGACGTGTTGGAGCCGAGGCGTACCACGCTGCCGCGCTGATCCACCGTGGCTTGAGCACGGGCATTGCTGCCCGTGATCACCTGATTGCCTGCGGTTTGCACGTTACCGCTGGAAACGGTGATGGAACCTGCGGTAAGAGCCGTGCTCTGCATGACAGCGACTAGGGAAAGGAGGAGGGAGCCTTGCTTCATAGATTTAAGTGGATTTAAGCCATTTGCGCAGATCTTGACAAGAAAGGTGGGGAGACGTCAATCTTGATGTCACCAAACATGAGATAGTGCCAGCCCCAGGCCGGTGTTCAGGGCCTTGTAATCGAAGGCATTGACATCGGAATGGTTGAAAATGCCGCTGACGTAGATTTGCGCCGTCAGGTTGGTGGTGACCTGATAGCCCATTCCCATAAACAGCAGGTGATTGAGGTCATTCCGGCTGACCTGTACGTAGTCAAACCAAGCGAATCGATACAAGCTCGTGAAAGCCAGCTTCGATGTAATCTGCCACGTGGTCCCGGCCTGGGTGCTGTATTCATGACGACGGAGGTCGGAGGGAGCTCCCTCGACACTCACGGCAGCATTCCCACCCAGCCAGACGCTGACAGAAGGGCTGAGCAGCCAGCCTTTGCGCAGACCGGTCTCCAGAAAATGGTTCTCATAGAGACGGTTTCCCCAGTTCCACGGCGAAGTGAGCCGTTGATAGCGATACTGCGCCCAAACATTGAAACGGGAAATGCCGCCAGCCAGCTCTCCCCGTCCCTGATGATACTGCAGGCCTATCTGGCTGCCGAAATCGTCAAAATCGAGCTGCTGCAGGTCTGCATAGCGCCACAGCGAGTAGGAAGCCATCGCCAGCAGGTTGATGTTTTCGGTCAGCTTCGGAAACCATGCGCCCCGCAGGCCGGTGCGGCCCACCCAGTCCGAACTCTCCGGTCCGGGAGCCAGGGCGGCGTTCGAGGTGAAAAAACCGCTGGCTTCGAGCGACACAAGGAACTGTTGAGGCTTCTGCCGCACCAGTCCGCTGATGCTTTGCTGGCCAAACTCACGGTCGAGCAGGTTGATCTCCTCCTGGGTGGCCGGGGAAGCCACCCTCTGGTCACGCGCATCCCGTTTCGTTGTGCGCAGCGCTTCACGAATGGTCTGGTCGATGACCGCCCGGTCCACGGCTGGGCTTTGGGCCATCGTGGAATTTGCACCGGCAAAAATGCTGCAAGCTATCAGCCACAGAGTAATAAAGGATTTATGTAAAAACATGCGGGTGAATTTTTATGAATGCGCACCTATTTCGTCAAGTCCGAATCGGCTCCCTCGTGTGCATGCTTGCGCTTTCCGCCACATCGGCGAGACTCCGCGCCCTTTTTGCGGCCCCACCATGTCTTTTGAACTTCTTGCCACCGATCCCTCGTCCAACGCACGCCGCGGGCGGCTGACGACGCCGCATGGCGTGGTGGAGACGCCGGTGTTTATGCCAGTGGGCACCCAGGGCACGGTCAAGGCCATGCACCCGGAGGAATTGCGGGCGCTGAATTCGCAGATCATCCTCGGCAACACCTACCATCTCTTTGTACGCCCGGGGATGGAGATCATGCAGGCGGCAGGTGGCCTGCACAAATTCGCCAACTGGGACCGGCCGATTTTGACGGACAGCGGCGGCTTCCAGGTCTTCTCGCTGGCCAAACTGCGGAAAATCAAAGAGGAAGGCTGCCACTTTCAAAACCACCTCGACGGTACGCCGATGTTCATCGGCCCGGAAACGTCCATGGAGATTCAGGCGACCCTGGGTTCGGACGTCGCGATGCTGTTTGATGAATGCACACCGTATCCCTGCGAAGCCAAAGCGGCGGAGAAGAGCCTCGATCTGACCCTGCGCTGGGCGAAACGCTGTCGCACCTGGATCGATGAACACCGCCCGCAGACCGGCGGCGGCGCGCAGCAGCACTTTGGTATTGTGCAGGGCAGTGTCTATAAAGAGCTGCGTGAAAAATCCGCCCGTGAACTGGTGGCGATGGGTTTTGACGGTTACGCCATCGGCGGCCTCAGCGTGGGCGAGCCAGAAGAGGACATGATGCGCATCGCCGAATGGACGACTCCGCATCTGCCCGCCAATCAAGCCCGCTATGCCATGGGCCTGGGCACGCCGCCGCAGGTGGTCGAGTTGATCGCACGCGGAATCGACATGTTTGACTGCGTGCTGCCCACTCGGCTGGCGCGAAATGGTGCGGCCTTCACCCACGAAGGCCTGATGAACCTGCGCAATGCCTGCTACGCGAAAGACTTCCGGCCCATCGCCGAAGACACGCATCCGCTCTGCCAGGGCTTTTCACGGGCGTACATCCGCCATTTGGTTCAGGCACAGGAGATTCTGGGTTTGCGGTTGATTTCTCTTCATAACCTGCATTTCTACGCGTCCCTCACGTCCAGGGCACGTCAAGCGATCGAACAGGGTTGTTTCGCCGAGTTCCGGGCTGAGGTCGTCGCGAAATACAAGTCCACCTCTGCAGCCCCCGAATCATGATCTCTATCTCTCTCGAAAACACCCTTCTTCTGGCCCAAGCCGCACCTGCGGGAGCCCAAGGCGGCCTCCTTGGCAGCCCGATGATGCTGCCGATCCTCATGATCGTGGTGATGTACTTCGTCATCTTCCGCCCACAGCAAAAGCGCATGAAGGAGCATAAGCTGCTCATCTCCAGCGTCGGAGTGAGCGACCACGTCGTCATGGAAAGCGGCGTGCACGGCATCATCACCAGCGTGAAAGACCGCACCGTCATGGTCAAGATCGCCGACAACGTCAAAGTCGAGTTCGAACGCGTTAAGATCGCCGCTGTGACGAAAAAGTCCGACATCGTTGAAGTGACCGAAGCCTGAGCGGCTCCCCTTTAGTTTTTCCCAACCCACCAGCCCACCTGTCCATGAATCCCTTCGCCACCTTTTTTGTCGGTGCCTCCATTTTGATGATGCTGCTCGTCTATGTCGGCACCGCATTGCCAAAGACCAAGCGCCGGGTGGGCACGCTCCTCATCATACTCACCGCCTTCTCGGCCATTTATACGGTGAAGACGATGGGCCTCCAGAAGGGCATCGACCTTCAGGGCGGCAGCGAGTTCATCGTTCAGCTGGCTCCGGGCAAGAATGACGACGGCAGCCCCAAAGCAGTGACCAGCAGTGATGTGCAGCAGGCAATCGCGATTTTGGAAAGACGCCTCAACCCAGATTCTACAAAGGATCTCACCCTGCAGCCGGAAGGCAGCGACCGGGTCGTGATTCAGATGCCCGGTATCACCGAAGAGGAGATCAAAGAGGTTCGAAAAACCATTCAGACCGTGGCGCACCTCGAATTTCGTCGGGTGCATCCTGACAGCCAGTCCAAGTTGGAGCAGATCAAGGCGCGCGGTGGCATCAAGGAGCCCGGCTGGATCGAAATGCCCTACAGCAAGCCCATCACTGCCAAGGATGGCAGCATCATCAAGCGGTCTGAACTTGTGCGCGACACGCCGGACATTGAGGGCAAATACGTCTCCAGGGCAGATCGCACCGTCGATGCCGAGGGCAACAAAGTCTCGCTCCAATTCAACAGTGCGGGTGCCAAGCTCTTTGATGAACTGGCTGCTGTGCATTATCAAAAAGAAATGGCCATCATTGTGGATGACCAGATTCACTCCGCACCCGTGCTGCAGGCCAAACAATATGGCGGCAGAGCGGAAATTTCCGGCGGCGGCGGAAAAGGTTTCTCCCAGCAGGAGGCCGACACGCTGTCCACGCTGCTGAGCAACCCGCTGCAGAACCCGATGAAGATTCTCTCCGAAAGCTCGGTGTCCTCGTCCTACGGTAAAGCAGCGATTGATCAGGGAAAATGGGTGCTCGTGACCGGTCTTATCATCACCACGATCTTCATGCTCATCGTTTACCGCCTCGCTGGCATCGTGGCCATCGTCGGGCTGCTCATCAACCTTTCCGTCCTGTTTGGCTCCATGGCCCTGTTCGGCTTCACCCTCACCATGCCGGGCATCGCGGGTATTGTGCTGACCATCGGCATGGCCGTGGATGCGAACGTGCTGATCTATGAACGACTCCGTGAGGAAATGGAGGCGGGCAAAACTTTCACCGGCGCGCTCGAAGCTGCTTATGAAAAGGCCTTTTCGGCCATCGCTGACTCCAATATCACCACGCTGATCTCCGCCATCATCCTCGTCGTCATCTCCGGCGGTCTGGTCAAAGGTTTCGCGGTCACCCTCATGATCGGTCTGGTTTCTTCCATGATCGGTGCCCTCATCGTCACCCGTGTGATTTTCATGTGGGCCATCGACAAGAACATCCTGACCACCCTCAAGACCACTCACATCGTTCCCGACAAGGTCTTCAACATTCTGTCTGCATCTCCCAAGTTCATCATCGCATCGCTTGTTGTCACCGCGATCTCCTTTGGTGCCATCGCCAAGAAGGGCGACCACAGCTTCGGCATCGACTTCCGTGGCGGTGGCCGTGTCGATGTGGTCCTGAAAGAGGGCGCGAAAATTGCAGACAGCGAATTTGACGCCCTCTTCAAGACGCTCAAGCAGTCTGATGGCAAGGACCTCGGCACCTACTACATCCAGCGCAAGACCGACCCCACCAACGGCAGCGAGAACGTCAGCATCCGCTGCGAAGAACTCAGCGGGGCTGTGATTCAGGGGGCCATCAATAAGAAATGGAATGCAGATACGATCAGCGGCACCAGCATCGCCACGGTCGGCTCCGTCATTGGTGAGGAACTCAAGCAGCAGTCTTCGTTGGCGCTGTTCTGCGCCTTGGTGGCCATCTTTCTTTACCTGATCGTCCGCTTTGAATTTGCCTTCGCCTTGGGTGCTATCGTAGCGCTGTTCCATGACATTCTTATCGTGCCGGGCCTGTGCGTGCTGTTTGGACAGGAACTCAGCGTCATTCACGTTGGCGCTCTGCTCGCCATCGCCGGTTACTCCATCAATGACACCATCATCGTGTTCGACCGCATCCGCGAGACCATCCAGCGTGGCACGGGTGGCAGCATGCGCGAGATGATGAACGAGGCCATCTGCAAGACCCTGAGCCGGACGATCCTCACCAGCTCCACCACCCTGGCCCCCATGGTGGTCCTGCTCTTCCTTGGCAATCCTGCCATGCTGGAGTTCGCCATGCCGATCACCATCGGCATCCTGCTCGGCACCTACTCCTCCATCTTCATCGCCTCCCCACTTGTGCTGTGGTACTCGAAGAAGTCCGGCACCAGCCTCAAGCACCAGGTGCTCGATGCACAGGTCGAGCAGTTGAAAGCCCAGCAGGCCATCGCCGCCGCAGCCGTGGCTTCTGGCAAAAAGTAGTCGGAGTCTCTTAACGAGCACGATTTCGATCCCTCACACTCCAGGCAAGGCGGGCGTTCAGCGCTCGCCTTGCTGAAGTGAGGAATCTAGAACGCCCCTCTCTTCGCTGCACAGAAGGTGGCCAAGGGGGGTGTAACCGACGGCTAGAACTGGAAGGCAACCTTACCTTTTCAGAAGGAAGCATGCCGTGAGTGATGCACGTTTCTCGCCAACTCCTACGCCGTGTTTGAAACACTTGAGTGCTGGTTTCGGCGAAGCCAAGTAGCCCTCTCGCGCCGCGAGAGGAGTTGGCCGCGTTCCGAGTTTTGGAAACTGCTATAGAAAGCGCCCCCTGCCACATTCACGCTGTGCGCTAATGGTCTCATCTCGGGGGTTGCTGATGCACTTTCGGCCTGCCAAGGGAGGGCGACCGTTTTTCAAACACGGCTTGGCTACTTATTCGAGCCCTCTGGGATCAAAAAAAAGAGGGCGGCATCACAGCCGCCCCCTCATTTTGGTAAAGCTTGTCGTTCGTTCAGTTGCTCGCTGGAGGCGGCGCATTCGCCGGCTCCGCAGGCTTCACTTCAATAGGCGGTGCAGCGGCATCGGGCGCGCTTTGAGGGGCGGCGGTCGGAGGCGGCGTCCCTGGGGGTGTTATCACTCCCCCCTTCGGACCGTTGGGATCATCAGGAGCCAGAGACGTTGCTGCGTCAGCCGCTGCGGATGCTTCTCCAGCTTTCTTTTTCGCCGCCGCGAGCTTGGCGGAATTGGCCCTCGATTTTTCCGCAGATTGTTTGAGGTAGGTTTGATAATCCGGACCATTGCCCGTGATCGTCACCGGTGTGCCCACCGCCGTGTGTTCGAACAGAATCGGTGCCATCTTGGAAGGCAGGCGGATGCACCCATGTGATGCCCGGCGCCCGGGCTTCGGAATCGGCCCGATGTGCATGCCCACTCCATCGCCGGTGAGACGCATGAAGTAAGTCATCTTGGCAGCTTGGAAGTGGCCGCCTGCCGGCAGCAGGTCACGCCCCTGCTTGAAGTCCGAGTTCACCAGTTTGCCATCCTTGTCGAAGCCCTTGCCATAGAGATTGGAGACCTTGTCTTTGATCTTCTCCAAGATCTTGAACTCGCCGGTGGGCGTTGGGAAGCTGGGAATGCCGCTGGCACAGTAAGTCCAGCCAACCACGTCCTTGCCGTTGTACAGGGTCACACGTTGCACATCCACATTCATGACCATGCTCGTGATGGGTTTCTCCCCGCCGGTCCATTCACCCGGATACTTCCACTCGGCTTTCACCGGCTCTGGCGGCGGTGCTGGTGGCTTCTTGCGGAACAACTGGCAGGAGGCCAGCAACACCATGCTGGGGAGAATCACAGCACGCGTCAGAGTGAGAGAGAGTTTGAATTTCACAGAGTCGATACTAAGGGGACTGCCTCCTCCTCTCAAGTACCAGCGGAAACAATATTTTCAGGAAAGATCGAACAATTCCGCAGGGCTTGAAATGAGCAGGTCCGCCCCACACTCGATCAACTCCGCTTCGCTGCGAAATCCCCAGCGCACTCCCACCGCGCGCATGCCGCTGTTCTTCGCAAACTGCATGTCGATGCCCGAATCTCCCACGTAGGCCATTTCGTTTGTCTGCAAACCAAGGAAGGCCGCCATCTCGTGCGCCCCCGCCGCATCCGGCTTGCGCAGTACCTCGGCGCGCTGGCCCAGGATGTGGTCAAACAACCCCGCACCAAAGAAATGCTCCGTCATCGGCACAGTGAAACGATGCGCCTTGTTCGAAATCACAGCCAGTTTGACACCTTTGCTTTTCAACTCCGCCAGCATCTCCACGATGCCCTCATAGGGCCGGGTCTGCTCGTTCCAGAGGATGTCATACTGCGCGCGATACTCCTCCACGCAGACCTTGATCAGCTCCTCACTCCGCGCCGCCTCCGGCAAAGCCCGCTCCACCAGTTTTTCCATACCATCCCCCACCATCTGCTTGAACACTTCCTTCTCGCAGCGCGGATAACCCCGCGCATCCAGCATCCGGTTGATCGACTCCGCGATGTCCGCCAGCGAGTCAATCAGGGTGCCATCGAGGTCGAAAATGAAAGCTTTGAGTGGGGGCATGTTTCCTTCATGCCGCGAAATGAGGCCGCGATCAACTTGCCAGAGCGCCCAATGCAGCGAAAAACTCCCATGCTCACCGATTACCACACGCACACGCCGCTTTGCCTGCATGCCGAGGGGAATCCCGTCGATTACGCACGGCACGCCCAGAGCATCGGTCTCGCTGAAATCGGCCTGTCGGATCACAACCCCATGCCGGAGAAGTTCGACGACTGGCGCATGCTCCTCTCCGACCTGCCGCGCTACTTTGAACTGGTCAACGAAGCGCGCACCGCGCTGCCGGGCTTCCCCATCCGCCTCGCCCTCGAATGCGACCACATCGAAGGCTATCAAAAATGGATCGATGAGACCGCCGCCATGGCAGACTGGGACTACCTCATCGGCAGCGTCCACTACATCCATGACGGCATAGCTGTGGATGATCCGAAGCATGTGTCACGCTGGAAAACCGCGTCCGACATCGAGCACATGTGGGGCATGTACTGGAAGCTCTATGAGCAGATGATCCGCACTCAGCAGTTCGACTTTCATGCGCATCCCGATCTCGCCAAGCGCTTCGGCCTGCGCCCTGCCGGCGATCTGCGCCCCTACTACGAACCCGTGATCCAGGCCCTTGTCGATACCAACGGCATCCTCGAAGTCAGCACCGCCGGCCTGCGCAAGGACGTGCGCGAGATCTACCCCGCCCGCGAGATGCTGGAGATGGCCTTCGCTGCCAAAGTGCCCATCGTCATCAATTCAGACGCCCATCTGCCCACCGATGTGGGCGTGGACTTCAACAAGGCCCTCGATCTCGTGCGCAGCGTCGGCTACACCACCACCGTGCGTTTTGCACAACGCCAGCGCCAAGTAGTCCCACTGCCTGAAAGGTGGCCCCTATGATCTTCCAAGCCCGCCAGCACCGCATCGAATTTCCCCGCCGCCCGCTGGTGATGGGGATCGTGAACATCAATGACGACTCCTTCTGCGGCGATGGCACGCTGGATCCCGGCAAGGCGCTGGCCCAGGCCAAGCAGCAGCTTCAGGATGGCGCGGACATCATCGACATCGGCGCGGAAAGTGCACGGACCAACCGCGAAGCCATCAGCGTGTCGGAGGAGATCGACCGCCTGCTGCCGTTTCTCGAAAAGTGGCCGGAGCTCAGCTCCCGCTTCAATGCGCCGCTGCTTTCCATCAACACCTGGCGCAGCGACGTCATCGCGGAAGTGCTGCCGCATGGCGGCGACCTCATCAACGACATCAGCGGCCTGCCGGATGCGTTCAATGCCAAACTCTGCGCCGAGCACAATGCCGGACTGCTCATCATGCACAGCGTCGGCCAGCCGAAGGTGCCGCACACCCATGTGAAGTATGACAGCATCATGGACACCCTGGAGCACTTCTTCGAGCAGCGCCTCGTGCTCGCGGAAAGCGTCGGCCTGCCGCGTGAAAACATCATGCTCGATCCCGGCATCGACTTCGCCAAACAGAAGGACGACAACCTTGTCATCTATCGCGAACTCAAGCGCCTTCACCGCTTCGGGCGCCCCATCCTGCTGCCCGTCTCACGCAAGACCGTGATCGGCGATGTACTCGGCATCCCCGCCTTGGAACGCGATGCGGGAACCCAGGCCTGCATCGCCGCAGGCATGCATCGCGGCGCGCAAATTTTCCGTGTTCACCACGTCAAAGCGGCCGTGCAAACCGTGAAGACGCTTTGGGCGGTCGAAGGTAGTCGCTGAGGTGGGCAGGGTGTGTTGGACGCGCTGCGGTCTTTCATCACCCACCACCCATTCCGCCAAACCGCCGGACTCTGGAGACGCCGCGCCGATGCTGCGGCTCCATGCACCCCTAGACGGGTGGGCTGCCGCCACACCCCATCTACGACCACAGCACTCCCTTCAGCCTTGAAGGCCTGTTTCAAGAACAAGACTGACGGGGGCCGTGAATCAGGCAGCGCCTTCTTCCGCTGGAGCGGGCTTGGGAGCCGAAGTTTCATCAGCAGGGGCTGCTTCGACAACCTCAGCCGCAGGGGTTTCCTCTGCCGCAGCAGGTTCTTCCACTGAGGATTCTGCCAGTGCAGTTTCAGCTTCCTCTGCCAGCTCCATTTCCGCCATGGACTCTTCCACCGGTGCTTCTGTCAGCGTGGGTTCAGCTTCCTCTGGCTTTGCTTCAGCAGCCTCGACTTTGGATGCTTCCTGTGCCAGTGCTGATTCAACGGCTTCTGCCGCCGCAGGGTCTGCCAGTGCAGTTTGAGCCTGTTCTGCCAGCGCTTCTTCCGCCATAGATTCTTCTACCGGTGCTTCTGTCAGCACAGGTTCAGCTTCAGCAGCTGCTTCAGCCGTTGTATCCTCAGCAGGAGCCGCGGCTCCTGCAGGTTTCTTGGCACTGACAGCTTCCTTTTTTGCAGCGGGTTCGCCCTGCACTCCGAGGAAGACCATGCCGTCACTGTATTCAATGACGTAGCCTTCATTCGCGAGCCAGCGGATGTCTTTGATCACCGCGATCTGTTCCTCCGTCGGTTGCTTCGGCGCATCCGGGGCGGTGCCTTCCGGAGCTGCAGGGGAGGGCACAATCGACTCCACCAGCTTCTGCATCGGGAGGCCATGACTGGTCTTGAGCTTCTCCACCACCAGCGTGAGGCGATCTGAAAACACCATGCTGGGCTCGATGGCACGCGGCTTCACGCGGCAGACGAACTGCTTGCCTGCACGACGCTTGAACAGCTTCATGCCACGGCGCTCCAGGCCGGCGCCGAGCTTCTGTGAAATCTCAAACAGGTGCTTCCGCGCTGCATCCACGGACTGGCGCATCATGATGAAGAAAATATGCGCGAGCTTCTGCTTGTCGATGTTGCCCGGCACGGTGGCGTCACGTACTTCGATGACGGCGTCGTTGCCAAAGGTGCGACGGAAATGCGCCTCCATGTCAGCACGGGAGCTGAGTGAGAGCGGCTCAGCGCCCTCAGGCACTTCGCCCTTCAGGCACACCCAGCGGCGGCCCTTGCTCATATTTTCCTTCCACTTCGTGACGAGTTCTGGATTCGATTCCACACGAATGCGACGTTTGAAATCCTCCATCGACATGTTCGAGAAGCGCTCACGATGCAGCCGGATGACACCGGTTTGATAGCTGTGATGGCTCGGCGGAGCAATGAGCTCGCCGCTCATGCCGCAGACGGCCACAGAGGCAAATTCGCCCTTCGGCGCTTCGAGTTCGATCTCTTCCACCCGGTAAAACTCATCCAGCGCAGCACTGCGCAGCACATGGGTGAGAGCTTCATCGCGTGAGAGGAAAAGGCTGCCATCCGCAGGCACATGGTAGAAGCCCGTGGCGCGTTCTTCCGCACAGCGGAAGCGCACCATGAAGCGGTCACCACCGGCCAGCACGAGACGTGACGCATCAAACATGCTGAACGCATGCCCCGTCTGGCGCACGTGCGCGGCGAGTGCATCCACTGCCTTGTCTTCTGGAAAGATGATGATCTGCACATCCTTCGGAATCTCCACCCACTCACGCTGTGGTGGGCCATCGCGATCACCAAAACGACGCGGAGGACCACGGCGGTCATCGCCATCACGGCGAGGCGGGCCGCCTTGTCCACCGGGACGGAATCCGCCACCAGGACCATCACGACGCGGAGGAGGGCCACCGCCAGGGCCATCACGGCGCGGGGGCGGGCCACGGCGATCATCGCGACCACCAAATCCTCCACCACCTCCACGGCGGTCATCACGGCCACCGCGCTGCGGGCGGTCTTCGCTGTCGGCGTAGCGTTGTTTGATTTTGTCTTCCTTGCCGAACTCGCCTACCCATGCAGGCATCAGTTTCAAATCGGAAAGGTCAACCATGCCGCTTGGCTTGGGCGTCGGGTTGTCGGTGCTGGCTTCAGGTTCGGTCATACTTTTCAGGCTGGAAAGGGGCCGCGACTATGCCTCGAATCAGCTTTGTCGCCAGTTTTGTTCGTGTGGCGTTTTATTAGCATGGCATTATGTGAACAAGTCCCATGCCAGCAGCCCCTATCACTTTTTTCAACCGCCTCACCCGCAGCCTCGAAACGGAAGCGGTGTATGGAGAAGGTTTTTTGCGCTTCACTTACGAAAATCCGCTGGGTGCTCTGCCCCTGCATGCACTGGTGAAACGGGCGGCTTTTTCTAGCTGGTATGGCAGCCGCATGGATGCCCCGGCCAGCCGGGAAAAAATCGCCCCCTTCCTGGCCACCTACGGCCTGGACATCAGCGAATTTGCCGATTCCCCGGACTCCTTCCGCACCTTCAACGAATTTTTCTACCGCAAGCTCAAGCCCCAGGCGCGGCCCATTGCCCCCGGGGATGACGTCATCACCTTTCCTGCGGACGGCCGCCACCTCGTGCTGCCAGACATCGCGGCTTGCACCGATTTTTTCATCAAAGGCACCCGCTTTGATCTCCCCGCCCTGCTGCGCGACGCCGCCCTCGCCGAGCGCTTCGCCCACGGCAGCATGTTGATTTCCCGCCTCTGCCCCGTGGACTACCACCGCTTTCATTTTCCTTGCGCCGGCACTCCTGGAGCCGCCCGTCTCATCAATGGCCCGCTCTATTCGGTGAGTCCCATCGCCCTGCGCAGCCGCGCCAGCATTCACTGGGAAAACAAGCGCGAGATCACCCTCATGCGCACCCAGAGCCTCGGAGACGTGCTCCTGCTCGAAGTCGGTGCCACCTGCGTGGGCTCCATCATCCAAACCTACACTCCGGGCACCCCCATCGAAAAAGGGGCCGAAAAAGGCTGCTTCCGCTTTGGCGGCTCCTGCTTCATCACGATCTTCGAACCCGGTAAAATCCAGTTCTCAGACGATTTGATCGAAAACAGCCGAGCAGGCCGCGAAGTCTATGCCCGCATGGGCGATGTGGCTGCTCACGCCCGCGGGTGAAATTTCCGGTGCACTTCTTTGAGCCGGGCCTGATCCACATGCGTGTAGATCTGCGTCGTCGAGATGTCAGCATGGCCCAGCATCTCTTGAATCACCCGCAGGTCAGCGCCGTTGTTCAGCAGGTGCGTGGCAAAACTGTGCCGCAGCAGATGCGGATGCACGACGGCGGGGTCCAGACCGCACAGCGCTGCACGCTCCTTCACGATCTGCTGAATGCGTGCCGTGGTCAGTCGCGTGCCGTTGCGTGAGATAAAAATGTGACTCTGCGATTTCGGCCCCACCAGTTCCGGGCGCGCATGCTCCAGATACGCCGCAATCGCTTCGCGTGCCGCTCCTCCCACAGGCGAGAGCCGCGTCTTCGATCCC
>NZ_JAQSEA010000060.1 GCF_029946185.1 Prosthecobacter sp.
CTCCGCCTGCCCGCCTCTATCTTCGTCACGATCAATGACGCGTTGCAGCTGCTCCATAAGTAACATAAGGTGAAACTCCCAGACTTCTAAACCCAAAGCCTTAGCGAGGGTATTTTCGATGTTCATGGCGCGGGAAGTTTGGCGACTGCATCACGCAGTGAAGCAGCGGCGGCGTGTGAGTATTTGCGGTTCACTTGAGCGCTGGTGTGAGCGGATAGAGCCATGCGCAATTTTTCATCAACACCAGCGGAGAGCAGCGCGGTGTTGAAGTAGTGGCGGAGACTGTGGAAGCTCTTGGCGCTCTGTGTGCGGCCTGCTCCGCGTGCCGTAGCGCGTGGCAGGTTATCCACGCCCGCCTGTGCCATGAGTGCAATGAACTGGCGGGAGATACCCGTCTTGCCTCCGGTGCTGCGGCCTGCGAGTGATGGACAAAGAAAGCCGTGCGCATCGTCGCCAGCGATGTTCATCAAGTGCTCCATCAGGGATGGATGCAACGGCAGCTTGAGCGTGCGCCCCATGCGTGAGGTCTTTTGCGGCGTGAATGTGATGGTGCCCTCTGCAAGGTCGATGGCATCCCAGCGGAGCGCCGTCACGTCTCCAATGCGCACGCCAGCGAATGCGCCTAGCAGGATGGCAGTTTTCCAATCGCCCTTGGCTTCATGGAGCAGGGCGGCGAGTTCTTTTTGCTCAAAGGGTTCGCGTGTCTCCTGCTTCACATCGTCAACCTCCACGGATTTAACCGGGTTCGTCTGAATCATTCCCTGCCTTTGTGCGCCAGCGAACATCGCGCCGATAACCTTCAAATGCTGCCGAATGGTGGAAGGCTTGCGCCCTGCCTTTGTGAGCGCGTCGCGGTGCTTTTCCACGTCTGCCGGTGTGATGGCGGAGAGCGGCACATCTGCCTTTTTGCCGAGTGCGGTTAAAAAGCCCTGAATCATGGGGCCGTAGGTCTTGGATGTGCCTTTGGCCCGTGTGCTCAGTTTCGTGGCAAGCCAGCGCTTCCCAAAGGCTCCCACGCTCTCCTTGTCGATGCCCTGCCCTGTGACGCCTAGAATCTCATTCAGGACGCGCCTCGCACGATCTATGGTGAAAGTCCCGGCCCTGCCCTCGCGTGCTGCCTGCTCCCATTCCAATGCTATTCGCATGGCCTCCGCTCGTTTGGTGGTGGCAGTACTGCGTTGCGTGCGCTGGCCGTTGGCATCATAATAGCAGGCCACGTAAAAAGGACTTTTCGAACGCTTGCGGAGGGATGCCATGGAGAACTGATTTTGGTAACAACGAGAGTAACAACGTGCCCCCCTGTGTCAAGGTGTGTCAATCCCTGTAAAATCAACGGTTGCAGCCTCGCAAAGATGGGTGAACCTATGCGCGGGTTCAATTCCCGCCCTCGCCTCCACAAGCCTTTTAAAGTTAGGCTAAAATCAGCCATGGTTTCTGCGCTGCCCATCACTGACCATCCCAGCTCGGCTCCTGCCTTCGCAGAAAGCCCCGCCAGCGACAACAGCCTCCAGCAGCGTCGGGCTCGATACGAGGCCCAAGTCCAGTCGCTCCGCCTTCAGGAATCAGCCACCGCCACAGCAATCGCCGCCGATCTGCAAAAACACCCCGGCTACTATTCTGCCGCCGTAGCCCGAAACAAAGAGCTGCTCGTCAGGCACGCAGAGCGCCCCGACCTCCGCTGGGCGATGGTTCAATGGGCCGAAATTTTCGACACCGGCGGCCTGCCACTCGTTTTGCAGATGCTGGCCCAACCAGCGGAACACCAGGAGCTGCTCTCGTCCTCCCCCTTCTATCTCATGCGCCCCCCTCTGCCGGAAAACCAGTTCTATCAAGCCCATGTCCCAGTCTCATCGTCAGCTCGGCATCGCTGATCTGACCGTCGCTGTTCGCGAGGTCCGTCGTGTGACGGGATGCCTCGAGCTCGTCGTAGGCGGCTCCGGTGCCTTGGTAGCCCTTGGAACCCGCGCCGGTGATTTGCTGCGGACCGTGGACTTCGACATCGGCATCACCCAGGAAGGCACCCTCCAGGGCGTCAAAGACTTTGACTCAAAGCTCGGCAAACAATCCGAATTCGTAGAATCTCACGGCTTCTACGTCGAGCATGTCGGCGAATCCCTGCTCACCGATCTCCTCCCCGTCGGCTGGCGCGAGCGGGCTGCACGCTTCACCATCGAGGAAGTATCCGTGCTCTGCCTCGCCCCTGTCGATATCGCCATCAACAAGCTCGATGCTGCGCGTCCCAAAGATTTCCAGCATCTCTCCAGGATGCTCCACGCAGGACTGGTCACATACGACGAGATCGAAGACGCTATCTCCCATGTGCCATTCTCCTTCCTCATGCCGAAGTATCGCGAAGCTCTGGCAAAAGTGCGAACCATGATCTAAAGATGCCGCTTGGCTTGATGTTATGAGCAATGCCTACACAGTGCTTTGGAACAGTGACCGGGTCCGGATCGCCAAAAAGCACGGCCTCATCGGCAGGAGCATTGACTTTCTCTTTGGCGGCCCTCACACCACGCAGCCAAGTTTCATCAAAGCTGGCGTGAAGGCGGGAGAGATCGTATATCCGGTTTCGGTTCGAGACGGTGCAGTTCACATTCTCTCGCAGATACGCGTGAGGGCGATCCTGACGGTGGACGACTTCATCGCGGCTCATCCCGATCTCTATCCCCCCGAGAGTCATGGGCCACGCGCTTTCGAGACGCTCGACAAGGGGGTCGAATTACACCCATGGCTGCGCGCCTTAAACTGGACCGGGTCAGATCATGTCCTGCTGGCAGAGAGATCCACTCCGTTCAGCCTCGATACCGTCCTTCCACCCGAGATGCTGACGCGGCTGACCTTCCGTTTCAACAAGGCCGACTGGCCCGTCAGTGGCGTGGCTGAAGGCCGCCTCACCACCACCGTCGGCCTTCAGGGCATCTATCGCTTATCATTGTCTTCAGCATCGGACTTCGCCAGTCTCTTCCCGGCATGATTTCAGACACAGCTCAGCCCTATGGGCTTGGTTTGAGTCCCACTCACCGTGCTGCGGCCAGAATCATCTGGAACATTCTCCAGCTCGGGTGACGCTCTAATCAGCACCCGGTCTCCGCGCGGCCCATCAATGGGCCACGGTGCGCAGGGCTGAAATTTTCGATACTGCCGGCATGCCTTTGGTTTGCACATGCCGCGCCATCCAGAGACACATCAGGAGCTGCTCTCCTCCTCGCTCTTCTACCTCATGCGCCCGCCGTTGCCGGAAAACGACTTTTAGAAGGCACCGAGCAGGTGCTTCCCTTCGGCCATCGCGAAGGCTTCGGCATTTACCTCCACGGCGTCAATCTACCCGCTGAGGTCTATCAGACCCGCGGCGTCAATTTCGTGTCTGACGAGATTGACCACCTGCTCAGCAGTTAAGGCAGCTTCTCGCCTATTTCATGGTGCCAGAAACCCCGCGTGTTTTTGCCGGAATGCCGCTCACTTATATCACTTCACTCCGCCACACATCAGCCCTGAAGGGGCTGCGGAGTAGAGCCCCGGGTTGCCGAGCCTCGGCGAGGCTACCCGGGGTTTTGCAGGCAATTCCGGGGAAGCAAACCCATCGCTTCGCTGATGTCTGCCGGGTGCCAGCAGCGTCTGCAAAAAGCCCCGCCGAACGCCTGCGCCCAGCACCACCGAAATCCACGATAACACTCCTTAACCGAGTACCATTCCTGCCAAGCATTCAGTACCCTCGTGTGATGATGGATCGAACGCCTCATCGACCCACCAACACACACCGAAAAGATGCCACAGAAAAGATGCCGGGCATCTTTGTCCGTCTGCAACAGCAGGGCTTGATCCCGCGTTTCACCTCGCATGAAAAGCCTCCTGGCATGTTCAATGATCTTCACGTTTTGGCTGGGGTCGCTCGCCCGGGCCGACACCGAAGTTTCCGCCGCCGCCGCCGCTGAAATTGACGCGCTTCTGGCAAAGGACTGGGCGGCTAACAACTTGACGCCCAACGCCCCGGCGGATGACAGCGTTTTCGTGCGCCGCATCTATCTGGATGTGGTGGGCCGCATTCCCACCACGCGTGAGGCTGAGGAGTTTCTGGCCTCCAGAGAAGAGGGATGGCGGGCGGCACTCATCGACAAGCTCCTCGATTCCGAGGGCTATGTTCAGAACTACTTCCATTACTGGGCCGATGTGCTGCGCGTGCAATCCAAGGGCCAGCGAACAGGCCCCGCGTATGTTCATTTCGTCAAGGATGCGCTGCGCAGCAACAAGCCGTACGACATGTTCGTGCGGGAGATGGTCGCCGGAGAGGGCAGGGCCTGGTCCGATGGTGCGATCGGCTACTACACACGTGATCGTGGCATGCCCTTGGACAACATGGCCAGCACGGTGCGCGTCTTCCTGGGCACCCGCATCGAATGCGCCCAGTGCCACAATCACCCCTTTGACAAGTGGACACAGAAGCAGTTCTACGGGATGGCGGCCTTCACCTTTGGCGTGCAAATCAGAGACTTCGGCGGCGGTATCGTCGGCGGCATCAGCGACCTTGTGCGTGATCAAGACATGGCCATTCGCACCACGTTCAAACAGCCTGCATGGCCCAAAAACCCGGCCACTGAGGCCGACCGCCTCGCGTACTGGACGGAGATGGAGAAAGTAGGGCGGGCACGCCGGGAGGCTGAGGAGGCCTTGCACCAGGCTGAGCGTCTCTACAATCAGGCCCTGCCTCGTGGCAACCCTCACTATCCCAAGGTGACCTTTGACGAGAAGCGCAAGATCACTCTGCCACCGAATTACCAGTATGACGATGCGAAGCCCAGATCCGTCGTGGAAGCGGCTTTCATGACGGGCCATGCATGTACACCTCTGCCAGGTGAAACACGGGTCCAGGCTTACGCACGCTGGCTGGCGAATCCAGACAACGACCGCTTCAACAGGGTCGTGGTCAATCGCCTGTGGAAAAAGGCCTTCGGCCTCGCCCTGATCGAGCCGCTAGACGATCTCACGGACAATACCGTGGCGGTGAATCCCGAATTGTTGAGCCATCTTGAAAAGCTGATGGTGAGCCTGAATTACGACATGAAGGCGTATCTGCGCATCCTTTTCAACACGAGCACCTACCAGCGTCAGGCCTCCCACGAGGAGGTGGCGCCCGGGACTGCCTGCCACTTCACCGGCCCGCTGCTGCGCCGCATGACCGCCGAGCAGTTGTGGGACAGCTTTGTGACACTCATCAACCCGGATCCCGACATGCTAAACATGACCGCCCTCGAGTACTTGGATCAGCGTCGGCTGGCTGTGGAAAAGGTCGCCGGTCCGGCTGAGACGCTCAAGAGCATGCAAGCGGCCGCCAAGAAGTATCAGGAGCAGCCGGAAGGTCTGGAGGCCATGCAGAAGCTGATGGCGGAGGCCCGCGATGAGGCCAAAAAATACCAATCCATCGCCGCCAAAGTCACGGGCCCTGAAAAAAAGGCTGCCCTCACCCGCGCTGCTGAGTGCAATGCGAAAATTAAATCTATCAGCCGTGAGATCACCGCCCTCTATAACAATGCCCGCCACAACGTCATGACGGAAGTGATCATTCCCGGCCAAAAAAAGCTGTTCGAGAAGGTCACCGGCAAACCCTTCGAGACCATCGCTTATGAACCCAGTCGGGAGGTTCCGGTTGAAGCCGCCCCCAGTGCCGGCATGCAGACGGCCGGCGCAGCCAACGTCGGGCGCGCGATGGCCGCTGCCGGGGATGGCAAGATCAAGATGACCAAGGCGGAAGTCGCCGAAGCTGAGACAAGGGCTTGGAGCGAAGAGGCCACGTACTATGCCATCCCCCGGACGCAGTGGCGGGACTACTTCCGTTCTCGGTCCAGGCAGTCCAAGCAATGGCTGCGCGCAGCGGAAATCGAAAGCCCCGCCCCGCGCGGTCATTTCCTGCGCGAATTTGGCCAGAGCGACCGGGAATTCATTGAGAACAGCAACAGTGAAGCCTCGGTTCCCCAGGCTCTGGCATTGATGAATAGTGAGCTCCTCCCGCAAATCGTTGACCGCTACAGCCAGCTCATGCTTACCGTGGGCAGGGCCCGGTTTTCCGACGAAAAAATTGACGCCGTTTATATGGCCGTGCTTTCCCGCAAGCCCACCGCCAGGGAAAAAGACCTTTGCCTTCAGGCCCAGGACAATGGCCTCAGCACCGTGGAGGACCTGATCTACGCACTGGTCAATACCCGGCAGTTCATCTTCAACCAGTAAGGAACTGCCATGGCGATCTTATTTGAAAGAAAAGAAAAGATGCCAGGCATTTTGTGAGCATCACCTTCACAAACTACTGATCCATAATGGGTGGTGTGAGATTGAAAAACAGCTCTTGGGCGCGTGTTCAGGCGTTACAGCCCACCACCGCGCACTCGCTACCTCCGAGCCCGATCTAATCACGCATCGCTCAGCACCCCACATCTCGACCGATTCACAAAACTCATTACCGCTAAAGCGGATGTGAGGAAGTCAGCCTGACCGAAGAGGCCGATGAAGCAGACCCATCATCAACAAGCTCAATTTCTCCGCTCCCTCCGCCCCTCCCGAATAACTAAATCGCAGATTGGCTCTGAACCGATTCTAGAAAATCTCTGCGGAGTTCCAGCCTCTGCGGTGCAAATTCATTGCATCAACACCGTTTCCCGAAACCCATTAGTGGAAAAGCGAAAAAGCACGCTCAACAACCCCAAACTCCCCTGAATCCCGCAACCCCTTCCGCTGCACCCACCCTGCTCGCAGGAAAGTTGGTCTTTCCACCAAGTCCCTACCCGATGGGATCGCCCATTCATCGCCGGCCAGCCAAAGCACGACCTCTCAAAACGCAAACAACGTGCAGAATTGCCGAATCCGACACACCAAAGCCCCCTTCTGTCGCAAAAATGGCCATGCCAATTCTTGACCCCGCCACCCATTCCCCGAACCGCCACAAGCCCAACGAAAACGTTTCCACCTGAACCCATCGCATGGGTCCATGCGATCAGCGGAACATCAACAGCGGCACCAAGCAGGTGCGGGCCATGGTGGTCGTGGTGCTGCCAAGGATGAGATGGCGGACCGGGCTGTGCCCGTAGGCACCCATGACGAGGAGATCCACCCCGCCGGAATTCACCACGCTGGCGATCACTTCCTCCGGCACTCCCGGCTGCACCGAAGACGTCACCGTGTACCCGCTGGCGCGCAGTTTGGCGGCGGCTTCGTCCATCACCGCCATCGCTTGATCGTCCGGATGCCCCACTCGCAGGAGGTGGCATTCCAGCCCCTGCAACAAGGGATGGGTCAGAGCAAACTCCACGGCCTTCATCACACTCGGCCCACCGTCAAACGCCACGAGGAAACGCTGAATGGGCTTGAACGCACGCGCGGCCACCAGCACGGGGCGTACGCTGGTGCGGATCACCCGCTGCAACTGCCCGCCGAGGTGCCCTTTGGCGAAGTCGGCGTGCTCTCCGCGCTTGCCGATGACGACAAGACTCGCAGTGGGTTCCAGCTCCTCAAGCGTGTCTGCCAGGGAGCCATGCCGCTGCAGGGTTCCCACCTGCGCTACGCCTGCGGCGCGGAGCTGCTTTTCAGCATCTTCGAGAATGGCCTTGCCTTTGATGCGGGCCACACGGCCCTGCGTTTCTTCAAGCCGGGCGAGTTCTTCCGTCAGTTCAGTACTGGCGTCGAACCCGATGGCCCCGGTGAGGTCGCCGCCCTGGGCGCGCTCGCGGTGGGCGTCTAAAACATGCAGGACCTGGATGCCTGCGCCCATGCGGCCGGCGGCCCAGGCGCTGTGGGCATAGACGCTGGGTGCGTAGAGAGAGCCGTCGGTACAAGTGAGAATGGGTGACATGGTGGCGGGTGGTTTTTAATGGGCGAGCAGGCGCTCCAGAGCGTTTGGTTTGTCGTGAATGCCAAGGCGGTCCACCAGCGTGGCGCTGGCTTCATTGAGGCCGGTGATCTCCACCTCCGTGCCTTCGCGGCGGAACTTCAGCACCACCTTGTCCAGCGCGCCCACGGCGGTCAGATCCCAGAAATGCGCATGGGTCACATCGATGCGAACCTTTGGCAGCACCTCCTTAAAATCATACTGCTTCACAAAGGCATCCGCAGAAGCAAAGAAGAGCTGCCCGGTGACAGTGTAGCTGCGGCACTCGCCCTCCAGCACACTCTGCACGCGCAGCACCTGCGAGACCTTCCGCGCAAAGAAGATGCCGCTAAGCAGCACACCGACACCGACGCCGATGGCGAGGTTGTGCGTGAAGACGACGACGAGCACCGTGGAAACCATCACGATGCTGGAGCTCTTCGGGTGCAGATGCAGGTTCTTGAAGGATGCCCAGGAGAAGGTGCCGATGGAAACCATGACCATCACGGCCACCAGCGCCGGCATGGGGATCTGCTTCACCCAAGGGCCAAGCACGACGAGCAAGATGAGCAGAAAGATCCCCGCCAGCAGGGTGGAAAGCCGCCCACGCCCGCCGGATTTCACATTGATAACCGACTGGCCGATCATGGCGCAGCCAGCCATGCCACCGAAAAGCCCCGCCACGATATTGGCCACTCCCTGGCCTTTGGACTCGCGGTTTTTGTCGCTGGTGGTGTCCGTCATTTCATCCACGATCTGCGCCGTCATCCACGACTCCAAAAGGCCCACCGCAGCCAGACCCACGGAGTAGGGCAGCACGATCAGCAAGGTGTCCAAAGTCAGCGGCACCTGCGGCCAGAGGAAGATGGGCAGCGCATCCGGCAGCGCGCCGAGATCCCCAACACGCCGCACGTCCAGCTTGAACACGATGGCGAGCACCGTCATGACGATGATGGCCACCAGGGGGGAGGGCACGGCCTTGGTGATGCGCGGAAACAGATAAATGATGAACAGCGCCCCTGCCACCATCGCATACATGGTCAGACCCGCCCCTTTGAACTCCGGCAGCTGCGCCATAAAGATGAGAATGGCGAGGGCGTTCACAAAGCCGGTCATCACCGACTTGGAAACAAACCGCATGACGTCGCCGATGCGGGCAAATCCGGCGATGATCTGTATGACTCCGGTGAGCAGCGTGGCGACCAGCAAGTACTGCAGGCCATGCTCCTTCACCAGCGTCACCATCAGCAGGGCCATGGCGCCGGTGGCCGCAGAGATCATGCCGGGCCTGCCGCCAAAGAACGCGGTGACGACGGCGATGCAGAAGGAGGCGTAAAGGCCGACCTTGGGGTCAACACCCGCGATGATGGAGAAGGCAATCGCTTCGGGTATGAGGGCGAGAGCGACGACCATTCCGGCGAGCAGATCGCCACGGACATTGGAGAACCATTCTTGAGAGAGATTTTTGGAAAACACTGTTTTTAAAGGGGGGACGGGAAAGGATAACAGCCGTGGAATCTGCCCGTGTACAGAACCACTCATGGAGAGGTGCCGGATGTGATCCGGCGGAAGACTTCGCCTCGTTCGCGACGAGTTGCATCAACAACGCTCCTTGGCGGCTACGGGGGACTGTGCCGCGGGGCTGCCGGGGCGAAGGTGTGAGGCGCTGTGAAGTCTTTGGACAAGACTGTATGTGAAACACGATGCGAACCCGTGCAAGCCTGAACGCAGGCGGCAGCGTGCCACCCTGCCTCGCGCCGCAGGTGCGAACATCCTCACGGGGCGGACTTCCTTCCAATAAACAAAAACAGCCGGAGACACGAACTGCTGGCGTGGTTTCTGCGAGGAGGTATCATATTATCTTGCCAAATTCGGCAGGACTTTTTTTACCCCCCTTTTTTATCTTCTCATGTGCGGAATCGTTGGATACATCGGCAATCGTCAGGCCAGTTCAATCCTTTTGGACGGGCTGCGTCGTCTGGAATATCGCGGCTATGACTCGGCTGGCATGGCCCTGAACGGCGGTGGCGAAGAACTCCGGATCGTGAAACGCGCCGGTCGCATCGACAACCTGCGCGTGGCCGTCACCGAGGCGAATCCGCTCGGCACCATGGGCATTTCCCACACCCGCTGGGCCACCCACGGCCCAGCCACGGACGAGAATGCGCACCCACACCCGGATCAGTCCGGCAAGCTGGTGCTCGTCCACAATGGGGTGATCGAAAACTACCAGACGCTGCGGGATCAATTGATCGCCAAAGGGCACACCTTTCATTCGCAAACGGACACTGAGGTGCTGTCGCACTTGGTCGGCACCTACTTTGACGCTTCCGTGGAGAAAGACGGCACGCTGCGGCTGGTGAATGCGGTCAAAGCCGCGCTGGCCCGCGTGAAGGGTACCTACGGCATCGCCGTCATGCATGGGGATCTCCCGGGCGTCATCGTCGGCGCGCGTCTGGGCAGCCCCTTGATCATCGGTCTCGGAGACCACGAGCATTTCCTGGCCAGCGACGTGTCAGCCGTCGTGGCCCACACCCGGGACGTCGTTTACCTGAACGACTACGACATCGTCACCATCACCAAAGACCGCTACGACGTGCAGTCCCACCAAGGTGTGCCCGCCGAGGTGAAGGTCAGCCGCGTGGAATTCAGCGCAGATGACGCCGAGAAGGGCGAGTTCCCGCACTTCATGCTCAAGGAAATCTACGAGCAGCCCAATTCCATGCGCAATGCCATGCGCGGCCGCCTTTCGCGCGATGAATGCACTGCCATCATGGGCGGGCTAAACATGAGCCCGAAGGAACTGGTGCAGATTGACCGCATCATCCTCGCCGGCTGCGGCACGGCCTACCACGCCGCCATGGTGGGCGAGTACTTGATTGAATCCCTCGCCCGCGTGCCGACGGAAGTGGAGATCGCCAGCGAGTTCCGCTACCGCAACGTACCCACGAACAAGAATACGCTGCAGTTCGTCATGAGCCAGAGCGGCGAGACCATCGACACCCTCGCGGCCATGCGTGAAGGCCAGCGCAAAGGCCTCCACTGCCTCGGCATCGTCAACACCGTGGGCAGCACCATCGCCCGCGAGAGCGACGGCGGCGTTTACATCCATGCCGGGCCAGAAATTGGCGTGGCCGCCACCAAGACCTTCACCTCCCAGGTCACCATCCTTACCCTGCTGAGCATGCTGCTCGGCCGCATCCACCATCTTTCCAGCGTCGATGGCTTGGAAATGATCGACCAGCTCGAAGCCATGCCGGACAAGATCTCGCAGATCCTCAAGCAGGCGGACAAGATCAAAGCCATCGCCGAAAAGCACTGCAATGCCGAGGGCATGCTCTTCATGGGCCGCCAGATGAACTACCCGGTGGCGCTGGAGGGCGCGCTGAAGATGAAGGAAATCAGCTATATCTACGCCAGCGGCCACCCCAGCGCGGAACTAAAGCACGGCGTCATCGCCCTAGTGAAGCCGGACATGCCCTCCGTCTTCATCGCCCCTGGGGATGCCGTTTTCGACAAAAACGTCAGCAACATCGAAGAAGTGCGTGCCCGCAAAGGCCCCGTGATCGCCGTGACCACCGAAGGCCGCACCGAGCTGGAGCGCATCACCGATGACGTCATCTACGTGCCGGACTGTCCGTCCTACCTGACGCCCATTTTGAACGTCATCCCGCTACAGCTCCTGTCCTACTACACCGCCGTGGCGCGGGGGTGCGATGTCGATAAACCAAGAAATCTCGCCAAAAGTGTTACAGTGGAGTAAAGTAATGTCGTTCGCTCCCCACCATGTCCGATTCCCCGTCACGCAACCGCCGTACGATTTGCCTCGTAGCGCTGGGGTTGTGCCTGGGTGGGATGACGGCCGGGGCAGATGAACAAGCTCTGGGCGACGTCACGCCATCCCTCATCCGGGGCGACCAGACACCGGCGGATTTTCTCGACATCATCGGCCAGCGCACCAAGGCACGCTGGCGTCTGCTGTTCCGCGGGCCGCCACCCACGCCGCCAACGGATCGCGGCCGTGCCGCTCTGATTCTCGGCAGTCTGATGGCAGACAGCTTCCTCATCTGGCAGGCGGGGGACTCCCAGCAGTTCCGCAACAACAACCAGGAAGTGCTCAGCTACTGCCGCACGCTGGGTCTGGGTGAGAAACTCCTGCCCCGCCTCATGGCGCAGGGAAAAATGGCCGAAAGCAACGAGTGGAAGGAGCTGCGCCACGAGATCGTGGACAGCCACCAGGTGCTGATCCGCATGCTGCGGGAGCAGAAGGACGACGACCTCGCGGTCTTGATCGATCTGGGCCTCTGGCTCCGGCTGCTGGAGATCGTCTCCACCGTGGTCGTGGAAAATGCCACCGTCGATGTGCGCCCGCTGTGCATCGGCTCCCCCGTGATCCTCCAGGAGATCCGCGATGACTTCAACCGCCTCAGCCTCCCGAAAAAGGACGAGCCCCTGATCAAGCACATCGGCACCGCCATCGAAGAAATCAGCGTCCTCTGGAGAGGCCCCAATCAAATCATTCCCTCCGCAGAGCAGGTCACCAAGACCCACGACAAGCTGCAGGAAATTTTGCAGGCGCTGGAGGAGAAGTAGCCCTGAGATGGCAACTGCCACCCTCCGCGCCATGCCCGCCACACCCATTCTCATCATCGGCCAAGGACTCGCCGGCACGGCGCTGGCCTGGCGCTTGTGGGAGCGCGGGGTGCCCTTTGTCATCGTAGACCGCGACGAAGCCGTCACCTGCTCCAAGGTAGCGGCAGGTTTGATCACTCCAATCACCGGGATGCGGCTTACAGTGAGCTGGCGTTATGCAATGTTTTACCGCGAGGCCCTGCGCTTCTACCGCCGCTGCGGCCAGCGCCTAGGGCAGCGCTGCTTCTTCCCGCGCGGCTACGTGCGCCTGCTCAAAAACGAGGCGGAAATCGCCAAATGGCACAAACGCCGCCGCGACCCCGACATGCAGCCCTTCCTGCACCCGCAGCCGCCGGAGCTGGATGCGGAGGTCATTCACGAACCCGCCAACGGCTTCCAGCAACGCCACGCCGCCTGGCTGGACACCCCCACCTACCTGCAGACCAGCCGTGACTTCTTCGCCACGCTCGGCACATGGACCCAGGCCGATGTACAACCCGCTGACGTGCGGGACGATGCCGCAGGCGTCGAGTGGAACGGCCAGCGCTTCTCCCACGTCATCTGGGCGCAGGGGTGGAGTGCAGAAAAACACCCGCTACTGCACTGGGTCCCCTTTCAGTCCGCACGCGGCACCGTCCTCACCGTAGAAGCCGACATGCGGGGCGAGCAGCGCGTCCTCAACCGGGGCTGCTGGCTCCTCCCCCACCCCGATGGCACCCTGCGCGCAGGCTCCACCTACGAGTGGAAGTTTGACGGACCCCACACACCCGCCGCCGATCAGGTGGCGCAGCTTGAGGCGAATCTGCGCAGCCTGCTCAAAGTGCCCGCCACCGTCACCGGCATGCAGACCGCCGTGCGGCCCATCATCAAGAACCAGCAGGCCCTCATGGGCACGCACCCCGCGCACCCCCGCGTCGCCTTCCTCAACGGCCTCGGCTCCAAAGGCTCCCTTCGCAGCCCTTGGCTCGCAAAGCACCTCATCGAGCATTTGCTCGATGGTACCGCGCTGGACCCGGAGCTCGATCTGCAGCGGAACGGCATATGAAGTAGCCCAGCGCATGAACGAAGCCTACAGCCACCGTTCAACGAGAATCATGGATGTCGCGAGAGCCCTCCCTTGTTGCACAGCAACAAGGCTACATTACGTCCCGCAAAACGTCTGGTAGGCACCCGGTGCCAGACCCGAGGGCGCACGGTACGCAGCCTGTGCTTCGCGATCCTTATACGGCTGCGCCAGCGCTTCCAGCAGGCGCTGCATCACGCTCAAATCTCCGCGCTCCGACGCTGCCGCCAGTGCCTCCTCCACCTTGTGATTGCGCGGAATCACCGCCGGATTGTGCGCACGCATGTGCTCCTGCACCTCGTCCGCCGATTGATGCTGCAGCTTCAACCGTGCCTGCCACTGGGCCTGCCAGACAGCGAAAGCGGGATCGTCGTTAAACATTGTATTACCAGCCTCACTCAGACTGCGGAAGGTGTTGGTGAAATCAGCCTTTTGTTCGCGCATCCACACCAGCAGACTTTCAATCAGCGCACGGTCCTCTGCCTCCTCCGTGAACAATCCCAGCTTCGCCCGCATGCCGGCGAGCCAGTGCTTCTCAAACGTCACCTTAAAACCCTCAATCGCCGCATTCGCGATTTCCACGGCCTGCTTTTCATCGGCGTGAAGCAGCGGCAGCAGGGCCTCCGCCAGACGGGCGAGATTCCACTGCGCAATCTGCGGCTGGTTGCCATAGGCGTAGCGGCCATTGCGATCAATGGAGCTAAACACGGTGGCCGGGTCAAAGGCATCCATGAACGCGCAGGGGCCATAGTCGATGGTCTCACCGCTGAGCGCCACGTTGTCCGTGTTCATGACGCCGTGGATAAAGCCGACGCACTGCCATTGGGCGATGAGCCGTGCCTGCCGCTCCATCACGCCTTCGAGCAGCGCCAGATACGGTGCCTCTGCGGTGGCGCGCTCGGGATAATGTCTCTTCAGCGTGTAGTCCGCCAGCGCCCGCAGCGCCTCCTTATCCCCATGCGCAGTCGCCCACTCAAACGTGCCCACGCGGATGTGGCTGGCGGCGATGCGGGTGAGCACGGCTCCCGGCAGCGACTCCTGGCGGAAGACTTTCTCCCCCGTCGTCACCACCGCGAGACTGCGTGTGGTGGGAATGCCGAGCGCGTGCATGGCCTCGCTGATGATGTATTCGCGCAGCATTGGTCCCAGTGCCGCACGGCCGTCTCCGCGACGTGAATAGGGCGTGGGGCCCGAGCCTTTGAGCTGCACGTCAAAGCGCTCACCTGTGGGCGTGATTTGTTCCCCCAGCAGGATCGCCCGACCATCGCCCAGGCCGGTGAAATTTCCGTACTGATGCCCTGCATAGGCCTGGGCCAGGGGCTCGGCACCGTCCGGCAGTTCATTGCCGGCAAAGATCGCTGCCTGATCCGCCAATGAGGCACCGTTCAATCCCAGCGTCTGCGCCAGCGCGTGATTAAACACCACCATGCGCGGCTCTTTTACCGGCGTAGGGTCCAGGTGCTCATGGAGCATCGCGGGCAGGTGCGCATAGGAGTTTTCCAAATTCCAGCCGGAGGGGCCGGATGTGGTGGGAGCAGAGGATGAAATCACAGATTCAGACATGCAGGGAATACGACCCTCATCCGCCATCCGGAGCGGCAAGTCCAGCAGCCACGTCTGCCGCCGCCAACACACCAGATGCAAACCCCGGATTTCTCCGCAAGGATGCCCCCCTTCACCCATGACGACTCCCCCACCCCAACCCCACCTCGCCAGCCCCAATGGCGGCCTGCCCTCCTCCGTGCTGTGGGCGCAGCTCATGCTGAAGGACCGCCTGCGGCCCGGCGACATCGCGGTGGATGCGACGATGGGGAACGGCCATGACACCCTCTTCCTGACCCAGTGCGTGAGCCCCGGCGGTCATGTGTTTGCCTTCGATGTCCAGGCCACTGCCTTGGTGGAAACGGCGAAGCGAGTGCCGGCGGAGATGACGACCTTGATCCATTCCGGGCACGAAACCATGCGCGAGCAGGTGCCGGCGGAGCAACACGGGAAGATCAGCGCGATCATGTTCAATCTCGGCTACCTGCCGGGCACGGACAAAACGCTCATCACCCATACGGAAACGACGATGGTCGCCGTGCAGGCGGCGCTGGAGCTGCTGAGGCCGGGGGGACTCCTCACCATCGCGGTGTATCCCGGCCACGAAGGCGGGGCCGAAGAGGGTCGCAGCATCGCGGTCTGGGCAGCAGCGTTGGAGTCGCGGCGCTACGAAGTGCAGCACCTGCGCCCGATCAATCGCGCGGCGTCTCCGCCCGAGCTCTGGGTGGTGTGGAAGCGCGGCTGAAGGAAGTACGATGGGCACTCTTGCCCGTCGATCAGCGTCACCGCAACCGCCCTGGCGCACACCCAATTCCACACTGACCGACAAAAACGTCCACCTGCTGGGGCGACAGCGAAAACTGACGCGCACGCCATAGGTATTGGCGGCGCGCTGATCGACAGGCAGGAGTGCCAGTCGTACTTCTGAACTGCGGCATTGCCGCCGGAGATTCAATCTCTGCCAATCTTCCTTACTCCACCTCCCCGCTCCGGAATTCCGGGAGGAAGAGCAAGACGCAGAAAAGTACAGATACGATTGTGTGCCTCAGGCGATCCCCTGCCCCGTCGTACTTGCGAAGCCCCCCATCTCCGCCTAGCTGGGAGCCCCGCGCATGGCCAACCTCGACTATCTCAGCATCCTCTCCGTAGCCGTGCCGGTCTATCTCACGATGGGTGCCGGGGCGCTGGCGCGGAAGACGGGACTGCTGAAAGCCGAGGCGGACGTCAGCCTGATGAAGCTTTCCGTGATGATGCTCACGCCCGCGCTGATCATCGAGCGTGTGGTGGGAAATCCCGCCGTGATGAGCCTGCCGCCGGTGCTGGTTGCCGCCGGGCTGGGCTATGGACTCGTCGCACTCGGCATCGCGCTCACATATCTTGTGGCACCGCTGGTCGGCCTGAAGCGAGGCGAGGGCCGCCGCACCTTCAGTGTGGCCTGCGGCCTGCAAAATTATGGCTTTGTGGCCATCCCCATCGTCACCGCGCTGTTTCCAGACCAAGGCACGCTGGGGGTGCTCTTCACCTTCACCCTCGGCGTGGAGCTGGCCTGCTGGACCGTTGGTGTGGGACTGCTGACAGGTCTGGACAAAGCCCCATGGCGGCTCGCGCTGAATGCGCCGGTGATCACCATTTTGATCTCGCTGCTGCTGAATTTCACCGGTCTGCATGCCCATGTGCCGCTGCTCGCGCACAACACCTTTGCCATGCTCGGTGCCTGCGCGGTGCCGCTGGCCGTGCTGCTCATCGGTGCCTCCATTGCGGATCTGTGGGGGCAGGGAGCCATGCAGTGGAAGGTCGCCATCGTCAGTCCCATTTTACGCCTGGGCATCATCCCCATTGCCTTTCTGCTGGTGGCCTACCATCTGCCGATCAGCTTGGAATTGAAGCGCGTGATCGTCGTTCAGGCGGCCATGCCTTCCGCCGTGTTTAACATCATGATCGCACGTCTCTACGGCGGTCATGCCACCACTGCCGTGCAGGTCGTGATCGCCACCACCGTGGTGAGTTGCATCACCACGCCGCTTGTTATCGCCTGGGGGTTAAAACTGGTCGGCGTATGAATCTGCCCTGGTACCTGCTCTTCCCGCTCGTCGCCGCCATCGGCTACGCCATCGCGTCCTTGCTGCTGAAAAAAGCGCTCACGGAAGGAGCGCGGCCGATGGCCTGCTTTCACATCAACAACTGGACCAGCACGCTCGCGTTTCTCCCGCTCGCTTTCTTTGAGACCCAGCCCGTCAACTGGCAGCAATGGTACCTGCCAGTCGGACTCGGCGTGCTGTTTTTCATCGGGGGCTGGTTCACCTTCATCGCCATGCAGCGCGGGGATGTCTCGCTCGTCACTCCGGTGCTCGGGTCCAAGGTCGTCTTCGTCGCTCTGGGGGCCAGTTTGTTCATCACGGACAGCATGAAGCCGCTGATGTGGCTCGCCGCCATCATCACCACGGGCGGCATCTTCCTCATGAGCGTCACCGATTTCAAAACCCCGAAGGGCGCACGGCTCGCGGGCCCGGTGGTCATGGCGCTCATCAGCGCGGCGCTGTACGCGTTTGCGGATGTGTTTCTGCAAAAGTGGGCGCCCTCATTTGGCCCGAAGACCTTCCTCGCCATCCTAGCCGGGACCACCGGGGTGCTCTCACTCATCTCCATGACGCTGCTGCCCAACCGCCCGCCGATTCCATGGAACCGCGCCACGCGATGGTCCCTCGGCGGCAGCACCTTGATTGCCGCGCAGTCGATGACCCTGGGCCTCTCGCTCGCCTACTTCAATGACGCCGTGGGGGTGAACGTCGTCTATGCCACACGCGGCATGTGGAGCCTCGCCGTCGTCGCGCTGCTCGGGCCGCTGTTGGGAAATCGCGAACGCCACGAATCCGGCAAAGCGTACGGCATCCGCATCCTTGCCGCCATCCTCCTTATGGCGGGGGTCATCTGCGCGGTGATTTCCCGCATGCAGAAGTGACAAAATAGCGCTATTTCTTTGGATCAGGAGTGTATATTGCAGTGCAACAAGGCTGATTTTCAAGCCCAGCCGTATTCTCCATACACAGGAGTGCCCGAATTGATTTGATCAGTTTAGGCCTCTAGGGCGTCTAACAAGCGTCATCAACTCTCAGACCCCGAAATTCATGCACACTTCACTGCGACTCCTGCTGGCCATCCTTATGGCAGCAGGCACCGGCCCTCCGCTGCTTGCAGCCACGACTTCGACCAAGGGGAAAAAGTCCTCCAAATCGGAAACATCCGCGAAAAAGACCGCCCCTGCCAGCACTGAAACCACGGCCAAAAAGACAGCGCCTGCCGAGCCCGTGGACGAACATCCAACCACCCCCGTGATGACTCCGGCGGCTGTCTCCACGATCAGCGTCGAGGACATCCGTGACTTCGACAAGTACCCGAAGCAGATCCAAAGCCTGGTGCAGAGTTCCATGGCGCTCACGCGATTGGATCTCGGCTACCTCTACGGCTCCCATGAACCCAGCAAGGGCGGTATGGACTGCTCCGGCACCATTTACCACGTGCTGCACTTTCAGGGTCTGAAAGGCGTGCCGCGTCAGTCCGACGAGATGTGCAACTGGGTGGACAAAAAAAGCCAGCTCTATCTCACCCCCACCGCCACCAGCTTCGACAGCGAGGAATTCGCCGCCCTCAAACCCGGCGACCTGCTCTTCTGGACCAACAGCCTCGAGACCACCCGCAAGCTGCCCGTGACCCACGTCATGATCTACCTGGGCAAACTCAAAAAGAGCGGCAAACACGTCGTCTTCGGCTCCAGCGACGGCCGCAGTTTCAATGGCGAACGCCGCAGCGGCGTCAGCGTCTTCGACTTCAGCCTGCCCAAGCCCGACAGCACCAAGCACTTCTACGGCTACGGCCCGACTCCGGGTCTGATGCCTGTGGAACCCGAGCGCCCCGCAATCGCCGCCGTGACACCGCCGCCTGCGCCGAAAGAATCCGCAGTTTCCAAAGAAACTCCCGCGTCGAAGGAAACGACGATGGTGAAGGAAGTGGTGGCAGCCAAGAAATCGCCCACCCCCAAGCCGGTAGCATCCGTGACCAAAGAAACCCCTGCGCCCGAGAATTCCCGCCCCCCCAAAGAATCATCCGCACCCAAGGAAGAAGTGCGCAAAGCCGTGGGCGCTGAGACCGTGGCTCCTTCGGAGCCTGTGAGCACCAAAGCCGACATCGCAGAAGCCAAGACCAGCGCATCCGACGACGATGCAAAACCTGCAGTGAAGAAGACCGTCGTGGCTGACGCCCCCTCCAAATCCACCACCTCCTCCAAACCCAAAACAACGGCGACCAAGAAACGCACTGCCACCGTCGCAAGCATGCCCAAACGCCGCACGCCTCCAGCTCCACAGAAAAGCGCCTTCCAGCAAAGAGTCGATCGAACCGTCAGTTCAGTGCAGCGTTTTTTTCAGCGGTGATGGGACGGGCGGTTTTATTCCGCCGTAGCGCGTGGTTAAACGTCACGCTTGTTATGCCTGCTCCGCGAGCCGGAGGCTCGCAAGAAATTAGCCGGTGATGAAGGGAGCGTAACGACCGGGAATCACCGGATCTGTATGAATACCCTTCGTGGTCATTCGTTGCGCCCTGGAAGGGCGCGAGAAGTACCCGCACCCCATTGCGCTCCCATTCACCACAGAAACCGTTCGTCATGCTCCACCATGCCGCGCTTCAGCATTCCCAGGTATTACTCCTGAAATGTCTTCACGCGATGGTGTTCCTCCTGGTTCAGTACATACGTGCGCACCGCCTCCAGGTCTGGGGCTGCAAAGGTGAACGCGCCGTAGCCTTCCTGCCACGTGAACCGGCCAGGCGAAGCTCTTCGTGAATCCAGCCGGATGATTCGCTTTTGATCTCGCGCATCACATCCGCCAGGCAATGGGTTGCGCGCAAAATCGCTGCAATGTGGATGTGATCTCCCGTGCCACCCACGGCATGCGCGACGCCGTTCATGTTGCGCAGGATGCCGCCGATGTATTTATGCACGCGCTTTCGTGCGGTAGGAGCCAGCCAAGGCTCGCGGTTCTTGGTGCTGAACACCAAATGATAATGCAGCGAGAGATGCGTAGAGGGCATGCGGCAGCTTCTCGTGCCCCTACCGGGGCGCAACCTTCTGTTGTGGGGGGGGTGGGCCATCGATCCGGTGATTCTCGCTGCACCGCTCCGCGGTTTCGCTTCATCACCGGCTAATTTCTCTGGTCCCTCCGGGACCCCGGCCGGGGAGACGCTTGCTCATGAACCTCTGCCTCACCTCAACCACTCATCCCGATGCGTCTCCACAAACGCATCATCGTTCAAGTGCGGGTAAGCGGCATATACGCGGTCGATTTCTTCAAGCTGGCCGGGGCTGAGTGATTCGTTTTCGTCGAGGCACCAGAGACCTTCGAGGAGGCCCTGGCGGCGGAGGACTTCGTGGAGGCCGGCGATGCAGCCGTGGAAGGCGTTGGCGGCGTCGAAGAAGGCGGCGTTGCTGTCGGTGACTTCGATGCCGAGGCGCAGCAACTCGGAGGTGGCTTCGGCGTTGCGGCATTGTTCCAGAAGCTGCACGGCGCGCTGGGTCCAGACGGACCAGTGGCCGAGGAGGCCGCCGATGATGCGGCGTTCTTTTCCTGCGAAGCGGAAGGGCGTGAGGAAGTCGGTCACGATGCTGTCGTCGTTGCCGGTGTAGAGGGTGATGTCGTCGCGTCCGGCTTCGATGACGGCGCGCACGACATCTATCGTTTGATAGCGGTTGAACGGGGCCATCTTGATGGCAACCACGTTTTCGATTTCGGCAAAGCGACGCCAGAATGAGTAGGGCAGCACGCGGCCACCGACGCTGGGTTGGAGATAAAAACCGACGATGGGCAGGACATCCGCCACGGCGCGACAGTGCGCGATGAGTTCATCTTCGGTAGCGGTGCGCAGCGCGCCTAGGCTGAGGAGGCCGGCGTGGTAGCCGAGGTCGTGCAGCATCTCCGCTTCAGCGGTGGCCTGCGCTGTGACTCCGCAAATGCCGCCGATGCGGACGAGGGGTTTGGCCGCGCGGTCCATTTCCTCCTTCGCGAGTTCCAGCACGGGCTTGAACAAACCGACTTGAGGATCGCGAATAGCAAACTGCGTGGTATGCACTCCGACGGCGAGCCCGCCGACACCTGCGGCGATGTAGTAGCGTGCCAAGGCGCGTTGCCGGCGTTCGTCGAGCTTGCGCTGCGCGGTGAGTGCGAGCGGATGCGCGGGGATGGCCAGGCCGTGTTGAAGCGAGGAGCGAAAGTCGAAGTTGTTCATGAAAATTTGCTTCGCATGCTGACGGCTCAACCTTTCAACCGAGTCCTTATGCTGCGCCACTGCCTCTTTCTGCTTTTTGCCACCGCCACTTTTGCTGCGGATGAATTCCCGCTCGTGCCCGCGCAGGAGTGCCACCCACGCAAGGGGCTGCCGAACTTCTTTGCCAAGGCCAACACGCCGGGTGCCGAGATCAAGATTGGCTACCTCGGCGGCTCCATCACGGCGCAGACTGGGTGGCGGCCAAAGACGCTGGCGTATTTCCAGCAGACTTATCCGAAGGCGAAGTTCAGCGAGATCAATGCAGCCATCGGTGGCACGGGCTCAGACCTTGGGGTGTTTCGGGTGAAGCAGGATGTGCTGGATCACAAGCCGGACCTGATGTTCGTGGAGTTTGCGGTGAATGATGGAGGGGCATCGCCGGAGCAAATCTTCCGCTGCATGGAAGGCATCGTGCGCCAGACCTGGAAAGCGCTGCCGGAGTGCGACATCTGCTTTGTATACACGGTGACCGAAGCGCTCGTGCCCGCGATGCTCGAAGGGAAGTTCCAGCGCTCTGCAAGCGCGATGGAAAAGATCGCCGATCACTATGGCATCCCGACGATTCACATGGGCATGGAAGTGGCGAAGCTGGCGAAGGAAGGCAAGCTGGTGTGGAAGGCGAAACTGCCGAAGACGGACGAGGAGAAAAAGGCGCTGGAAGGGAAATTCGTCTTCGCGCCTGACAGCGTGCATCCGCATGTGGAAACCGGCCATGAGTTGTACCTGGCAGCCATTGTGCGCTCGCAGGAGCCGATCAAGGCTGCTTCCAAAACTCCCGGCCCGCATGTACTGGGCGCACCTTTCATCGCCACGAATTACGAGCAGGCCAAGCTGCTGCCCATCTCCGCCGCTACACTCTCAAAAGGCTTCACGCTGCTTGATCCAAAGTCGGATGACTTCGGCAAACGCTGGGCCAACCGCATGACCACGCTGCACAAAGGTTCGCAGGCGGGTGACACGATCACGTTTAACTTCAAAGGCACGCGCTGCTCCATCTATGACATCATCGGCCCAGACTGCGGGCAGGTCATTGTCACGCTGGATGATCAACCGGCGAAGATCGTTCCGCGTTTTGATGCGCACTGCACCTACCACCGCCTCAGCGCATTGGTTATTGGCAGTGATCTTGAAGACAAGGTGCACAGCGTAATGATCGAGATCGATGCCAAGCAACCCGACAAGGCGGTCATTCTGGCGAAGAACAGCAACAAGATCGACAAGCCGGAACGCTTCGATGGTACGGCCTTCTACCCGGGTGCTATTTTACTAGTAGGCGAGCTGGTGCCGTGAACCGGTGTTAAGGAGCGATTGAAGCCTGATTCATTACCACAGAACAGGAGGAGGATTACTATTATGGAAATAATAGTATGTCCTTTTTCCTATGAGTCGAGACCCTGCCCGCGTCGAGCAGCTCTTCGCTGAAGCGCTCGAACGTGCAAATCACATTGAGCGCCATGTCTTTCTCACATCTGCCTGTGGGAAGGATAAGGTGCTGTGGAATGAGGTCTGGGAGCGGCTGCGTAATCACCCCGGCGAAGAAGGACGGACACGGGGGATCCGCGTGTCGAAATCCCCAGTGCATGGCACGTTGGAAGAGCAGCCGGGAGACACGATCGGCCCGTACCGGCTGTTGCAAATGATTGACGACAGTTCGAGCAGCATCTTGTGGATGGCCGAGCGAAACCCGCGAGTGGCAGAGTTCGTGGCAATCAGGATCGTGGCGGCAGCCGCCAACGACTTTTTGTTCCGCTATGAAGCGCAAAAGCATGCGCTGGCGCTGCTGGACCACCCCGATATTGCCAGGCCGCACGCCTCTGGCATGACCACGGGGGGCAAGCCCTATCTCGTCACCGAGTTGCTGCACGGGACACCCATGACCCAGTTTTGTGAGGAGCAGAAAGTGTCGCTGCTGCTACGCGTCCGGTTGTTCATCCAAGCCTGCAGTGCCATCCATCATGCGCACCAGAAAGGCGTGGTGCATGGTGATCTCAAACCTTCGAACCTGCTCGTCAAATGGGGTGATCAAGGGCTGCCGACGCTGAAGGTAACGGACTTTGGCATCGCTGCGGCGATGAACCACTCCCTCGTCGCATCCACGGGACAGTTGCGTGCACCTGCCGCCTACCTGTCTCCAGAGCATGTGGCCGAGAAGGGGATCGATGCACGTAGCGATATTTACGCGCTGGGCATGCTGCTCTATGAGCTGATCACCGGGCAACTACCGATTCCCACCCCCAAGAACGCGGCGGGACATCTGGATGAGGTGAAGAGGGTCGTGTGCGACACACTCGTGGAGAAGCCCTCCGCCCTGCTTCGCACGCTGCCCAGGACACAACTCACCGGACTGGCTGTGAACCGCAAGCTGGAGGCTGCCACCTACGTCGAACTCATGGAGGAGCATTTCGACTGGGTCGTGATGCGTGCTCTGGAAAAGAGGCCTGAGAGCCGGTACCCGACGGTAGATGTGCTGGTGAACGATTTCCTACGCTACCTCACCGAAGCAGCAGCCACGGAAAAAATGCCGATGCTCCATGGTTCGACGCTGGGCGGATTCATCAGCGAGCACCGGGGAATGTTCTCTCTCGCAGCAGCGCTTGTGCTGCTGCTGGCAGGGGGCATGACGACCATGGGCTGGCTGTTCTTGAAGGATAAGCGCGAAGAGGCCCGCGTTTCAGCCAGACAGAGGTCGGAGTCCTATTCCATGAGCGCCCGGTTTCTAGAGGACATGTTTGCCACGCTGACGCCGGATTCAGTGAAGGGAAAGGATGCCGCACTGTTGCAGCACATGCTAGCGGTGGGCATCGAAAATTTGGACACTCTGGCTGAGAACCCTGAGGCCGGGGCGCGGATGCAGGAGACGATCGGCCTGACCTATCTGGCGCTGTCGCAGCCGGTGGATGCGCAGAAGCAGCTGCAGGGCTCCCTGCAGAAGCGCAAGCTGGTGCTTGGGAGAGGGCACCGGGATACCCTGCGCTCCATGCGGCTGCTGGCGACCGCCATGCAGGCTGAAGGCCGGCTGGTGGATGCAGAGACACTGCTCCACCGGACCCTGAGCGCCCAGCAAAAGTCTCTGGGTCCAGACCACCCGGACACCTTTGTGACGATCTCAGTTCTGGCGGCCGTTTGTGCCGCGCAGTCGAAGCACCAGGAGGCGGAGACCTTGTTTCTCAATCTTTGGTACGTGCAGAAACGCGTGCTGGGGCCGGACCACCTCGACACGCTAGAGACCCTCGGGCATCTGGCGCATTCAGACACCGTGCAGGGCAGACATGCCGACGCCCTGAAACGACGTGGCGAACAGTTGGAAGGACTGCGCCGCGTGCTGGGTGCCAATGATCCACGCACGCTCATCACGATGAACATCGCCGCCCAAGCCTCCGAAAAGGCTGGCATGTCTGCGGACGCGGAGAAATTGTATTTCGGCGCGCTGGAAATTTTGAGAAAATCGCGCGGCGCGGAACACCCCGACACGCTGAAGCAGGCGGACCGCGTGGCTCTGATGCTGGGGCGGAGGGGCAGGCATGATGAAGCTCTGAAGCTGCACCATCAAAGTCTGGACGCCAAACAACGCGTGCTCGGCCCCAGAGACCCGCAGACCCTGCTTTCGCTGAAAAATCTGGCGAACGAGTATGAGGCGCAGGGCAGGCGCACCGACGCCGAGGCTGCGCAGATGCAAGTGCTAGAAACCTTGAAGGTGGCCTTACCCCCGGAGCATCCTGAAATCCTGGCGCAGATGGACACCGTCGCCCAGATGTATGACGACCACGGTTGCTACTCGAAAGCCACGAAGCTGCGAAAGGAATCGCTGGTGGTACGGCAGCGGGTGCTGGGTGCCAGTCATGCCCAAACTCTGCGCTCGATGCAGCAACTGGCCGCCTCGCTGGATGCAGCGGGCCAGCATGTGCAGGCCACCACGCTGCAGCTCCAAACCATCGAATCTATGACGATGGCCTACGGCCCGGGAGACCCTGACGTGCTCGCGCAGATGCTTGCGATGGCGGCCATGCATGACCGCCATGGGGACCATGCACGGGCTGAAAAAATGTACCTCAATCTGCTGCAAATTCAGCAGCGCGTCCTCGGTGCCGAGCATGCCGAGACCCTGGCAACTCTGACCGGACTGGCCGAGACCCACTGGCATGCCGGCAAGGTCGAAGAAGCGGAAGCGATCTACCAGCAGGTGCTGGATGTGCGACGCGAGCACACGCCTGCAGACACGGCAGCGGTTGCCGCCGCGGCCGCTGACCTAGGCGGCTTGTTGCTGCAAACTGGACAATGGACCAAGGCCGAGCCGCTGCTCCGTGATTGTCTGGCACAGAGCATACAACAGCAGCCTGAACACTGGCAGCGCTTCAATGCCGAGAGCCTGCTGGGAGGAGTTCTGCTGAATCAGAAAAGATACACTGAGTCAGGAGCCCTGCTGCAATCCGGCTACGAGGGACTCAACGCGCGCGCCGCCTTGCTTGCGCAGCAGGACCGCTTTCGGCTTCGCGACGCCATCAAGCGCCTGGCTCAGTTCAACGTTGCCACAGGCAATACCGGCCAAGCGGCCCATTGGCGTCAGAAGCTCACCGAGTTTGATGAGCCGCGCGTTGTCGCAGAAGCTCCGACACTCAGCATGAGCACGCAGTAGAGGAAGTTGACGATGGTTGATGGTTGTGGGCATCAGGGCGGCAGCCCAAGGGTCTTCGAGTCGTACGAGCAGGGACTGAAGGCCAATGGCCTTCCAAGGGCGACCCGCAAACAGCGGTCAACTTCCCTCACTCCTCAGTCACTTCCCGACGGCACAGCCTGTCTCCCCAGAAGGTGGCGACGAGCAGGCTGCTGAGCGCGAGAAGTCCCAGTCCGTTGAGCACGTGGAAGTTGGTGACCCAGAAGCTTTTGCCGGTCAGGATCACGAAGATGCCCAGCGCCACCTGCACGGTGGGCATGAACAGCAGCAGCGTAGCAACAGGGCGCATCCGCGGCAGCGTGATGAGCCAGCGCCGCGCACGAACAGCAACAAAAATGATCAGCAATGCGACGGTGAAGCCCCAGTATTTGTGCGCGAAGAGCAGAAACACATCCGGCGGGTGCACCGGCGGCAACCACTGGCCTTTGGTGGTGAGGATGTCACTGGCGGCGAGATAGGTGCGCTGTGTGTGGCGCAGGCTGGCCCCCAGAATGAGCTGGCCGAAGATGCATAGAAACAACGCCAGCGACCAAAAGCGTGCGCGAGCGGCTTGTTTAAGGTTGAGCACAAGACGGCCTTCCGTCCAAGTGCGGGAGGAGGCGAAAGCGATGAAGACCAGCAGGCAGTAGAACAACTGACCGAGCGTCCCATGCGTGATGCCCAGCGGGTCAGACATTTTCAAGACCCGCAAACCACCGAGGGAGGCCTGCACCACGACCAACATCAAAGCGAGCGTGGTCAGGCCGCGCAGCAAGGGCCAGCGCTGACTGTACCATTTCAAGACCAGCCAGCATAAACCGAGAATCCCGATAAATGCAGCGGTGCCCACTGCCCCCATGAAGATCAGCACCAGAAAGCCGAAGGAACAGAGAATGATACCGACACCCTCCATGGAGCCGGGTTTAAACTTGGCAAACTGCCAGAAGTACATGCCCAGCACCAGAAAACCAATGGTGGTGGCGATCCAGCGGTGCCCGTGCTCAAGCAGCAGCGCAGGCACCTTGTACCAGCCCTCGGGGTTGAGCTTGCCGTAACACAGCGGCCAGTCGGGCACGGAGAGGCCGACGTCTTCCGTGGTCACCGCTGCGCCCCACCAGATTAGCACTACGCCAACGGCGAGCGTGAACAGGGCATAGCGATGAAAGGCGCGGGAGTGCATTATGTCACAGATCAGGAACGTATGGTAAAAGCAGAAGGGCAAAATAATGAGGTCATTATTTTGCCCTTCGGTTCTGCCATCCGAGAGGATGGAAATTAGTGAGCAGCAACAGGCTTCGGCGCGGCGGCTTCGGCGGCCTCGATCTTCTTTTTCGCGGCGTCGGACTGCTCCTTGGCCCAGGCGTCATATTCGGCGGCGGGCACCACTTCGAGAATGGCTTTCATCTGGGCGTGGCCCGGGCCGCAAAGCTGACCGCAGATGATGTCCCAACTGCCTTCCTTGATCGGCTTGAACCACATGTGGCTCTTCACACCAGGGGTGGCATCCTGAGCAGCACGCATCGGCACGAGCGCGAGATTGTGAATCACGTCCTTGCTGGCGACGTCAACGATGACTGGACGGCCCACAGGGAGTTTCATGGTGCCGGGATTGACGAAGTCGTCCTTGCCGTTCGGGTCGTGCAGGTCTTTACCCATGGTGTTGGTGGCGCCATCAACATTGCGCAGGTCCCACGTGCTGAGCATCATGTCGGTCCCGGGATATTGGAAGTTCCAGAGGAACTTCTCGCCCAAGGCGCGCATGCGAATGGTGTCGGGGGAGGTGGGGTAGTCATCCGCCTGGCGGGACCAGAGCGGGAAGGCGAAGCCGAGAAGGAGAATGGCTTCCACGATGACCACGCCGATTTCGATGTGGGTGGTCGCATGGCCACGGAAGCCATAGTAGTCGGCCCGGGCGGTCTTCTTCTGACGGAAACGATAGAAGGCGATGGCCAGATAAATGGACCAGCCCGCGCCCAGCACGACCATGAACCAGTGGACAAAGCCCAGCATGTGGTCAACAAGGGCACCGTGTTCAGAGGCGTTTACGGTCTGGCCCATCCAGACATTGATAGAATCGAGTTTAAGGGTCATATGCTAGAAAAGAGAGGTCAAGCTGAGACGGTGGTGAGGTCTTGATGCGCACGCTGACGACGCACAAAAGAATAAACGAAGCCGGCGGCGCAGAGGAACATGAAGGCAAGCATGCCCAGCATGAATAGAATGGCGAATCCTTGGGCCTGTCCGACAAGGCTGCCTTTGTCGGCCATGCAGGTGGCGCAGGCGAGAACGGAAGATGGAAGTGCAGGAATCATGAACTCAGATGATGGTGCGCATTTTTTTGCCGATGTACCACACGGCATAGACCAAGAGGGTAAGACAGAGCAGCCCAGCGTAGTTTTTGAGGGGCGCGGCTCCCGCCTTGGCGGCTTCCTCAGGCATGAAATGCATCCACAGCCAGAACCCGGCGTCGCACAAGATGGCGAAGACGAGAAAGACAAGGTGGAAGTGCTTGAGAGACATAAGGGAAGTAAGGAGGACTACTGCTGTTCGACAGGGGCGTAGAAGCCGGGGAAAACGAGCGGGTCTTCGTGGGCCAGGATGAAAAGTGTGAAGAGAACAATCGCAAAGACCACGGTGAAGGCGAGGATCTTGTAAATCAGACTGCTCTCATGGTTAAGATGCATGAAGATCAGAGCCACCATCGAGGCTTTGATCGTCGCCAGAATCATGCCGACGAGGATGTTCAGGCTGTGGGTGGGAAGCTCTACATAGGAAAGTCCCACGGTGGCACCGCTCAGAATCATCAGGGCACCCCCGATGATGAAGTACCACTTGATCGATTTTTGGATTGCTTCGACGTTGTCAGCCATGACGGTTAAAGGATTGCGGGATTAGAGGAGGTAAAGGAGAGGGAAGAGGAAGATCCAGACGAGATCGACGAAGTGCCAGAACAGGCCGCCGACTTCGACGCGATTGGCGAGATGCTCAGGGTCCTGACGCAGGCGCTTGCCGTCAAACACCAAGAAGTAGAGCAGCACCCCGGCACCGGCGACCACATGCAAACCGTGAAGACCGGTGAGTGTGAAGTAGATGGCGTAGTAGGTGTTCAGCTTTGGCGTGAAGTTGGAGAAGAAAGTGAAATCCTTCTTTTCCAGCACCACGGTGGGGTGATGGGCGTGTCCTTCGCCATGACCTGCGGCCGGGGCGTGAGCTTCAGCACCATGAGCATCGCCATGGGCGGCACCTTCAGCAGGAGGCTCGGCGGAGTTCAGTTTAAAGTAGAGCGCGTCTTTCTGCAGCGTGGCAGAGCGGGACTTATCACGGGTCGGGTAATCCTTTTCAAACTCACTGATGTGATGATCACGATTCTCGACGAAGGCCTTCTGCCAGGCGTCGCCAAGGTAGCGGTGATCAAAGGCGAGGGACTTTTCCGACTGCGCCACGCCACGTGCATCGACGCCATCGACTTCGAGGGTCATTTTGTCATCGGTCAGCTTGCCGGTGGCGGTGGTGCCGTCACGGAAGGTGATGGTCGTTTCGGTGTAGCCAAAAATCTCGGAAGGCTTGGCTGCAAGTTTAATCGGTGCGGTGGCAACGAGCTTGATGGAAGCGGTGCCCTTGTTTTCTGCTTTGGCCTTTTTAAGCGCCTCTGCGATGAGGGCCTCAATTGATGCCTCGTCCAAGGTGATTTCCTGGCCGCTTTCGGTTTTGAACTTAGGAGCGGTGCCTTCGATGAACGGCAGAACGTAACCGACGGGATCCGCGGTCACAGCAGTGTGTTTGACAGGAACCGAAAGCGCGAGCTCGGTGACACCGTCGAACTTCACTTGGTAGCCATGGGGAAGATGGCCGGTGAGCAGGGTGCCGTCTGTAAGCTTCACGGCGTAGTGGGCGAACTTGGCCTTGTACTCGAGCGTCTTGTTGAACATGAAGACACCGGCGCAAAGCACGGTGAGGGCCATGTTGATGCGATACCAGCCGAACTTGCGCAGCTTGAGCATGGCCAGGGCCATGAGCACGGTCACCGAGGAGGCAATGAGGACGACGGTGTTGATGAAGCCGAGCCTCACATCCAGATCATGCACCGGCCACGGATAGTCGGCGCCGACGCGAAGGAAGATGTAGGCAGAAAACAAGCCGCCGAAGAGCATGACTTCCGAGGCGAGGAAGAGCCAGATGCCGATCTTCGCATTGTAAAGACCGGTGTCTGGACGGGCGTGAACTGTGTAGGGGATGTCCATTGAAGTAGTCGCGGTGCGCGGTTCGAAGTTCGCGGATTAGTGATGCGCCTGCGCTTTTTCTGCGAGGGCTTTGAGGTCGGGTTTGCCGGGTTCGGACTCCCACTGCGGATAGAAGTCAGTATTGTGGCCGGGAAGGCTGTACTCGTAGGGGCCACGATGGGCGACCGGGTCAAACAGGAAATTGCCATGCGGCGGCGGGGTAGGCGTGGCCCAGTCCAGCGTGGTGGCGTCCCAAGGATTGTCGTTGGTGACTTTTTTGCCGCCTTTAATGCTGAACCAGAAATTGATGATGAAGGGGACCTGGCCGAGCGCGAGGATGAAGGCACCGACAGACATGACGATGTTGAGGGACAGCATGTTGTCTGGGATGTTCAAGCCGAAGAAGGCACCGATTTTATGGGTCAGCGTCGTGGTCCAATGGGACATGCTGCTGGTGTTTTCGAAGTACTTGCCGCCGTCATACCAGCGGCGGTGGAAGCCGGCCATGCCCTGGATCAACATGGGACCAAAAACGAGGTTCATGCCGATGAGCGAAGGCCAGAAGTGCAGCTTGCCGAGCTTGTCGTTCATGAAACGACCCGTGATTTTCGGGAACCAGTGATAGATGCCGGCGAAGAGCGCAAAGATCGTTCCGGGAGCGACGACGTAGTGGAAATGGCCGATCACGTAATACGTGTCGTGCATGGCAAGATCGATGAACGAGAACGCCAGCGGCAGACCGGTGAGACCCCCGATGCCGAACATGGGCAGGAAAGCTGAAGCGAAGAGCATCTGCGTATTGAAGCGGATGGAACCACCCCAGAGCGACACCATCAAGCAGGTCAGCAGCACCACCGATGGCACCGAAATGAGTACCGTGGTGATCTGGAAGTAGGTGGACATCATAGTGCCCATGCCGGTCAGGTACATGTGATGCGCCCAGACGAGGAAGCTCAGGAAGCCGAGTGTGAGCACGGAATACACCATCGACTTGTAGCCCCACAGCGGACGGCGGGCATTGCAGGGAATGACTTCGGTGAGAATGGCAAACGCTGGCAGGATGAGCACGTACACCTCAGGATGGGCGAGGAACCAGAACAGATGCTGATAGAGCAGGGGGCTGCCACCACCGGAGATGTCGAGGTGCTTGCCGCCTTCCATCAGGCCCGTGGGCAGGTAGAACGAGGAACCGAACAAGCGGTCTGAGAGCTGCAGGATGGAGGCCACTTCGAGCGGCGGGAAGGCCAGCAGAAGCAGGAAGCCGATGACGAACATCGCCCAGCAGAAGAAGGGCATCTTCATCCAGGACATGCCTTTGGTGCGGAGGTTGATGAGAGTGGCGATGAAGTTGACGGAACCGAGGAGGGAAGCGGAGATGTTGAACACCATCGCCGAGAGCCACCAAGTGTGGCCGTGGCCCCAGACGCTCGTCACACCCATGTTCGCAGTGGAGGCAAGCGGCGAGTACATCGTCCAGCCGGTCTGCACCGGACCGGTGCCGACGAAGAAGCTGGTCATCATCAGAATGCAGCTGATGAAGAAGAGCCAGTAGCTCGCCATGTTCAGGCGGGGGAAGGCCATGTCGATGGTGCCAATCTGCAGCGGCATGACGAAGTTGCCGAAGGCGGCGAAACCGAGCGGCACAATGCCGAAGAACACCATGATCGTACCGTGCATGGCACCGAGCATGTTGTACAGTTCGCCGTTCAGCGAGCCGTCAGCGTTCAACCAGCGGCCAAACATGCTGTCAAAAAGACCGTTGATAACAGGAATCTGACGGATCAGGTCGAGCGCGGGCACTGGCACCCCCGGATAGGCGATGCTCCAGCGCATGAGCAGCATGAGGAAGAAACCAAAGAGCAGAAAGAGCAAGCCGGTGATGCCATACTGGATCCCGATGGTTTTGTGATCACTGGAGAAGAAGTACTTCCAGATGAAGCTCTGTTCATGATGCCCGTGTGCATGATCGTCATGCGAATGATCGTGGGCGTGATCGTGAGTGGTGGCGGCGGCGCTCATAGGCTAGGGGTCAAAAAAGGGTCAGAGGGGGTGGGCGTTCGCGAAGTCGAACTCGAAATCAGCGGTGGCCTTGCCATCACGTACTGTGACGGTGTGGGTGATGCTTTGCGAAAATTGCGGATGCCAGGCTTCGACGACGTAGTCGCCGTCAGCCAGCGCACGGGAGATGGAGAAACGGCCATCGGAGGTGGAAACTGCGGCGTGGGCACCTTCATGCACCACCACCCATGCGTTCATCCAACGATGTACGTCGCATTCAAGACGATAGATGCCTGGTGTGTTGAAGGTCTTCAGGTTTTCGTCGCCTCGGGAGGGCTGGCCGAAGTTGTCAATGTTGGTGCTTTTGCCCTGAGCTTCGTAACGCGAGACGCGGATGTTGTGGAAGGTCAGGTCGCTGTTGTGAAAGCGGATATTCTGCCCGGCTTGGATCGCCACGGTGTGCGGGACGAATTCGCAGTTTGTCTGATCCACCAAAGGCGCACTGGAGAGATTGCTGGCGCGCTGGCTGCCACGCACGGTGATCACGGCGTCAGCAAGGGAGCCGTCAGCAGCCACTTTCCAAGTGGAGTCAATGATGTCGCCATGACCGGTGCAAAATGGATTGCCTCCGACATTGACGACTTTGCGCAGTGCGGTGGCATCGGCACCTTTGAGCGTCACTTTGCCAGTGATGCTGGGAGTTTCAGCGATCTCCACAGCGGGCGGGAGTTTCACTTCGGCGACGGCTTCAGGCAACTTGCCGCAGCTTACGTTCGCGATCAGCATGACGACTCCGAAGGCAGCCCAAGGTGCCTGGCGGGAGACGGTTTGCTTCACACGGGTCATTGCAGTTAAGATTACTTGGCGGCAGGTGCGGGTGCAGCGGCAGCGGTAGCGCCGGGACCAGCGGGGATGTCGCCGGGAACATTCTTGTCAGCAAAAGGCTCCAGTTCGGAGATGGTCCACTGGGAGGTGCGTTTCTCTTCATCGCGCACCTTCTGCACCATGTCTTTGGTGATCATGGTGGCCTCGTTGCCCCAGGAATTGCGGATGAAGGTCAGCACGTTGGCAAGGTCTTGGGAGGACATCGTGCCACCAAAGGGCTGCATGCCGCCGGGGGTGTTGAAGCCCTGGCCATTGACAGTGACAGGTCCGATAAGGCCGTGCTGAACGATGCGGATCAGACGCTCGGTGCCACCCACAACATATTCAGACTTAGCAAGAGGGGGGAACTGGCCGGGAAGGCCGCCACCGTTGCCCTGATGGCAACCACCGCAAACGGCATAGCCGCTGGAGCCTTTTTTCATGGCAAGCGCAAAGGGATCCAGCGCATCTCCTACTCCGGCTCCGCCTGGACGTGGATCACCACCACCCGCGGTGGCGAAGGGATTGCTGACATTGAAGCTCCAGCCGCCGGTCATGGGGCCAAGCTGGCCGCCGGCGATGATGGCGACGATCATGAGCAAAAACATGGCCCAGAGGGGCGCAGGCTGGCTTTCGGGAGCGAGATCTACTTTCTCGCGCTTCACAGCATTGTGAAGGCGGTCGAGATCGGTGCTGTCTGGATGGGCGGGGGCGCTCATGGGGGCGTGCGGGTCGCGAGAGGGGGCTACTTTTTGGCGGGAGCGGCAGCAACGGCTGCAGCCTGTCCGGGAACGGGATAATCCTTTTTCAGGGAGAGAAGGTATTCGACGAGTTGCTTGGCTTCTTGAGTCGGAACGACTTCATAACCGGCAGGTGCCGCGAATTTTCTTGGCAGCTTCACGGCACCCTCGGAGATGGGTCCCTGGATTTTCTGCAGCTTAAAGAGGCCGGTGTAGGCGGGCATCGTGCTCCAGTCATGGACGGAACGCGGTGAGTAGAGGTGCTGGTAGAGAGCGGCCTTGGAAGGAGCACGCCAGCCGAAATTGGCGAGGTCTGGGCCGACACGCTGAATGCCGAGCAGGGCGTATTTCTCGCCGAGGTAGTCACCCAGAACGTTGGGACGCGCCGGAGTGGTGGGGCGGGCTTCCTGATCCTGGCCCCAGCCTTTGTACCAGCCGTCGAGGCCGAGCTGAACCGGACGAATCATCTGTGTGTGGCACTGATTGCAGCCTTCACGGATGTAAACGAGCTGGCCCTGGCCATTGACGGGAGCAGGCGGGAAGAATCCTTCGACGCCGTCCTTGTCCTTGTCATAAGCGACAGGGGTGAGCTGCTCGTACTGCATCGCCGGGAGAACGATGAGACACAGCCAAGGCAACCCGAAGGAGGCGGCGAGACCGAGAATGAATGTGCGGAAGTTCGTCATGCGTGGGCTTCGTGGGGAAGAGCGTGATCGTCGTGGTCGTGTTCAAGCAAGGTGGGTGCCGAACTGCGGCGACCCAGACCTGCGACCATGAGCAGAAGGTGAAGAAGGAACATGAGGTTGGAGAAACTGATGAGCGCCCAGGCCACCGCACGAGAGACCACGTAGGGGCGGGAATTGATGACGTGATTCATGAAGGTCTGGTCCCAATGGTCGGGATCGTTCAGATCCACACCCTGCTGCCAGCCGGCCACAAGACTCATGATGACAATGGTGCCGATGCCATAGACCGAGAACCAGAAGTGGTTGCGGATCAGGCGGACGCTGAGCCATTCACAGCCGGAGAGACGGGGGACAATGTAGTAGATGGCACCAAAGATGCACATGCTGAAGAAGCCGTACACGCTGACTGTCTGGAAAGCGTACCAGGACTGGGTGAACTGCAGATTGGCACCAGTCCAGAACGCGGAATTCAGGGCGAGAACCAAGCCCGACACGGGGTAGAAGAGTGCTCCGAAGAAGATGAAGCGAAGGGTGGGGCTGGCGGCCACAGCACTGTGCTTGCCAAGGGTCGTGAGGTGGTGATTGAGGCCGACAAGACACACTGGAATCAGCAGCAGCACACCGGCGCATGCGCCTACCGAGGACATCCACGCTGGTAGCGGGCCACCCATGTATTTCTGCATACCCGTCCAACCGCCAAGGATGGCGAGGCTCCAGAAACCGGCGGATGCAAGCTGTGCCGAAGCAATGGGCTGGCCGGTGATCTTTGGAATGAAGTAATAAGCGGAGCCGACACCGACGGGGACGAAGAACAGAAGGATCACTCCGTGGATGTACCAAGCGTCAATACCGGCACCAATGGCACCCAGGCCCGGCAGGCAATGCAGAGCGACGTTGGCGGTGATGAAGATCCAAGGGAACCAGAAGCAGGCACCAAGGATGTACCAGGTGCTGACCATGAAGCCCTCAGGACGGAAAGCACGGCTAAACATGCGGACGATGGGCCAGGCGTAGCAAAGGAAGCAGACCAGCAGCACGGGCCAGACAAACTTGGGCATCTCCAGCCACTCGATCGAGGTGCTCTTGCCCATGAGAACGGCGATGATACCAAAGGTGATGGTGATGTTCCAAAACACGCCAGCGGTGATGAGGAGGCTCTTGCCACCCTTCAATTCCTGACCGGAGCGACGTGCCATGATCCACAGCATGACGCCCAGAGCGGCCTGAACTCCCCAGCCATAAACGAGGGCATTGATGTGCGCAGGCTGCAGTCTGCCATAGGTGAGATACTGGCAGTCTCCAAGAAACTCAGGTTCCACCAGCTTGATCGCGGCGAGGACGCCGAGCAGGGTGGAAAGCATGAGCCAGAAGGCTCCGTTGGTGAAGAGAAAGAGCACAGGGCCTTTCACCGACTTGTCGATCGCCGCGCGGCGAAGATTGTCGGCCTGAAGCTCTGTGTCAGGAATAGCGGGAGTGGTCTGCATGGCTTACTGGGGCGAAGCGGGTGCGGCAGGGGCTGGGGCTGGAACTGCAGGAATCGGAGGAGCCGGCGTTGCGGGAGTAGTCGGGACAAACGTGGTAGGAATCGGCGGAGCTGGCGTTCCAGAAATAGAAGGAGGAGGAGCCATCGGAGCTGCCGGGGCAGCAGGTGCGGGGGTCGCTGGGGCCTGAGTAGCAGGCACCGCCGGGGCAGCAGGCGCTGCTGGTGCAGGAGCGGTAGGGGCAGGGGCAGTAGCTGCAGCGGCCTGTTTGAGCTGGGTAGGTGATCCGGGGACAACCTGAGTGCTCAGACCGGCTTTTTTTGCACCGAGTTCGGCGATCGTCTTTTCAAAGACCGCTTTCTTCTTGGCGTCGTCGTTCAGACCGAGCTTGGCGATGTTTTCATTCTGCGCCTTCAGGATCTCAGCGGTGTTGTCACTACGCTCTTGCGCACGTGGGTCAAAACCTTCTTTCGAGTCATTGAGGGCTTGGATGAGGACGAAGAGCACGGCGAAGCCAGCGAAGGCTCCGAGCACCCACACAAAGGTGGCACCGGCTTTTTTAGATGGATCAGGCTGCGACATGGAAAAACGGGGAATCAGTTGATGACGTTCACGGACTCAATGAGGCGCGGGTCACGCCATGGATACAGACTGTATTTGGCCAGACCACGAAGGTAGAGGAAGCCCATAGTGCCAAAAACAGCGCACAGAGCGGCAATGTCCTGCACCCATGCGTAGGGAACCAAGACGCCCTGGCCCAGGGAGGGACCGCGCTCAGGAATGACATTCCAGTACATGTCCACCAGGTGCATGAACAGAATCCAGAGGCAGCCGATGCTGATGTAGGTGGTGTTCTTCTTTTTCTGTTGCGAGAGCAGGAAGAGGAAGGGAACGACGAAATGTCCGATGAGGATGAAGATGGACACATCGCGCCAGCCTTCCGTGTTACGGGTGAGGTAGAAGCGGGTTTCTTCCGTGATGTTGGCATACCAGATCAGGAAATACTGGCTGAAGGAGATGTAAGCCCAGAACACCGTGAAGGCGAAGAGCAGCTTACCCATGAGATGGTAGTGCTCGTCCGTGACAACCTTCTGCAGGTAGCCCAGACTGCGCAGCCAGATGACGATCAGAATTGACGCCGCCATGGAGGACCAGGCGCAGCCTGCGAAGATGTAAACTCCCCACATGGTGGAGAACCAGGTGTAGTCGAGACCCACAAGCCAGTCATAGGCAGCGAAGGTGACGGTCAGGGCGTAGAAGAGCAGCACAATGCAGGAGAACTGCCGCGCTTTGATCGTGTGCTTGATGTCGCCATCCTGATCCTGCTTGACGGACTTGCCGCGCAGGGTGCGGGCGATGAACCAGAGGATGAGGAAGTAAAGCCCGAAGCGGATGTACCAGCCGTTCACGTTCATGTAGCCAAACTTGGCGACCAGCACGTGCAGGTGTGGGTTGGCTGCCAGGTGCTGATCAGGATCTCCTTCAACCACGAGATGGTGAAGCGCTGCCTTGACCGAAGTGTGATGATGCTCCGCCAAAGTCTTCGCGTGGTCGTGGTGCTGCATCCACTCATAAAGAGGCCGGTTCACGGCTGGCAGCAGCAACGGGGAGGCAAGGATGGCCAAGGGGATAACCATGTTGGCCATGTTTTCCCAGATACGACGCACGGCGACACCCCAGCTCGAATTGGAGGCGCTGTGGAGCAGGATCCAGAAGCAGCCGCCGGCCACGAAGGTAAAGCTGAAGAAGACCGCAAACAGCCAGGAGTAGGCGAAAGTGTCCGTGTTCTTGAAGAAGAAGAAGGCTGAAGCTGCGAGGCCGATCAGGCCGAAAAGCCCGAATGTGCCGATGAGCTTGCCGCCCTTGGCCGGTTCGAATTTTTCTCCGCCCTGGGGCAGATCTTTGAAGGTGACGTGGTGACTCATGCCGGGATTCGCGTGATCGTGCCGTTACTGGAGGGGAAGGGTGGCGCCAGACTCTTTAGCGGCGATTTGCAGGGAGCGGATGTAGGCCACAATAGCCCAGCGGTCGCGCAAAGTGATGTTGCCGCCGTAGCCGCCCATCAGGCCTTTGCCGTGAGTGATGACATCAAAGATGGCACCATCCGCGCGGTAGGCTGCGGCATTGGCAGGGTCCAAATTGCCAGCCTGCTGAAAGTTGAAGGAGGTGAGGATGCCGTATTTGGAGGTCACACCTTTGCCGTTGCCGGAGGTGCCGTGGCAGATGGCGCAGTTGATGTTATAACGCTGCTCGCCGCGCTTGATGAATTCAGCGTTGAAGACGGTCTTGTCGTTGGTGATTTCGACTGGCAGACCGTCGCCGTAGAAGTCGCCGACTTTACCGGTGTCATAGTAACCCAGACCGCTGGTGAAAGCGATACGGGCAGGCTTGGCAATCTCCGTCGCCGACGCTGGTTGCGCGGGGACTTCAAAACCCATGGGCAGGGTGCCTTTGACCGGCAGGCGAGCGCCGCGGCCGTCCGCAAAGAATTCGCTGCTGGCCTGGTATTTCACCTTGGCCTGTTGATCCATGTCAGGAATGATTTCGAGCGGCGGCAATTCAGATTTGCTGCCACGGAAACCAAACGCGCTCACGACGATCGCGATAACAAAGAGATAGCTGAGAAAGAAGTACTTCATGGTGCGGGTAAGCGAGGCTTAGATTTCGTCCTCCACGAGTTCGATGTTCTTGCCGCCGGCTTTTTCGAGAAGGCTCTTGGTGCCTTCCTGGGAGAATTTGGGGTCACGGGCTTCGATGCAGACGAAGAAACCGTCGTCAGAGAATTTGCCGAAGTTCTTGGAAACAAACAGCGGGTGATTCCAACGGGGCAGGCCGATGAGCGCCAGCAGGCCGAACAGCGTGGTGAAGGCGCTGAAGAGAATCGTCAGCTCAAACATCACCGGGAAGAATGCTGGCAGAGTCCAGATGTCGGTAGGCTTGCCCTGCACGACGGTCGGGTAAGTTTCGACGATCTTTTGCAGGAAGCCGAGGCCGATGCTGCTCCAGAAGTTGGTCTGCGTGATCGTTTCCAAGGTGAAAGCGACCATGGTGCCGGTGATGCCACCGCAGAAGACGAGGATGGGGAGTTTCGAGCGTGGATTGCCCATCGCGTCATCCATCCCGTGAATCGGGAAGGGCGAATGGACGTCCCAGCGCTGGTAGCCGGCATCGCGCACATGCTCGGCGGCATGGTAGAGATCCTTCACGCTGTCAAATTCAGCGAGGTAGCCGTGGACTCGTTTGAGGGTGGTGCTCACAGTCGGGGTGCAGTTAAAATGTTAGGCGACAACGGGTTTGGCGACATGACGGTCGGCGTAGTCCATGAGGTCTTCCTCCTGGATGCCCTTCTCAGCATGGTCGTCCTGGTGCGGGTTCGACTGGGCGCAGACTCCTTTGACTTCACCAATGGCGATGACAGGCAGGAAACGCAGGAAGAGCAGGAAGAGCATCATGAAGAAGCCGAAGGTGCCGAGGAAGGTGTACTTATCGACCCAGGTGGCCTGATAGACGCCCCAAGAGCCCGGTGTCATGTGGCGCTCCAAGGTGGTGGCGATGATGACGTAGCGCTCAAACCACATGCCGGCGTTCACGAACATGCAGACGATCATGACGACCCAGATATTGTGGCGGCACCAGCGGCTCCAGAAGAGCTGCGGGGCAAACACGTTGCAGCTGAACATCCAGTAGTAGGCCCAGGTGGAAGGACCGGTGAGACCACGCAGCGTGAAGGCAGCGGCTTCATACGGATTGGCGCTGTAGTAGGCCACGAAGAGCTCCATGCAGTAGGCGTAACCAACGATCGTGCCCGTGAGCAGGATGATCTTGGCCATGTTGTCGATGTGCTTCGCTGTGATGAGGTCATCCAAGCCGTAGATGCGGCGCACGGGAAGCATGAGGGTCAGCACCATCGCGAAACCACCGAAGATGGCACCTGCGACGAAGTAGGGCGGGAAGATCGTGGTGTGCCAGCCGGGAACGACGGAAGTGGCGAAGTCGAAGGACACGACGGAGTGCACGGAGAGCACCAGTGGCGTCGAGAGAGCGGCCAGCAGCAGGTAGGCAGTCTCATAGTGGCTCCAGTGGCGGTTGCCACCGCGCCAGCCGAGTGCAAACAGGCCGTAGAGGAACTTCTTCAGGCCCGGACGGCAGCGGTCACGCAGGGTGGCAAGGTCGGGCACGAGACCCAGGAACCAGAACACAAGGGAGACGGAGAAGTAGGTCGAAACAGCGAACACGTCCCAGAGGAGGGGAGACTTGAAGTTCTGCCAGATGGCGTTGGCGTTCGGGATCGGAGCGAGGAACCACACCATCCAAACACGACCGACGTGGAAGGCCGGGAACAAACCGGCGCACATCACGGCGAAGATCGTCATGGCTTCCGCAGCACGGTTCACCGAGGTACGCCACCGCTGGCGCGTGAGGAACAAGATGGCGGAAATGAGCGTGCCCGCGTGACCGATACCAATCCAGAACACGAAGTTCGTGATATCCCAAGCCCAGGCGACCGGCTGCTTCTGGCCCCAGACTCCGACGCCGGTGGAGATGAGGTAGGTAAAGCAGAACACCATCAGTCCCGTCAGCAAGACGGAAGGGACGAACAGGACCCACCAGAGGGCGGGCTGCTTATTTTCAACGATGCCGCAAATGCGGTTCGTGATCCACGAATAGGAGCGGTTGTTCAACACCAACGGCTCGCGTTCGAGGATGCGCGGTGTGTTATTTGCTGTAGCGGAGGCGTCCATGTGTCCGGTTTAGAATTGGTTGTTGCTCCACACGGCGATGTTTTCTGCGCCGGGCATGTCCTTGTTCGGATTGCGCAGGCGGGCGAGGTAACTCGTGCGCGGGCGGGTACCGATGTATTTGAGCACCTGATAATCGCGAGGTGATGCCTTCGATTTGGTGACGGCGGAATTCGGATCGGCCAAATCACCGAAGATGATGGCGTCGGCCGAGCAGGACTGCTGGCAGGCGGTTTTCACAGTGTCGGTCGGCACGCGGAAGTCCTTGGAGTCGCGCTGCACCTGCTTCTGCAGGATTTTGGCGGATTCGAGGCGCTGCACGCAGTAGGTGCACTTCTCGATGACACCACGCATACGAACGGTGACGTTCGGGTTGCGCTGGAGGCGGAGGCTTTCGTCCTCGCGCTTCTCGCCCAGAGGGCCGGCGTAGAGGTTGCCGACTTTCAGGCCGAGCACGGAAGTTTCGATGAGCGGATTGCGCTTGTTGTAATCGAAAAAGTTGAAGCGGCGGGCGGTGTAAGGGCAGTTGTTCGCGCAGTAGCGCGTGCCGATGCAGCGATTGTAGGCCATCGCGTTGAGACCATCGGGGGTGTGAACGGTAGCGTTCACAGGGCAGACGGTTTCGCACGGGGCGGATTCACACTGCTGGCAGGCCACAGGCTGCTGCACCATTTCGGCGTTCTCAAGCTGCTCCGGCGTGGCGTTGTCTTCAGCGAAGGTACTTTCCTGATCCACACCCACGGAGCCGTCTTCATTCTTGTGCGTGCCCCATTTGGACACGGCGAAGTAGCGGTCCATGCGGATCCAATGCATCACACGGCCTTTGCGCACCTGATCTTTACCGACAACTGGAATGTTGTTTTCGCTCTGGCAGGCGATGATGCAAGCCGTGCAACCAAGGCACTTGCTGAGATCGATCGTCATGCCCCACTGGTGCTGCTTCTCGTAGTCGAAGCCGTCTGGATTCGTCTCGGATTTGACACCGACCTGCCCTTTGTAGAGGGAAATATTTTCCGGGATATGGCCGTCCATGCCGGTCTTCTGGGCAAAGGCGACATCCTTGTTGAAGGTGTCGAGCGTACCTTCACGGTACACAGCGCGGCCTTCCATCGTGTTCTGCGACTGCGTGATGGCGAGTTCAGCGACGGTGGAGAGGACTTCGATCTTGGCACCGCTCAGGACGAACGTGCCGGGCTGCTTGCGCAGGGCATAGGCGTTCACACCGCGGTCGCCACTGACCATGCCAACGCCAATCTGACCGTAGCCGAGAGGCAGGGTGATGGAATTGGAGACATGCCCGGGAGCTTCGATGGCGGGGATTTCAATTTCGGCGCCGCCGACGGTGATTTTGACGTGCTGGCCTTCTTTGAGACCCAGACGACGGAAGGTGAAGGAGCCAATCCAAGCCGCATTTTCCCAGGTGAGTTTCGTCACTGGATCGGGCGCTTCTTGAAGCCAGGCGTTGTTGACGTAGCGGCCATCATAGACGCTGGAGTCAGGCACGAGGACGACTTCGAGAGCATCGTCCGTCGGAGCGACGACTGGCGTGGCTTTCGCGACGAAGTCAGCGACTGCGGCGACATTCGGGGCTCCGGCGGCCTTGGCGTAGGCGGAACCTTTGAGGAAACCGTCACGCAGGGTGAAATTCCATTTCGTTTCGTCGAGGCTGCCAGCCACGGTGGCGAAAGTGTCGCGCACAGCGGTGTAAGCGGCGTCTTCGGCCGGGGCAGCAGGAGCGGCGGCGGCACCAGCGGCGGCAGGCGCAGCTGCTTCGACCGGGCCGAGCTTTTTGCGGTCGAGGAGAGCCAGCAGGATTTCCACACGGCTGGCACCGTCAAACAACGGTGCGATCATCGGCTGGACGATCGAGTATGTACCATCAGCGGCACGCACGTCTCCCCAGACTTCAAGATAATGAGCGGCTGGAATATGCAGCGCAGCCTGACGTGACGTGACGTTTGCCTGAGTGCCGAAGTGAATGAGCTTCACGCCTTTGTCTGCCACAAGCTTGGCCAGTGCCGCAGCATCCGGTGCATCATAGTAGAGGCTGGCAGGAGTCAGCGAAATGAGTGTTTTCACCTGACCACCACCGATTGCAGTCTGCAAATCGGCGAAGGTGCCGAGCTCAGGAGCCGCAGGTGCTTGAAGGAGGTCGATGGTTGAACCGTAAGCGCCCAAGGCGTTGTTGATCGAAGCGACCAGTGCATGCACTTCCGCGCCATAGCGGGTACCAGCGAGCACGACGGCCTTGCCTTTGTTGTCGATCAAATCACGCACCGCAGGAGCGATCCAGTCTTTGAGGCTTGCGGGTGCCGTATCAGCCAATGCCTTGGCGGAGGCGTCTCCAAGCTGAGCAGCGATCAAGGCTGCGGCCACAGGGATGAGACTTGCCGCGAGCGGCTTGCGATGATCGGCCATGCCACCGGTCAGCGTGTAACGATTTTCCAAGACGTAGAGACGGTTCATGTCCGCCGTCGCCTTGTCCTTAGCACGATGCTTGGTGAAGGCAGAGATGGGCTCGCCTGCCACAGGGTCCACCCCGAGGAAATCGCAGTCCAGTGAGAGAATGCGCATCGCGGAGCCGAGCTTCACGAAGGACTTCACATCAGCGCCCAGCACTTGCTTGCTCGCTGCGGACTGGCCTTCGCCACCCACTGCTTCGTATTGGAACAGTTTAATCTGGGGAAAAGCAGCCTTCACCTCGCCCAGCAGACGCTGGTAGGTCGGAGAAGTGGAGCCGCCCATCACGATGCCAAGGCTGGCACCTGAGGACTTTTTCGCTTCAGCAATGGCTGCAGAGAGCAGTTCGTTCGCCTTGGCCCAGGAGAGTTCCTTGCCAGCGCCCATCGGCTTCTGGGAGCGCTCAGGATCGTAAAGATCCAGCACGGAAGCCTGTGCAAAACTGCTAAGACCGCCACCCAGCGGGTGCAGCGGATTCGGGGAAAGATGAGTCGGACGACCTTCGTGGGTAGTGACCACCAGGGGCACAGCACCGCCGTTTTGCGGCATGGATGTGGCGTACATCAGCGACTTGCCCGGCACCATCCATTCGACGTGCTGGGTGTAAGGCAGGATGTTGATGAGCGGACGGCGGCAGCTGGCCAGACCCATCATGCCCACGCTGGCACCCATGATCTTCAAAAACTCGCGGCGGCTGTTCTCACGCTCTTCCTCGTTCAGGGTGTCCCCCTCAGGGAATTCACGGCCCAGATTCTTCAAGAAATCTTCACGACGGTCCAGTTCGGCGACACTGCGCCAGTAACGCTTAGCGTTCTGCGGCTCCTCAGGATGCTTCCAAATTTTTTTCATGTGTCAGAAAAAGGGGCGGCGGGTTAGCGATGGCAGGTGGTGCAGGATTCCGGCGGCTGAATCTGCCAGTGCTTCTTAATCTGGGTGCCCACTTCAGTCTGGGTCACTTTTTTGCCGTAAGTTTTCTCCGCGAGAGCGACGATCTGTTCAAGGCTGTCAGCCTTGGCGCCTTCACCGCCGATCGTAGTGGCGATCTCGCCTGCCGGAACCTTCTTGTCGAGGAGAGTCTTATAAAACTCGTCACGCTTCAAATCATCAGGCTTGTAGTCCAACTTGGTGACGAACTCGAGAGGGCGCAGGCTCTTCTCGGGATTGCGGTGGCAGTCAAGGCACCAGCCCATGGACTGGGGCTGATCGTGGCGGACGACTTCCATCTCGTTGATCTTGCCGTGGCAGTTCACGCAGGAGATGCCGCGGTTGAGATGGGCGCTGTGATTGAAATAGACGTAGTCAGGCGCCTTGTGGACTTTGACCCAAGGGATCGAGCTGCCGGTTTCGTTGGCTTTGATCACCATCTCCAGCTTGGGAGAGTTGCTGCGGATATTGCCTTTGCCCGGGCCATGGCAGTTGAAGCAGGTCTGATTCGTCGGCACATTCGAGTGGCTGGAGGACTCAACGAAGCTGTGGCAGTACCGGCAGTCGAGCGCGAGCTGTCCCGCATGGATCTTGTGCGAAAAGGGCACAGGCTGCGTCGGTTCATAACCTACGCGAGTGTATTTTGGTGTGAAGTAGTAGGCAATGCCGACACTCACGCCGAAGGCAATGAACACGACGGCAATGGCGAGCTTGAGCGGCAGCCAGTTGCTCCAACGCGGAAAAAAGTTAGCCATAGAAAGTGTCGGAAAGATGAGCTTGTGAAAAATTTCACAAGGGATTTTAGAATAGGGAGACGAGAGCAGGTTTGCAACCGTCATCTTGATTTTTTTGAACTTTTATGCGCAATGCTTGTCTATTGCGATTCTGTCTCAAAAAAATACTGAGGAGTGCTTCAACCCCATTCGACCCAGAGCACATTGTGCTCGAAATCCAAGGTCACTCGATAGTCCTCAAGCAGGTAAGTGCCAAGACGTGACGGACCAGGCATCACATCCACCTGCGCGAAGGGGTAATAAGACCCAAACAGGCCGAGGGACCTGAACTCCAGGACCCGCACATTGGCCTCCTTAGGAGTCTGCGCACCGCCGACACCCGTGATCAGGTAGTTTCCGCCCACATCCCAACCGCCATTTTTATAGCCAAGTACTTCAGCGACACGGCGGTCCAGCTGCACACCGAAAACAGAACCGGAATCGACCACACCCTCCCAGGAAAGCCCGCGGCATTTGAGCAGCGTCGTCGGCACCCCGTGCTTCATGCTCAGGCTGGCCTTGTGCATGTGCTTGCGAACAGGACCGGGAAAACTGCGGGTCAGGCCAAACTCAAACTCCTCCTCTAAAAAATCGAGCGTCGCGTACTTGCAGTTTTTGGCCAGCATGTTCACGCCCAGCAAGGAGATCCCCAAGTGCTCCTTCAGCATGCCGCTGCCTATGGCCGTGCGCTGCATGCGGATGATGCAGGGGAGGTTCTCCAGCCGCCACGTGCCGATCTGCAGGGTAGGAATGATCGCCGCCATGCCCGGTTCTTTTCCCAACACGCCCACCATGGTGGGACGTATCTGCGGCACGGTGCGCAGGCCGTATTCCACCGCCTGTTCCGCATCGAAAACACTGCTGGCCGCCCCGGTGTCGAGCATGAACTTTTTTGGTTTGTGGCCGTTGAGACTGACTTTGAGGTACGGAACGCCATTCTCATAATTCATGGGCACCTTGAGCACACCCTCCGGCGGCGGCACGCTGTGCGTTCGGATGTTCATGCCGCCCTTTTCTGTCAACTTGACCTCAGATGCCGAAATCGCCTGGGCCTGCAACTGTTTCTGCATCTCATCTGGCAGCGCCTCATTTTTCACCGCAAACGAGTCGGCGCATCCCGTGAGACTTATCAAGGCGTTGAGCACCAGAGCCATTCTTAAGACGATGGTGAAGTGCGTACGATTCATGATGCGCAAGTCATCCATGGAAGGGTTGCCACTGTCAACCGGCGCTGCGCACAAGAGTTGCGGTCAACGCTCCAGCCAGAGCGCATTGCCACGAAAATCCACGGTCAGACGTGTACCCTGCCAAAAGCGTGACCCGATGCGCATGGGCCCCGGCATGACGTACAAAGTTGCCCTTGGGTGAGTCTCCCCGCACAGCGTGGCCGCAGGCACTTGAATCGTGCGCGCACCCACCTGATCCGCCTGCACACTGCCACCCACACCACTCAGGATCAGACCTCGGCCCATGCCCACGCCGTCGTGGGCATGTCCCAGCCGTGCGGCGGTGCTTTGATTGATCACGATGCCCCAAGTTGAACCCGAATCCACCACCGCGTCCCAGGAGATGCCGCCGGAGCTGACACGAATGACGGGCATGCCCATCGACCAGCGCAGCGGCGTGCGCGTCACCCTGCTGCGCGTGGGTTGAAACGTGCGTGAAAAACCCAGCTCAACCGTGTTGCGCTGGTAATCAAGAGTCATGAAGCTGCAATGCCGGCGCAAATGATCCATGCCAAGGATGGCGCTGCCAAGCCCGTCGGGTCGAAAGTTGGAAATGCCGCGCACCAGGCACCGCACATTGGTGGTGTGCCATTGGCCGAGGTCCAGCGTGCTCATCACCGCCTGGCTGGCATCCGCTGTCCCATGAACGCCGCGAATCTGCAGTCTGCGCCCACCGGAGGGGAGAAGACCGCAGGCGGTCGCCACGTCAGGCTCGAACACGCTCAGAGTAGCGCCGGTGTCCAACAGCAGCAGGATGGCGCGCTGGCCGTTGATGCTGGCCATGACATGCGGCGTCCCCGCACGGAGCTGCATGGGCACCGCCACATCCGCCATAGGATTCTGCGGTGCCACCGCCAAAAACGGCACCCCACAAGATGACATCAGACATACGATCAGAACTGCGAAGGGTGTTTTCATGCGACTGAAGCATGACTACCTCCATTCCACGCAGACGCATCCGGTGGTTTTGCGAAGTGAGATGACGATTCCTTCAAATCACACACAAAACCTTGTGCGCAGCGGCGTATTGTCGGAGACTTCTTTTTCTTTCTGCCAAACGCCTCATGCGCGACTACTTCATCCGCCGCTTCTTGCTCATCATTCCGACATTGATCGGGGCGACGCTGGTGGTGTTCGGAATCACACGGGTAACCCCGGGTGGTCCGATGGAGCGGACGATGCAGATGGCGATGATGAATGAGAAGGGCGGGGGCAAAAACGCAGGTGCCTCGCTTTCCGAAGAGCAGCTTGCCGATCTGGCCTCCTACTATGGCTTCGACAAATCCTTCCTGTACGCTTACGGCATGTGGCTGGGCGTCCTGCCGCGTGAGAACACACCGCAGTTTGTAAAGTTTGAAAAGGACGTGAAGGAAATGCCGGTCAGCCTGAAGGTGCTGCTGCCCCGGGAGCAGTGGACTGCCACCAATGCTTACAAGGTCACCCCGGCCACGCTTTCCCGCGATGGGAACCTCACTGCGTCAGACCCCACGACATTAGAGGGCTGGAAGACAAGGGTGGAACCAGAGAAACAGCATGTGGTGGTTTACCGGCCGGTATTCAAGGGAATGTTCCATGGCTACTTCCACCTCTCCACCAGCTACAACCAGCCAGTGCTGGAGATGATGCTGTCCAAGATGCCGGTTTCCATCTTTTACGGCCTGACCAGTTTCATCCTGAGCTATCTGGTTTGCATTCCTCTGGGCGTGCTGAAGGCCATCAAGCATCGCACGATGATCGACAACGTCACCTCGATGCTGATTTTTATCGGCTACTCCATTCCGGGCTTCTTGCTGGGCAGTCTGCTGGTGGTGTACCTTGCCGCACGTCATGGCTGGTTTCCCACGGAAGGCTTTACGGGTGAAAACTTCGCCTCTCTGGGTTTTTTCGGAAAGGTGTGGGACGTCATCCATCACGCGATTTTACCGCTCATTTGCTACATGATCGGGAGCTTTGCCTTCATGACCATGCTCATGAAGAACAACCTCATGGACAATCTGGCGGCGGATTATGTGCGCACGGCCATTGCGAAGGGTGCCAGCTTCCGCCGGGCAGTGATTGGCCACGCGCTGCGGAACTCGCTCATCCCCATTGTCACCACGTTGGGGAGCATCACGACTATTTTTGTGGCGGGCTCCATGCTGATCGAGAAAATCTTCCAGATCGACGGCTTTGGCCTGCTGATGGTGCAGAGCATCTCCGACCGCGACTACCCGCTGGTGATGGGGATTCTCACCGTCGACGTTGTGCTGATCATGCTGGGCAACATCCTGTCTGACTACCTGGTGGCGCTCACTGATCCACGCGTCCGTTTTGAATGAACCCACACGCCGCATGACCCCACGCACCACCGGCATCTGTCTTCTTGTGTTCGCGGTTTTATCCGCAGTCTTCCGGCTGTTGCGTGTGCTGGTGCCGGTGTTCAAAGCGCCGTTTTTAGGAGGAGACGTACTGGGCTTTATCCTGCTGGCAGTGGTGGGGGCCTTTGGCCTTCGCTTGATATTGCGCGCTCGGAACGAGTGGCAGTTCAGCCCGCTGACCTTGAAGCAGCTGCGGCGTTTCCGCTCGCTGCGGCGGGGTTACGTGTCTTTCGTGTTGCTGTTGGTGCTCTCAGGGCTGGCCTCGTTGGACAATCTGATCGTGGGCAAACGCGCGCTCGTGGTGAAGCACGCAGGTCATTATTATTTTCCCTTCCTCCGCAGCGACTTCCTCCAGGGCAAAACCTTCGGCTTCGCCTCCTCCGCCGAGGTGGACTACCGCGAGCTCCAGGAACTCTGCCGGTTGGAAAAAAAGGGCAACTGGGTGCTGATGCCACTGGTTCCTTACTCGCCCAAGCTCGACTCGCCTCCAACCATCGAAATATTGGACCTGCGCGGAGAAGTGCTGTACCTGCCAGGCTCCTCCCGTCCGTTGGACGGCACAGCCTACACGGTGTTCGCCAGCAACATGGAGCAGAAGCGCCGGGAGTTCCAATTCCGCAAGGGGGTGAAGCATGGCGACTTCCGCGGCTGGAACGAGGCGGGCGAGCAGGTCGAGAAAGGCCGCTATGAAAATGGCAAACGTGTGGCTTACACCGACTTCAGCGAGGGCAAGGCGGCAGCCCTGGAGCCGATGGCTCATGCGGAGTGGAAGAGGCTGGTCTATCCCCCCTCAGAGCCGTCCGCCATTCACAAGCACTACCTGGGCACCAACGGCACCGGGCAGGACGTGCTGGCCATGCTTTATGGCGGCTGGCAGCAAGTGCTGGTGGCGTCCGTGCTGTTTGTGACGCTTGTTTTCGGTGTGGGCATCATCGTGGGCGGGGCGCTGGGCTATTTTGGCGGTGTGGTGGACATTGTTGGCCAGCGGCTGATTGAGGTGTGGTCGGTTCTGCCGTTCCTTTTTTTGGTGTCCATTGTCAGCGCCTTGGTCAGTCCCAGTCTGACGGTGCTGGTGATGTTGATCGCCGCGTTTGGCTGGATGAGCACCACGAGCTACCTGCGCACAGCGGTCTATAAAGAGAAGACGCGTGACTATGTGGCTGCCGCGCGCCTGCTGGGTGCCAGTACGCCGCGCATTATCTTCCGCCAGGTGCTGCCAAACGTCATCGCCATCCTCGTCACGCTGGCACCCTTCGAGGTGTCCGGGGTCATCACTTCATTGGCCGCACTGGACTTCTTGGGCTTCGGCCTGCCGCCAGACGAGCCGAGCTGGGGCCGCCTGCTTCACGAAGGCGTGGATAATTTCTCCTATCCCTGGATCGTGAGCAGCGCCTTCGCCGCCATGGCCTCCGTGCTGGTCCTGATCACCTTTGTCGGTGAGGCCGTGCGTGAGGCGTTCGATCCGAAGAAGTTCACCATCTACGAATGAAGCAAGAGATCACAGTGGAAGGAACAGCAGGTTCCAGCATTCGTCGCACGGCGACCTTCATGCTGATTGCCACGGCGGCATGTGTCGTGCTGTCCGCCTGCAAGCGCAGCGAAGACGTCCGTTTCCCACCCTATGACAACACCGTAGAGGTGGAGGCGGACTGGAAGTCGAAGCCGAATTTTTACCAATTCAAGACGCTTGCCGACGTGCCGGCGAACCTGAAGTGGGAGAATGGCATGGACCTGCCGGAGATCGGTGACCCGGCGGCAAAGAAGGGCGGCACCTTCAACTACGACATGCCGAATTTCCCGCCTACGCTGCGTTTCATCGGACCGGAGGGCGGCAACACCTTCCGCGGCCAGCATTACGACAACATCGAAATGAACCACGTGGTGCGGCACCCCAACGTGGACAAGTGGATGCCGTGCCTGGCCAAGGAGTGGGCCATCAGCGAGGATCGCAAGACGGTGTTCTTCCGGCTCGACCCGGACGCCACCTATTCCGACGGCGTGAAGGTGACGGTGGAGGATTATTTCATGTTCTTCTATGTCTCGATGTCAAAGTACGCGAAGGATCCGTACAAGGCGGACTACTTCCCGCGTGAGTTTGCTGCGGTCACGAAATACGACGAGCACACGATGTCCATCACGCTGACCAAGGTGAACCCCGACCCGGTGCTGATCGCGACGCTCATGCCTCTGCCGCGCCACTTCTTTCGTGAGTTTGCCGAGGACTTCCCAGCCCGCTACCAGTGGCGCAAGATGCCGACCACAGGTGCCTACGACATCCTCCCCGAGGATGTGAAATTCGGCCGCAGCATCACCCTCCACCGGGTGGAAAACTGGTGGGCCAAAGACAAGAAGTACTACAAGCACCGCTTCAACGCCGACCGCCTTGTGTACCGGATGGTCAGCACGATTGACAAGAGCTTCGAACTGCTGCGGCAGGGAAAGCTGGACCTGTTTTCAAGCAGCGCCCAAATGCTGCCGCCGACTTTCTGGTATGATCGTGGCGATGTCCCCGAGCTGCTAAACGGCTACCTCGAACGCTACACTTTCTACAACCAATATCCTCGCAACCCACGCTGCATTTACATCAACACGGGCAAGCCGTTGCTGGACAATCTGGACGTACGCGTAGGCGTGCATCACGCCTTTGACATGGAGAAGGTCATCGCCGTCGTGCTGCGTGATGACGCCTTGCGCATGCAAAGTGCCTTTGCAGGTTTTGGCCGTTTCACCAGCCCCAATCTGCACGCACGCACGTATGACCCGGCCAAGGCGCGGGAGGCGTTTGCCAAGGCGGGCTTTACCAAGTCGGGGCGCGACGGCGTGCTGATGAACGCAGAGGGCAAGCGTCTCTCCTTTGTGCTCTCGCTTGGTGCCATGCCGCTCTACACCCAGGCGGGGCTGATCTGGAAAGAAGGCGCGCTGAAAGCCGGGCTGGATCTACAGATCGAGTCGCTGGACTTCACGCAGCTTTTCAAGAAAGGCGGCGAGAAAAAGCACGACCTGATCCTCGCGGGTTTCGGGGCCGGGCCGCCGTATCCTGAGTTTTGGCAGTTCTATCACAGTGACAACGCTTATGAGATCCTGCCAGACGGCACGCGCAAGCCGAAGACGGACACCAACAACTTCACCCAGACCGCCGACCCTGAGCTGGACAAGCTCATCATCCAGTGCCGTGAAGCGCCCAATGAGGACGAGGTGCAGCGGCTGAGCTGGATCATTGAGGAGGAGGCGCAACGGCGCGCCACTGAGATCCCCACCTGGGAGGTGCCTCTCTATCGCTACTTCCACACCCGATGGTTGCGCTGGCCCGCCGACGGCAACTGCAAATACAGCCGCGAGGGACAGGATAGCTTCGTGTGGTGGATCGACGAGGACATCAAGAAGGAAACCCTTGAGGCCATGCGCGTAGGACGCAGCTTCGGCGAGACGAGTCGTGTCTTCGACCAGTATCAGGACAAGCCATGAGCAACACCGCCCCCATCCTCGAAGTCAGAGACCTCGTCACCGCGTTTGACACCGACGCGGGCCGCATGACGGCGGTCGATGGCATTCGCTTTGATGTGCCGCGTGGCAAGACCTTCGGCATCGTCGGTGAATCAGGCTGCGGCAAAAGCGTCACTGCTTTTTCCATCACCCGCCTGCTGCCACAGCCGCACGGCAAGATTCTCGGTGGCAGCATCCACTTTGAAGGCCGTGATCTGGCGTCTCTGCCCATCGAGGAAATGCAGCGGGTACGCGGCAACGACATCAGCATGATCTTTCAGGAGCCCATGACGGCATTGAATCCTGTGCAGACTGTGGGCCGTCAGCTTGCTGAGGCCATTTTGCTGCACACGGAATGCAGCACAGCCGATGTGCTGGCCCGCAGCATCGACATGATGCAGAAGGTGCGCATCCCGGCACCAGTTCAGCGCCTGAATGAATACCCCCATCAGCTCAGCGGCGGCATGCGCCAGCGGGTGATGATCGCCATGGCGCTGATCAACAAGCCGAAGCTCCTCATTGCCGACGAGCCGACCACGGCGCTGGATGTCACCGTGCAGGCGCAGATTCTCGAACTCATCGCTGATTTACAGCAAGAGATGGGCATGAGCGTCATCCTCATCACCCATGATCTCGGCGTCATCGCCCAGGTGTGTGATGAAGTGGCGGTGATGTATGCAGGACGCATCATTGAGCGTGCCGGAGTATTTGAACTCTTCGCACAGCCGCGCCACGCCTACACCCAGGGCCTGCTGGAAAGCATCCCACGCATCGACAGCATGCCGAAGACCCAATTGAAGGCCATTCCGGGCAACGTACCCGGCATCGCCGACTTCAAACCCGGCTGCCGTTTTGGCGAGCGCTCAGGTCGTGCGCACAGCGCCGAGCACCTGAACACACGCCCGCCTTTTGTCGAAATTTCCGCCAACCACTGGGTGGAGAACTGCCCCATCTGCGTCGCATGAGCCTCCTCACCGTCCAAAACCTCCAGCAGCATTTCCCCGTACGCGGCGGTCTGCTGCGGCGTTCCGTGGCCTCCTGCAAAGCTGTGGACGGCGTGAGTTTTTCCCTCGGTGAAGGCGAGACGCTCGGCCTCGTCGGTGAATCCGGCTGCGGCAAGACCACGCTCGGCAAAGCCATCGTGCGTCTGCTCAATCCAACCGCTGGCAGCATTCATTTTGAAGGCCAGGACATCACGCATGCCAGCATGCGAACTCTGCGGCCTATGCGGCGGCATATTCAGATGATCTTCCAAGATCCGGCCGAGTCGCTCAATCCACGCCACACCGTGCGCGATATTTTGGAGGAGCCCTTCATCGTGCAGAAGATCGGCACGCCGCCCGAACGCAAAAAGTGGGTGGCCGAGCTGCTCGACAAAGTCGGTCTCAGCGCGGCTTCTTCCGATCGTTTCCCCTTCGAATTCAGCGGCGGTCAGCGCCAGCGCATCGGCATTGCACGCGCCATCGCGTTGAAGCCCAAACTCATCATCTGCGACGAACCCGTCTCCGCGCTCGATGTCTCGGTGCAGAGCCAGGTGCTCAATCTGCTGCTCGATCTGCAGCGCGACATGGGCCTCAGCTACCTCTTCATCGCCCACGGCCTCAACGTCGTAAAACACATGAGTGACCGCGTGGCAGTGATGTATCTCGGCAAGATCGTCGAACTCGCGCCTGCCACAGAGCTCTATCAAAACCCGCGCCATGCGTACACGAAAGCCTTGCTCGATGCGATCCCCATCGCTGATCCGACGCAGCGCCGTGAACGTCAGCTTCTGCGTGGCGACGTGCCTTCGCCGATCAACCCGCCCCCCGGCTGCGCCTTCGGCCACCGCATGAAGCATCCGAAGTGGGAGCAAAGTGTGGGCATGGATCTGACGCTGAAGGAAATCGCGCCGGGACATTTCGTGCAGCCCTGTCCGTGCTGCACGTAAAAAACTCGATGTCGAACGGGACATCCTGTGAAATGATCTTCACATGAGCGGACGAACGGTTTCTGTCCCCAACCATCGCGAGACTGCGGTGGGCACATTGAAATCGATCATCACGCAAAGCGAATTGCAAGCGGACCTCTTCCGCAAGTAAGCATCAATGCGAAGTCGCCTTCTCCGCACCTAGGCCGGTGTGGGCGCGGACTTTGAGCTCGGCAAATTTGGCTTCGCCTTCAGAATCACGGGCGCTGAAGATCGTGCCCAGCCAGGCGGCAAGGAAACCGATGGGAATGCTGACGATGCCAGGATTGCTCAACGGGAAAGGAGCGCCTTCCTTGCCGTAGATGCCGCTGGGGCTGAGCAGAATGAGAACGATGGAAGCCACCAGACCGACCGCCAGACCGGCGACGGCTCCGGTGGTGTTGAAGCGTTTCCAAAACACACTCATCACGATGACGGGCAGATTGGCCGATGCGGCGACGGAGAACGCGAGACCGACGAGGAAGGCGACGTTCACGTCTTGCAGTTTGATCGCGAGAAAGATCGACACTGCGCCGACGACGAAGGCGGTGATGCGGGCGACGCGGATTTCCTTGCCGGGGCGGTTCTCTTTGCCGTGATGAATGACGTTGGAATAGAAGTCATGCGCAAACGACGCACTGGCGCTCATGGTGAGACCGGCGACGACGGCGAGGATGGTGGCGAAGGCCACCGCGCTGATGAAGGCGAAGAAGAACTCGCCGCCAAGCACCTGGGCCAGGACCGGGGCGACCAAGTTGGCATCCATTTTGCCGTCGCTGGTGAGCAGGGCTTTTTTGATGATGGTCGCGGCACCGAATCCAAAGAGGGTCGTCATGATGTAGAAGGCACCGATGATGGCCATGGCCCAGACCACGCTGGAGCGTGCGGTTTTCGCGTCAGGAACAGTGTAAAAGCGCACGAGGATGTGCGGCAGACCGGCGGTGCCGAGCACGAGGCCGAGGCATAGCGATATGAGATCGATTGGCCCCCATGGCCCCGCCACAGCGACACCGAATTTGAGACCCGGCTCCATGAGGTTTTTCGGCGTCTCAGTGCCGCCGTAGTCGGCATGAGCGACGGAGTTGAAGAATTCAGTGAAGCTGAAATGGTGAAACTTTAGGACAAGGTAGCTGAGCATCACCGCGCCGACCATGAGCAGGAGCGCCTTGACGATCTGCACCCAGGTGGTGGCCAGCATGCCGCCGAAGACGACATACACGAGCATGAGCACGCCTACGCCAACCACTGCCGGTTCGAAGCTGACTCCGATCAACTGCTTGATGATGGCACCTGCACCGACCATCTGCGCGATCATGTAAAAGGTGGAGACCACCAGCGTGCTGAGCGAGGCGAGGGCACGCACCGGGCGCGGCTTGAGGCGGTAGGCCAGCAAATCGGCCATGGTGTACTTACCCGCGTTGCGCAGCGGTTCGGCGACGATGAGCAGGACTGTGATGTAGGCGACCAGAAAGCCCACGGAGTACATGAAGCCGTCATAACCTGCGACATAGATCATGCCGGAAATACCGAGGAAGGACGCGGCGCTCATGTAGTCACCAGCTACGGCGAGGCCGTTCTGCCAGCCGGTGATGCTGCGGCCAGCAGCGAAGTAGGCGCTGGCTCCGGTGTTCTTCTTGGCCGCCCAGAAGGTGATGAGGAGCGTGAGGCCGACGAAGGCCAGGAACATGATCAAAGGTACATTGTTCATCGAAAAGGAAAGGGAGTCGAATTTAAGACGGGAGGTGCAACTGCAGGGGGCTTATTCCAGACCGTGGATCACTGAGGCGGCAGCTTTGTCCCACTTAGCGGCGACACGTACATAGAGAAAGGCCAGGACCCAGGCCATGATGAACTGCGACAGGGCGAACACGTAGGCCACATTGACCTCTCCCCAGACCTTCGTTTTCATCATCTCAGGGTAGTAACCCACCAGCACCGGCAGCGCGAGGTAGTAGAGCATGCAGAAGATAAAAGCCGGAATGATGAAGGCTTTTTTTTGCGCCAGCAGTGCACGGAATTCGGGTTTCGCCTCGAGGGCTTCCCAGTTCACAGGTGATTTTTCGCTCATAGTGGGCGCGAGAGTATGGAGACAGAGGCTGGATGGCAAGGGTGGAAAGCAGCGGAGACGAAAATGCCGCCTGTTTTCCATTCCCCATGACAGAGCGTTGCTTGACTCTTTATCCAATACCTCGAAAAAGGGCTCATGAATCCACGACAAAAGTGTTCCCACTGCGGGAAACTCGTGGATTTTCACGATGACTTCTGCACCGCCTGCTGGAGCCACCGCACCAAGGGAAAGGTGCTGACCGACGAGCAGATCGCCACGTGCGAGAAGCAGCTCGCCGCTGTGAATGACAAGAAACGCTGGCAGACTGAACTGGGTGTGTGGCAAACCCGGCTGCTCATTCCAGCCATACTGATGACGCTCTGGTGCCTTTTCGGGGTTTCCTTGCTGCTGCCCAACTTTCTAAAATACGGTTCAGGCCAGCTCGAATTCACCGTCTCGGCGCTCTGCGCGGCGGCTTTTGCGGGCGGTGGCTATCTGGTCGGCGGAGCCAGGGCGCTCCACATCGCCTGCCCCTTGCTGATCCTCGCCAGCCTTGCAGCCACTTACCACATCGGCGGTTTTCTGCTCGATGTGCTGCATGGCGATGCGGCATTCAGCAAAGGCTTTGTCTTCAGCGCCATTCGCCTGGTGTTCTGCGGCACGATTTTGGTCTCGTCCGTCATGATCCTGCGCCTCAAACGCCCTGCCGCCTCATAGGATCAGGTGCTGCTTCCACAAAAGCGGCAGGCAGGCATGGTTTGCGCGGCTTGTTCCTTGAGCAGTGTAAGTCCCTGCGCCACTGGTGCGGCGAAAATGGATGCTTGGATCGTTATCGGACTGCTCATCGTAGCCGTCATCGCTTTTGCCACGGAGAAAATCTCCGTGGATCTCGTCACATTGTCATTGCTCTGTGTGCTGGTGATGTGCGGCATTCTGAATGCGGAGCAGGCCTTTGGCAGATTTGGCGACCGTGTGATCATCCTGCTGGCGGCGATTTTTGTCATCGGTGCTGCTTTGCGTGAGACCGGCGTGCTGGACACGATGGGCGGTTTCCTAGCGCAGACCTTCGGCACGCATCCAAAGCGGCTCATGGGCTTCATGATGGCCGTCGTGGGCGGTATATCCGCCTTCATGAACAACACCACGGTCACGGCGGTGTTTGTCGGCCCGGTAATGGGCCTTTCGCGCAAGCTTCGCATCCCACCCTCACGCCTGCTGATGCCGCTGGCTTTTGCCTCGCTGATGGGCGGCACCTGCACGCTGATCGGCACCTCCACCAACGTGGCCGTGAGCGGTGCCATCACCAAACTGGGGCTGGAGCCGCTGGGCATGTTTGAGCTGACCTCGATCGGTCTCGTGCTCATGCTGGCCGGCATCCTCTACATGGTCTTCATTGGCACCCACCTGGTTCCGGAGCGTGACCGCGCTTCCGCCATCGCCGGGGACGCCATGCGTGACTACTTTGCCGAAGTGATGGTGCTGCCCGATTCGCCGCTCATCGGCCAGGCCGCCTTCGATTCGGACTTTTCCGCGATGGAATTTCAAGTGATGAAGATCCGCCGGGGTGACCAGACGCTCGATGCCTCACCCAAGCTCCGCTTTCAGGAGCGCGATGTCGTGCTGGTGGCAGGCAAGGTGGAAAAGCTGATCCGGGTGAAGAAGATTGAGGGCATCGACATTCTCGAAGACGTCACTCTCCGCAGTTCCGGCGTGGACATCAGCGATGCCCAAGTCGCCGAAGTTGTCCTCACGCCGCGTTCCGGCTTTGTGGGCCGGTCCTTGCGCGAAAACAACTTCCGCCAGCGCACCGGTCTCTCGGTACTCGCCCTCATGCGTGGAGATCGTTCGCTGATGCATCACATGGCCAACGAAAAACTGCGGCCGGGCGATGTGCTGCTCCTGCAGGGGCCGAGCGACCGCTTCCGCGTCTTTGAGGAAGGCAATGACCTGATTGTCATCACCCAGTACCAGTTCAGTTCGCAAATCCGCAGGCGTGGCTTCATGCTGCTGGGTAGCTTTGTTCTCGCCGTGATCGCCAGCAGCCTCGGCTGGGTGCCCGACACCGTCGCCTTTGTGATGGTCGCCATGCTGGCGGTCATCACGCGCTGCATCAAACTGGAGAACGCCTACGCCAACATCGACTGGCGGCTGCTCATCCTGATCGGAGGCATGATGGCCTTTGGCGAAGCGATGCAGGTTTCTGGCGCATCGACCATGGTCGCCAATTTCATCACCGGCTTGCTGCAACCCATGGGCGTCTTTGCGGTCTTCGCTGGCTTCTGCCTGCTGACAATGCTGCTCACCCAGCCGATGTCGAACGCCGCCGCTGCGCTGGTGGTGCTGCCCGTAGCTCTGCAGGCCGCTACGTTGATGGGTGCCAATCAGCGCACCTTTGCCATCGGTGTCATGCTCAGCGCCTCTGCGTCCATGCTCACGCCGTTTGAGCCGAGCTGCATCCTCGTCTATGGCCCCGGCAAATACCGCTTTGCGGACTTTATCAAAGTCGGCGGTGGCCTGACCCTGGTGATGCTCATTGTCATATTAACCATGGTGCCGAGGTTCTGGCCGCTGATGTAGTCCGCGTATCGACAGACACGGGTGCCTGTCGTACTACTCAATCAGGCCCGAGTCCCGTCTTCTGCTTCAGCACGATTTTTTCAATGGCCTTCATCTTCGAGTAAGGCGGATGTGGCAAAGGCACCAAGGACGCTATGAAGCCACCCTGATGCACCACGCCGCGTTCATGCGAGAACGTGAGGAAGCTGTGATGCCCGTGATAGCTGCCCTGACCGCTCTGGCCTGTGCCACCGAAGGGTAGATGCGGGTTCACAACATGCAGCAAGGTGTTGTTGATGACGCTGCCGCCGGCGCTGGTTTCACGCAGCATGCGTTGGATGAAAGTCTCATCATGACCAAAGGCATACAGAGCGAGCGGTTTGCCACCAGACTGGATGAAAGCGAGCACTTCATCCAGCGAATCATAAACGAGCACCGGCAGCAGCGGGCCAAAGATCTCCTCCTGCATGATGAGCATGTCTGTGGTGACACCGCTCAGCACCGTGGGCGATACATAGCGCGTGGCCTCCTCTGTTTCACCGCCAATGACGGCCTGCGCGCCTGCGGTGATGGAACTGTCCAGCAAATGCTTCATGCGCTGCCAACCACGCGCATCCACCAAGCGGGCAAAATCGGGTGAGGCACGGCGCTGCTCCGATGTGTCGCCATAAAACTCACGAATCATCCTGCTGATGGCCGACAGAAATTCGACGCACAAAGCGCGTGGCACCCAGACATGATCAGGAGAGATGCAGGTCTGGCCGGCATTGAGGAATTTGCCAATGGCAATGGCGAGAGCTGCTTTGGGAATGTCGCAACTCGCATCCAGTACCGCAGGTGATTTGCCACCGAGTTCCAGTGTGACACTGGCCAGATGCTGCGCTGCTTTGGCCATGATCTTTTTGCCAATCACAGGACTGCCGGTGAAGAATACATGATCGAAGGGACATTCCATCAGCGCTTCTGCGGCAGGCACACCGCCTCTGAAGGCAGCGACTTCGTTCGAAGGAAAAGTTTCATTGATGAGCTGTGTCAGCAGCTCTTCCGTGTGGGGAGTGCGATCTGACGCAGACATCATCACCACATTGCCCGCAGCGATGGCACCCACCAGCGGGAGCAGGAATAGATTCACCGGATAATTCCACGGCGCGAGGATGAGCACCTGGCCTTTCGGCTCATAGCGTACCTCGCTGCGTGACCCCAGCGTGAAGAGATGACCGCCCACACGCCGTGGCCTCATCCAGCGCTTCAAATTCCCACAGACAAACGCGATTTCATCTGTGACCGGCGCGATTTCGGAGATGGCTACTTCCGCCTGGCACTTGCCGAAATCTTTCTTCATCGCTGCCACAATCTCATGCCTCCGTGCAAGCAAGCCGGCCTTGAGCAGCTTCAGCCTGGCAATGCGCTGTTCCGCCGTGGTCTGTGCGATGTTCCAGCGATTTTTACGCTGCGCCTCAAAAACTTCCTTGATGTGTGAAGGGTCCATTGGGTTCGATTCCGCTTCAAAAACTGACTTGTTCCCAGCTCTTATGATTGGGGTTAGCTAGTTTGTTAAATTACTCATATCCGTAAGTACTGCGAACAAGCGCAACAAGTGGGTTCCCCTTTGGAAACACAAGGGTTCCACGGGCAGACGGGCTGTGAACGGATCCGGCAGGAATTGTGAGCGAGCTCGAACAACCCGGACTGTTCGCCCTTGCTCTCATACCTTGCGGTTTTGTTGGTCCAGTTGTGCACGAGTTGTTCGCAGCAATTCTCGGAGCGCTGGGTTGTCGAGCGCGGCTTGGGCAGCCACGACTTCGGCGTCTTTTTTGCTGCGGCCGGTGCCGCGGCCAAGCTGCGTGCCCCGCCAGGAGACGGTGGCGATGAAGTTTTTTGCGTGATCAGGCCCCTCAGCACCGACGATCTCATATAGAGGGGGTTCCACGCCCACCGCCTGAATGAGTTCCTGGAGCTGTCCTTTGGGATTAGCGTCCAATGGGCCGCGACTCAACGCTTCGAGATCTTCGGCAAAGAGCCGTGCGGCAAATTGATGGGCGGCGTCGGTGCCTGAATCGAGATGAATGGCCCCTGCGACGGCTTCGAGGGCATCGGCGAGGGTGGATTCACGATCCCGGCCGCCGTTGACCTCTTCACCACGCCCGATGTGCAGGTAGGCACCGAGTCCAATGCGGCGGGCGATGCGGGCGAGGGCCTTGGTGGAGACGAGCTGGGCGCGTGCCTGGGTCAAAACGCCTTCGTCTGCCTGGGGGAGGCGCTGAAAGAGCAGATGGGAAAGCGCGAGCTGCAGTACAGCGTCGCCGAGGAATTCCAGGCGCTGATTATCGGAATGAGCGCGCTGGTTTTCGTAGCCAACGCTGCCGTGCGTGAGCGCGAGCTGAAGCAACGCGGGGTCGCGAAAGGTGTGGTCGATGACTTGTTCCAGCGGTTGCATGAGTGCCTGTTAGTAGCCGGAAGTCCGGCAGCACTCCATGAAAAAGTGGGGTGACCGACGGGACTCGAACCCGCAACAACCAGAATCACAATCTGGGGCTCTACCGTTGAACTACGGCCACCATCTCTACCGAGAGTCAAGCATAGTACGCAGGAGGAACGTTTGCGCCAGCGAAAAAACAGGGGGGCTCAAAGTGCCGGTAGCGGCTGAGTTCAGCCCTTCCGCCGGAACCAGACCCATGGCAGGGCAAAGGCGGCGGTGATAAGCACGGTGAGCACGCCGATCATGGCTGTCATGCCGAGGGTGATGAGGCCACGATTGCTGCCGGCGGCAAGAGCCCCAAAGCCCAGGCCGGTGCTGAGTCCGCAGTAGGCAAGCGAACGGCCCAGTGACGCGATACGTTCGCGGGTCATTCCGGGCTCACGCAGGGAGTGCATGACATGGATGGTGAAATCGAGACCCAAGCCTAGGCAAAGCGGTATGGCCCCGATGCTCATGAGGTTCCAGGTCAGACCCCAGGCTGACATGCCGCCAAGGAGAATCCAGCCACTGGAAGCGAGGGTGAAAAAGGCGAACGTGCGCTCCCGCCAGCCGTGAAAGACCAACATAAACAAGATGCTGGCGATGACTGCGGTGGGCACGACGACGTGCAGGATCTCACGTTTTAGCAGGGGCTCCAGGGAGGTGCGCAGAAAGGCCCAGCCTGCAGCATGCGCACCTGGAACCTTTTCCAATTCGTGCAGCACGGGCGCGTTGTCCAGGGTGTGCCCTTGGGCGAGGCTCATGGAACCCATGGCCATCACTCCGTGTTTGTCGTGTTGTGAAACAATGCCGCCGAGATTTTCGAGGACGATGGGCTTGGGCCATAGCGGCAGCGCCGTTTTGGCGGCGGCCCATTCACGCCATTGCTTGAAGACGTTCTGCGTCAGGGCGTAGGCGACGTCAGTGAATCCGGCGGCATCGACGGCTTGTTTGAAGGCGTCTTCGCGTGCGGTGAGGGATTGCAGAACGGCGAGATTCGCCTTTTGCGCGGCGGCATCGGGCACCAACGCGAGGGGCAGCAGTTGCGCTTCGACTTCGTCGCTCTTGAGCACCTTTTGTGCAGCGAGGATGCTCTGGCGTAAGGCGGTGGCATCCGGGGCCGCAAAGACTAGCGGCACGTTGCGTCCTGGCTCGTTGCTGGTGTTGAGCATGCGTTGCTCGATGTCCTCCAAGACATCGAAGGCCTCGCTCTTGTCAGGCCGCAGCACTGCCGAACCGAAATCCATCTTCGGCAGGCCCTTCAAGCCCACCACTGCAGTGGCTGCGATCAGGGCGGCCAAGACCAGCCACACCATGATGCCCTGCATCCGCATGGCCAGGCGAATGGTGCCATGATGCTCCTCCAGTTTCCCCGTGGTCATGCCCAACGGTAGAAACCCGAAGATCATAACCGCTGCGCCGATCAGCACGCCGAGTGCCGACAACACCCCGAGCTGTGCAACGCCGGGAAGCTGGCTGAGGCCCAGCATGGCAAAGATGCCGGCGATGCTGACTGCAGACCACGTGACACTGGGCAGCGCACGCCGGCAGATGCTGCCAAATCGTTCACCCGGGTGCTCACGTGCGACGTGCAGACCATAGACGCCAAAGTCTTCGATCAAACCCGTCAAGATAGCCGCGAAGCCCATCGACATAACATTGAGCGAGCCATAGATCGCACCCGCTGTGCCGAGCGTGAGCAGGTTGGCGCACAGAATGGCGAGGAGCAGCCAGAGCAGCGGCTTCACACTGCGGTGCAGCAGCCAAAAGAGGAAGCCGACGATGAAGGTGACGGCTCCGATGGACTGCCGCATGTCCCCTTCCATGCCAGTCGCGATTTCTGCCTGAAACGCCGGATCTCCCGTGAAGCCGATCTTCACGCCTGTGAGTTCGCTTTGCTGTGGAAGCCATTCCTCGCGCACCGCTTTTTTGATCTGCGTGAGCCACGCATTGGCCGCGCGATAATCCGCGAGCGCCTGCCCCGGTGGTGTGATAAACAGCAGACGCAGCGTGCCATCGGCGCTGCTGAATTCATCGCCCATGAGGCTGCTCATGTCGCCACCGCCGCTCATGAGTGACAACGCACCGCGTGCGAGGCCGAGCGGATCGTAGCCGGTGAGCGTGGCGTTTTGCAGATCCAGCGAAGCACCTGCCGCTGCCTTGGATTGAGCCAGCAGCGCCGAGATCGATGCGGGATCAAGCGAGGCGATGAGCTTCGCCACTTCTTGCGGCGGCGCATTGAGCCAGAGATAGGCGACGACTTCGGCGATGATTTCAGGATCAGACTGCAGAAGAGATTTGCTGCGCACACTCGCGCATAGCTCGGGTTTCGCGGCAAGATGCTCGGCCAGCGCATCCGCCGTGACTTCGACCACCGCCGGATCTTCCGCCTGCACGGTGATGAGCAGCAGATTGCGCTTCTGCTCGCGCAGTAGGCGTGTGCCTTGCAGCCCCGGCAGCTCCTGCGGCAGCAGGCTCAGTGGATCGACATCGAAATCCAGCCGCGAAACACCGAATGTCCCCGCCACGATGACGAGAATGATAAAGAACAGGCGAAGCGAGGCGGGTTTCATGT
>NZ_JAQSEA010000061.1 GCF_029946185.1 Prosthecobacter sp.
ACCGCCTGGGCTGTAGGACGCAGCCCATTCAGGGCTGGTGTGTGGCGGGGCAGAGGGGAGAAAGATGCGGGCAGGATGTGACGAAAGCGGATTGTAAAAGCACGAAGCACCGCTTTAACCGAGTGCCATTCATGCCGGGCATTTTATCGAAATGGTGGCAACCATCTAAGCCGAATGGAAGGTGCTTCAGCGCATGCGGAAGACTACGACCCTTCGGTCGAGACGGCGGTCAGCTTCGTTGGCATCAGCCGGACTGGCGGCTTCGGCCTCACCATAGCCCACAGGCATGAGACGCTCGGCACTCACACCATGACGAACGAGCTCTCGTGAGATCCGCTCCGCACGTTCCTGGGAAAGCAGTAGATTTTTTGCATAATCGCCTTCGGCTGAGGCATGGCCTTCGATGACGAAGGTCTCCTTGCTGAGGGCTGGTGCCTTCATGGCGTCGGCCATGTCGATGACGAGGTCGTAGGAATAGGCGTCGGCGAAATTCGTGGAGCCTTGCCGGAAGAGGATGGCATCGGTGCTGATGGCCGAGTCCGGATCGACGCTATAGGAGACCGCATACGCATCTCCGGTGGTGTAGGAAGGGGGGATATCGTTCTGGTAATACCCCTGCTCCGGTGCCTGGGGCCTGACGCTGTAGGTGCTTTGCGCCTGAGGTAGAAGCTGGACGCGGTTGAGCTGCTGGGAAGCGACGATGACCGGTGGGATCTCCTGCATTGAGGAGTAGCGAATGACCCGGCGGTTCCCTTCATAAAACCGGGTGCGCCGCTGAGTCTCAGTGGTCTGGAATATTCTTTGTTGGCGAGGGAGGCTGCCGGAAGGCGCAGCCTGCGGGGCGCGGCCTTGGAATCGTTCGACGATGCTGGTGACGGTGCGTTCGCGGTCCTGCTGGGTTCTGCCCACTTCCTCGACGGAGGGACGGTAGGCAGGCTTGGGGCCGTCCCGGCGACGCCTTGGGTCAGGACGATCATTTGAGTCGCCTCTCTGGACGCCGGCGCCTGCACCGAGGATGTTCAGGAGCAGACGCTTGGCATCTTCCTTGTTGTCAATTTTTCGCGCCTGTGCGGCGTCGGCCTTACGGTCTCGCTTTGGCTCATCTTCAAGCACTTTGGCAGTCTCCTGTGTAGGGGGTTTCTGGGCGGCGGGACGTTCAGGACGCTCGCGCCCCTCAGGCCGCTCGGCGGGTTTTGATGCGCCAGAGACTTCGGGTGCAGAGGTCACGGCAGGCATCGGAGCACCAGGGGCGGGCGCGGGGGGCTGAGAGGGATCAACGCCCTTCTCTTGCGGATCGGTGGGTTTTTTGCCGGGCGAGGGACGAGTCCTCGTGTCAACGGGGGCGGCCGGGGGCGTGGTGGGTGGCATCCCGGTAGCGCCGGGGGTGGCCGGTGGCGTGGGTGGCGTCTCGGGCGTAGCGGGTGGCGTGCTAGGGGTTTCAGCCGGGCGTGTTGGAGGCCTATCCATTCCGGGAGCCGGTGCCGCGCGCCCGGGATTGGTCGAGGAATTACCGTCCGGGGCGGTGCCAGGGGGGGGAGTAGCTGGGTCTGCGGGCGCGCGGGTTTTATCTTTTGCTCCGGACATGCCGCGGCGTTTAGCGCCGGGAGGGGCCGGGCGTTTGGCTCCTGGAGGGCCTGGGCGATCCAAACTGGGTGTTGCTGGTTTTTCAGTCGAGTCAGAAACGGGAGGCGCAGTTGTTGGAAGCTTAGCTGGCGGCACAATGGCTGGCGGCACAGGAGGCACGCCGGCAGGCACTGCGGCAGGAGGCTGGCCAGGGGGCACCTCGGCAGGTGCCGCAGAAGGTGGGCTAGGTGCTTCGGTTTCAGGTGCCGGGACGGGTGGTTTCGTCACCAAGGGCTTCTCTTCGTCTGGAGGAGGAGCAGAGGTCTGCGCCATTGACAGGAATGGGATGGCAAGTGTGGCGAAGGCAAATGGGAAGAAACGTTTCATGGGGGTAAGGTGTGGGCGCGTTGATGATCCAAGTTAGTGTTTTGCGATGCGGCATTCCATGGGGTCTAACCCTCATCAGGCTTTCAGGTGGAAGGCAGAGCATGTCAGATAATAAGACGAGGCAGGGGTACTTGGGGGGGGAATGAAATGCCGCGTGAGCGCAGTGGCGCAGAGATGGAACGCAACCCTTTGCCTGCTCATGATTCAGCCGCTCTTTCTTTATCGCATCTCCCTCCGACAGCGGCCTGCTCTCATGCGTTTTCTTTTTCCCCTGCTTCTATGAGACCTGCCACCCGGGGCTATATTCCGCAACCCTCTCTGGGCTGGTGCGAGGATGGGCGGTCGGCTGTGGTCTGCCCGATGGTGGTTTTTTATATCCGTGACATGGCTTCTAATCAGCATTTCATGCTCTTTGGCCGCCGGATGTGGAGCTGGGAAAAGGATCACTTTCCTGTGAAGGAGATGGACGTTCCCGCCATGGCCTTGGAGTTGCGGTGGATATTAAGCCGAAGTGAGAAAGCACGCGCCGAGCCCCCACTGCCCGGATGGCTGCACCACATTGACTATTAGATATTTATCGCGGAGTGACCCACATTTTGCCGGGCATCTTATCTTTTCTCGAGGAGTCACGGGAGCATGCGCTCATAGCGGCATTACGCATGCCGTCAGCTCATCAGCAGCCAGCGGCGGCAGCGCTTGTGGGCTCCAATCGATGCGCCCCGAAGGATGCCAGCCGACCTTGGCTAGGATATTCGCTTTGCCTTCGCGCTTCATTTCCAGCATACCCTTGAGATCTGGAGCGACGACAGCCAAGGCTCGGGTTATGAAGCAGCGCTCGTCATTGCTTCCACCATGCCCAAAGTCTCGGAACTGGGCACGCGCTCCGTTGTAAATGATGTCGGCACCGCAGCGCATGGGATGCCCTCGTTCCTGCCAGCACCTTACCAGACGCACCACAGCCCGCAGACGGCGAAAGTTCTGCGGACAGATGAAGGCGATGAAGTTCAGTAGCGCTTCCCTGTCCTCAGCATTCGCCACACGCTGCACTGCGGCCAATTCAGACGCGCCAGCACCCGCAGTATGCAATTGCTTTATATCTACCGCGTAGAGAGGCACAGATGCAACCGGAGCGCATTCCATGGGGAGCCATGTCTGTGTCATGCTGATTGAACCTTCGAAGGCGGCAGTATGCACGTCGGAGAGGCCGTAGCGCATCAGGCGCTCACAAAGCTGGGGTCGTTTTAAGATCCCCTGCTCCTCCATGCGTTTGATTGTTTCAATGGAGCAGCAAAAACATGCTGCCAGTTTCTCGCGGCAAATCAAGCCTTGAGCCGATGCGGTGTCTTGTGTGGGTTTAGCCATGCAAGACGATGCCATGTCAAAAGACCCTGATATACCCGAACACCATTAAACGGCATTCGGGTATATTTAAAACGGGATGTCGTCGTCCCCGTTTCCATCAGACTTATCCATGAATCGCATTTTGTATTCAGCTTCCTGTTGAAGTCGGAAACCTTCACTTTGTGTAACCCAGTGAATTGTAAAATTTCCTTTCGGCATCTCGATGACAAACCTCTCTGGCGGTTCAGGTTTCGGTGGTCGTCCAGCCCCTTTAGAGCTTATCAGAAAATCCAGTTTGCAGCGCTTGAAGTAGCTCGGCCAGTCTTTTGGGCGGATCTTAACGCCAGCCTTCTCAGCAGCGCATTTCACACTCTCCCTTGACGGGTTTTCATTCCACTCCCACCAAAGGTCGATTGCTATATCAATGATCACCTCCTCATTGGTCACGGTCTTTTTCCGCCGACTTCCAAGTTCGATCTTTGCGAGCCTTGCCAATTCATCGAAGAATTTCACATCGTCATTTGCATATGCATGCAGCACAGCCCGTCCACATGCATCAATCTCCCTTTTGTGCCTCTCAATGTGCTCTGTAACGAACGGCGGGTGTTGTTTAACAAAACGAACACACCGTGGATTTTTGGGGTTACTCAGTGCAATCAGTTTTACCTGTGCACGAACCATGCCGAGAGCATGAAAAGTCTCACGAACGTCATCCCGTTTTGGTGTCCCGTGGCGCTTTTCTCGAAGAATTTTTACATGGTCGAATGCAGCGTCCCATAGCGTGCCATGAGTGGGTTTACCGTCATAATTCACCTGCATTTCGGAATTATCTCCGTCCATCATACGCCAATATGCGTCAGGGTAGGTGTAATCATCATCCACGTTTGATTCCTGCAATCTCGCAGATTTTGCATTGTGAGATTGTTTTCTCGACATGAATCAAATCATGCCTTGCGCCTACTGCTCCGTCATGTGCTTTTCTGTGCTTCTATCCGTGACAGTGTGTAAAGCAGCTCTAGCGCGGCAACGCGGCATGGGCAGCGGTACTCTTTGCACACGCTGCTGGGACCCGGCCGACTGCGGCGGAGTGCTGGGTTTGCTTTCCGGAGTGGTGGATGATGATCCAGGGCTTCCAGGGTAGCCTCGCCAGGGGCTCGGCAACCCTTCGCTATGATACGCAGCCCCGTTGGGGCTGATGCGAGGTCGGACGTGCTTGGCCTTGCCACGCTGAAGTCTTTTTCTTACCGCTGACTGGGTGTGGCGAATTCCGAAAAGCGCGCCTGGGGGACGATCGGCGGCGGTTGGGGGACCAACCTCCCTACCTGAGCGGACCGGAGGCGGCGGGCTGGGGACGGCCCGCCCTACCTTAACCCGCTGCGCGGGTGGCGTGGAGAGATGTGTGGGACTGGATTATGGCGCTTCTTCAAACGAGTTTTTTCCAATGCGAATGCGTGGCGACGTTCGGCGGCGGTTGGAGGACCAACCGCCCTACCTGTGTGGGACTGGGGCATGCTTGGCCTTGCAAGTGGCGTGGGGTGGGGTAGCTGATTCGCTGCCCCCTTTTCTCTTTTTTTGCCATGCTTACTCTTCGCGACGTTACCAAGACTTTCAATGCCCGGACGCTGTTTAGCGCGGCTTCGATGACGATCAACTATGGGGAGCGGGTGGCGCTGGTGGGGCCGAATGGGGCGGGGAAGTCGACGCTGTTTTCGCTGATTTTGAAGACGGATGTGCCGGATGCGGGTGAGGTGATCCGGGATGAGTGGACGACGGTGGGATTCCTGCCGCAGGAGAGCGAGCCGATCGGCAATGAGACGGTGCTGGAAGTGGCGACGGGGAAGGCGGGGGAAATTCAGGCGCTGGAGAAGGCGCTGGGTGAGTTTGAGGCGGCGGGGGATGTGGCGAGCCCGGAGTATTTCGAGGCGCATGCGAAGCATGATGCGCTGCAGGACCCGCAGACGGAGGCGAAGGCGAAGCGCATTCTGAAGGGGCTGGGGTACAAGGAGGAGGACTTTTCAAGGCCGGCGCGTGAGTTTAGCGGTGGCTGGGTGATGCGTGCGCATATGACGCGGCTGCTGGTGATGGAGCCGGATCTGCTGCTGCTGGATGAGCCGACGAATCACCTGGATCTGGGTTCGTTGATGTGGTTCCGCAATTACCTGAAAAATTATGCGGGGGCGCTGCTGATCATCTCGCATGACCGTGACTTCATGGATGAGCTGGTGCAGCAGGTGTATGAGATCGAGGAGGGGAAGCTGCAGTCGTACCAAGGGAACTACAGTGAGTACCTGAAGCAGCGCGAGGAGAACTATGAGCGTGCGATGCAGTCGTACAAGAACCAGCAGAAGGAGATCGAGGCGATTCAGGATTTCATTGATCGGTTCCGGTCGGTGGCTTCGAAGGCGTCACAGGCGCAGAGCCGTGAGAAGCAGCTGGCGAAGATGGACAAGCTGGACAAGCCGCGGCCGCTGCGGAAGGGCTTCCGCTTTAACTTCCCGCAGCCGCAGCGGAGCGGGCAGCGGCTGATCGCGCTGACGGACATTTATCAGGCTTACGGGACGAAGCAGGTGTACTCGGGGCTGGACCTGGAGGTGGAGCGTGGGGAGCGGACGGTGCTGGTGGGGCCGAACGGATCGGGGAAATCGACGCTGATCAAGATTTTGGCGGGTGAGGTGCCGTTTCAGAAGGGTGAGCGC
>NZ_JAQSEA010000062.1 GCF_029946185.1 Prosthecobacter sp.
CGAAACTGCTCAAACGTATCCGTGAAATGATTCGGCCGGTGCTGCCGCCGGGGGCTGCGACTGCGGACCTGGCACCCAAGCCTAACCCATCAGGTTCGCATTGAAGATGTCTTCGGAGATGTGGCCGGCGCGGTAGAGATTGATGAGGCTTTGGTCCCAGCGCAGATTGCCTTTGTAGCGGAGGGCATCCGCCAGGGAGGTGGCGCTGCCGTCATAGGAGCGCATGCCAGCAGCGACGGCTTCGCTGGTGTTTTGCAGGTATTCGGTCACGAGTACGCGACCATTGAACCCGGTGAGCAGCCCTTGGGAGAGCACAAAGGTCAGGGTCTCGCTGAGCCGATGCAGGATGCCGGACTGCTGAGCTTTGGGAAAGAACTCGAGGATACGGTCGATGGTCTTGACCGCCCCCCGTGTGTGCAGGGTGGAGAGGACGAAGTGGCCGGTCTGTGCGGCCTCAATGCAGGTCTCCATGGTTTCACGATCGCGAATTTCACCGATGAGGATGATGTTGGGCGTTTTGCGCAGCACCTCCTTCAGGCCGCTCTGATAGGAAAGGGTGTGCCTGCCCACTTCCTGCTGGGTGACGAGTGAAGGGGCAGGAATCTGGACACCGGGCTGGTTGGGATCTTCCATCATGGCGTCGTAGCGATACTCGATAGGGTCTTCGATGGTGACGATGTGCTTGGGAAAATGACGGCGCACCCAGTCCAGGACCGCAGCGAGCGTGGTGGACTTCCCCGAGCCCGTGGGGCCTGTGATGAGCCCGAGGCCAAAGCGACGCTGCATCAGCTCGCGCAGGCTGTCGGAGATGAGCGCGTCGATGCCGAGCGTTTCGAGCTGGCTGATTTTCGCGCGCAGCCAGCGGCAGGTGACGCCCAGGCCGTGCTCGCTGAGGTGAACCTGAACACGCATGCGCACGGGAGAACCAAGCGCGCCTTCTTCACAGCTGAAGTCGATGACGCGGCGGCTGCGCACCAGTTCCCACATCCGCGCTGCGCCGCCGACGGCATCAGCCTCAGACCAGATCTCGACGGACTGGCGCATGAAGAGCGCCTCCGCCAAGCGTCCGACGGCTTCTGCATCCTGGATGCCGAAGCTCTCGGCGACCTCGAGGCCGCGATTGGTATGAAGGTAGATCAGTCCTCCGGTGCGCGTCTGAACATCGGAGATTTCACGTCCGGCGAAGGCGGTGGCAAGATCACCGAGGATGTTGTTGGAGGAGGACGGTGTAGACATGAAAATATCAGTCCTGAGGAATCTCTTCGATGACGACCAGCCAGTTCATGGGATGAACAGGGGGGAGTTCGGCGGGACTGCGCAGCGGTTTGAGCTCGGCGGTGATGCTGTCGGAATGCACGGCGTCATCACTGCCTGATTTCATGTCCAGCGGCTGCCAAACCGTGGCACCGCTGGAGGCGAGGCTGCCGAGCTGACCGTGGTGTTCGATGGGCCGGTTGAAACCGGTGGTGCCCACGCGCAGTTCGGAGGCGTAGATGGAAAGGGGCGGATAAAACTCCGTGCCAGCCGCCAAACCCGAACCTGCGGGAAGTGAGGCCGCCGGGATCGCGTTCAGGTCGTCCCCGACATAGACGCGCAACGGGGCGACGATGCTGAGGCCGGCGGTGTAGTTGGTGAGATCCTTGCCCTGGCGGATGATGACGCACATGTCCTCCAAGACGGGTGGATCGCTCACGATACGGACGTTGATCGGGTCTAGCGACGAGTCCACGCCGAAGTGGATGCTGTTGTTCGTCGCCACGCTGCCCGCGTTCCGTGCCAGCAGCCACGCATTCAGCAACGACGGATAAAAGGTAAGGCAGGAACGATTGCTGTTAGTCAGCTCGGTCTGGAAGGGGATGTCGGCACCGCCAGATTCAAAGATGGTCGGCCAGTTGCTGCCGCGTTCCAAAACAACCTCGCTGGTGCCGCCGGCCAAATTGGGGAAACTGACGCGAATGGAGGTCGGTGTTTGATCTTCAAAGCTGACCATGGCGATGGCTTCGACGGTGATGCGACAATGCTGCCCGCCCGCAGTGTAATCCTCAAACGCGTTCAGGGTGGTGCCCGAGGGGCTGCGATGAAGGTAGCCGGAACCCGTGGGCAGTGGAAGGAAGGCCAGGCGTCCGGAATTAGCCGACAAAGCGATGGGCAGCACTTCCGAGCCGTGTTCGGCTTGGAGGCGTTCACGTTCACCCAGGGCATCGAAATCAGAGCCCACGGTGACGCCGCTGAGATCGAGATCGGTGGTCATTTCGATGCCGCTGCGACCTGCGAGCCGTGAGGCACCGTAAGCCCCTGCCACACTCATGCTCGCAGCATAGACGGAGCCCTGAATGCTGACAGTGTCGACATTCCAGGCCGTGCCGTCCTGATGGGTGCCAATGGCGGCAAAGGTGGCGGCCTCAATCGGCATCTGGGATGGGATCTCATACAATGAGAGCACGTAATGGCGGGCCACGGTGCTGGTGCTGCTGCCGTAGTTCACGGTGAAGGCCCACCAGTTTCGCTTCGCAACGAAAGGCTCCCCGGGTGCGGCATAGCCAAAACGGATGTTGGGATAGGGGATCAAGTTGTAAACCGGATGCGCAGTCACATCTGCCAACAGATCTGGAAGCTGCACCGGGTAGCGCTTCAGCGGTGTGACGATAGGACGCAGCGCGTCGGCGGTTTGCAACGCGGCCCCCACCTCCAAGAGCGGTGGCACTTTTCCAGCGAATGCGGGAAGAGCAAAAACGCTGGCGTAAGCGGTGGTGCCTGGAGTCACGCGTCCGGGTTCACCGGTAAGCGAGGTGATCCAGCTCTGCACTTCGCTGCTGGCGTGATCGCCGACATCGCCGCTGAATTTGCCGGCCAAATCGAGGCTTTGGAGGATTTCAGGGGAAAGGCGTTGTGACGCAGCGGAGAGCGTCACGGCTTCGGCAAAAATGTTGTTCCAGGCATAGTCGGTGCCCTCGGCATAATCGGCTTTCATGCAGTCCATGGCCCTGCCAGGGAAGGAGGCGATGAGCGCGTGAAGGAGGGCTTCCTCGCGCTGGCGGTAGTCCACGCGCAGCTGTGACTTCGAGGCTTGGTCACGATTCATGAGCGTGCCCTTGAATAGCATCGTCAGGCTGAGAGTGAACATGATGGCAAATCCGGTAACGATGGGAAGCGAGACATAACCCGCGTTACGTTTGAGGGAGTGGTGGTTCATCGGCTTCCTCCGCTGTAGGTGATTTCTTCGCCATTTGGTCCGGTGAGAGTTACCGTGAGAATACCTTCGTTGGCATTGAAGGCAGCGCTCTGGAGTCCCTGGCAGATCAGCCAGGAAGTTTCGGAGCCGTCAGGCTGGGGAGTATAGAACCGCAACGCAGTGCCGCTGCTGCTGGTCTCGGCTGCGATCAGGCGCTCCTGAGTGGTCTGTACGGCGGTTTTGAAAAACAGCCGTACCGCACTGCCATTTTGAATCACCGGCGTGCCACCGCTGAGAGCGCTTTCATGGCTGGGGTAGATGAAGAAGTGATCCGCTTGCTGAAAGATGCGGCCCAGGATGTTGCCGATCTGCGGAGCCTCCTGCGCAAGAAAGGTCTGTCGCCGGGCCATGCCCATGAAGCTGAGATGCTGCTGGAGCATGACGACCAAGGCAGCACTGAGCATGACCATGAGGCCCATGGCTGTGGAAATCTCCATCAGAGTGAATCCACTGGGATTCAGACGGGTGCGATGGAGCGGCCATTTCATTGGAGACGCAGGGTGGAGCGGCTCTTGAGGTATTCCTGGCTGCCGACGCGATAGCTCAGGACGGAATGCAGCCGCCACACCGTGAGCGGAGACTCTGCAGCGGAGGCAACCTCGGCGGTACGAAAGCGCTGCAAGGTGCCCTGCACCGCCTGACCGCCGGCGACGCGCCCCAGGGTGACGGTCTGTTCCGGCACCGGATCAGCCGCAATATCCGGCCAGGCGGACTGGGCGCTGGTGAGATCCGCAAAAGGGAGCCGGATGGACAGGGCGCTTTCACGTGAGAGATAGGCGTCTGTCAGTGTCTGCATGATGGTCCACTGATTGCCTGAAATGGCGAGCAAGGAGGCGCGCATCATGATCAGAGCCAGCGCCGAGGTCAGGGAGAGAGCGACCGATACTTCGATCAGCAGACTTCCGTGAGAACGGAGGCACTGGCGAAGCGGGGGCTTCATGGCGAAGCGGGGCTTGAAAGCTCCATAGTGCTGATTTGGCCGCGCGAGGTGATGACGCGGTCCACTTCAAAGGTGATGTGGTACAAACGCTCGGCCGTGCGCCCAAAGAACGGCGTATGGGTGACGATCTCCAGCGTGTAAGTGCCATCCTCCGAGGCATAGTTGGAAAGGTCATCGACGGACACAGACAGGCTCTGCGGCACATTGGTGGAACTCGCCGCCTGATCTGGATTGTAGTAGGCACCGAATCGCAGCTCGGTGCCGTTCACGAGCGTTCCCGAGGTTCCCAGCACTTGGTTGCCTTTGTAAACCTGCACGTAGGTGCGTGAGTCGGGGTAGAGATCACTGAGTGAGACCACGAGAGACGGAATGCGGTCGATGAAGACCTGCCCAGCTGTGATGTTGCTGACGCTGGCGGAGGCCACGGGCCAGACCTCGACTTTCGGCTGGGCGATGATGGTGTCAGGCACCTGGTAGGAGGCGTAACGAACGATGGTGAAAGTCTGCTCACCGTTGCCAGAACTCAGCGTGGGCGAGGTGAGCTGATGATAGATGGGACCGAAGGTGTAGGTGCCGTTTTCCAGATTGGATTCTTCGATCAAATACTGCGGCTGGTTCAAGGACGAGTAGGTCGCAGGGACATAGTTTTTGCCCTGAACGCCCAGATAGACGTCGTGCTCGGAGGGGTCGCTGCTGTCCGCCACGAGACCTTGCACCTGGATGTTCACGGAGAAGGGGCGGTCGGCCCGGGTGCGTTTCACAAAGGTCGAGCCCGCCGGATCGCCGCGCACGTAGTCGTCTTCGGAGATGATGCTGACGGCAACCTGGGGATTGTAGGTGCCGATGATCTTGGTGTCGAGCAGGTAGATGTTGCTGTCCCAGGCCGTGCCACGCGCAAAAAGTTCAAAGAGTGAGCCGCTCGCGCTGACCTGCATGGGGGCGGTGTAAGCGCCGCCGCTTCCGGTGATGGGGGTGTCGTAGATCTGACCGGTGGTCAGGTCAGTCTGGCGCACCCAGGCTTCGGGCGTCTGTCCGAGCAGGGCGGTGCTGAACAAGCAGAGGCAAAGGAAGGTTTTCAGTTTCACGGAGTGGCGCGGTGGGTGTCCGAATTCGTGGGCGCAGGTTCAAGGATCGTGATCGGCCCATCCTTGTAGGTGGCGACGATGAGTCGCTTATCATAGGAAAGGTTTTTGAGCAGAGCTTTCGCCTCCTGGGTATTGCCGCGTGAAAGCGACAGGGGCACCTCCTTGGCGGCCAGCCAGGTGGAGTTACGCTTCAGAAAGCTTGGCCAGAAGGTGAAGTCACCCTGGGGTGTGGCAGCGACATGGGTCCGCAGTTCCGCAGGAAGATGCAGAATGGCACCGACTGGAACGAGGGTGAACTTTTCACCGTCCGCAAGAATGATCGAATTCGTCCAGAGCGAACTTTGAATGGACGGCGCTGCCTTGGTGAGTGGCCTAGCTTTCGCGGTGAGTTGAGATTTCAGGCTCGGCACGCCGGCCACCTGCTGACGCAGAGCTTCCTCACTCACCACATCCCGCCCCGGCCTGGCCTGTTGGGCCTTCAGGTGGCCGGTGGCCGCGATGATGCCAAGGAGCAATATGCCGAAACATAATTCAGGGCGGACATGGCGGACAGGCTTCATGGGAACTTCCGGAATTATTGACGAACAATGGTCACTGTCCCCTCGGGATTAGGACTCTCTAAAAGAATCCAGGCACCGGAGGAAAAGGCGAGTGACCCCGTTGGGACCGGTGGGTCTTTTTGATACTCACCCAGGATGTTAAAGATGCCGT
>NZ_JAQSEA010000063.1 GCF_029946185.1 Prosthecobacter sp.
ATTTATCAGTCAATGCCTTGGCACAAAGTCTTATAAAATGCCCGGCATCTTTCTCCCGTCGATGAAAACTCCGCCGCGTTTAAAGACCGAGTCCGCACCGCCATTCACCGGCTGCATGGCGGCTCTGCACCTTGGATGGATCATCTGGCAGCCAGTTTCGGCGAGCGAGAAAAAGCGGCAGACGGCTCTAAAAACGCCAGCCTCTCCAAAGTGCTCGGCGTCGATCCAACCGTAAGGGCATGGTGTGGTACCGCCCTGGGCAAGGCGATGGGCAAAGCAAAGATTGCTCCGCCAAACACCCCTGGCTGGGCTGGCAACTGGCGTATATGGGGAAAAAACGGCGGACCAAATGCTGGGGGAATAAACGTGGGAGACGTTTACCATATCAAGTACGATGGCCCCGAAGGCCATGGCCATGTCGCCACCGTAGTAGGCATCAGCAAGGACGGCACCCAGGTGTTTTGCCTTGGCGGAAACCAGAACGATGGGTTAAACATCTCCGCCTATCCGATCGGTGAATTCACAGATGCCACCAAGCCAGGTAAATCAAAGGGGGCCACCATCGTCTTTAAAAAACCCGAAGGTCAGAGCAACAACATCCCCGCACCCACCTTTGACTACAATGCCAACACTGAAAGCTTCAACATCCTGGCGGGCCTCACTCGTTAAGGCGCAGGCCTGCCTTCTCATCCTCTGCAGCAGTTGGGCAGCCGCCGAAGATGCTGCCGCAGCGGCAGAGCAGCCACAGGCGCAGCTCAGCATCACAGAACTAGAGAGCCTGCTGATCCCGCCGGTGGGCTGGAAGCTGGACAAAGAGGTGCTAAGAAATCATTTCTGGCTGCTTAGCGATTCAAACGATGAACTGCCAGGCGGCGAGGAATGGATCTTCACGGTCTATCCCTTCTGGCCTGCCTTTTTTCAGTTCACAGTGAGAAACGAGCATGTCAACGAGAACGGGGCGTCCCGGTACCCAGGCGAGCTTGGAGCGCTGCTCTCAGACGCACTGCACTCCCCTGACCCTGCCATCAAGAAGAAGGCAGCGCTGTGGCTGCACCAGAGCCTCACCCTCTACTTTGCCGGCTTTCGGCTCAGCAAGAGACCCGACTTTCTGGCCGACAACAGTGCCGACTCTTCACCCAGCAAGCTTCATGAGCAAAGGCCCTATGCGCCGTGGATCAAGCCAGAGGATGCGCGGCGTCTTGACCTGCTGGCAGACAAATACATCTCCGCACAGCGGGTGATAAAAACGGGAAAAGAGCAGGAAGAAGTCTCGCCCATGCTCGCGCTCGACTGGATCACCCGTCCACGCTCCAGGGCATTGCCGGACATCGTCAGCTATTATGACATGCTGGGGGCCAGCCCTTCATCCATCGCCGTAGATCACATCTACCCGTTTCGGTGGTCTTGGGGGCGCAACAAGGGAAATCTAACCATGACACCGTACGTCGGCATTGATCTAGACATGCCGGGTCTGCGTTCGTACAGGCTCATCCCTGACAGACTGCCGCCTTCCACAGACCCCGTCTGCCTCTGGCTGCGGGATGTCATTCTCTCCTACATCGCCGGCAAGGAGTTGCTGGAAGGAAAGAAGCTGCCGCTGGCGGACAAGAGCGCAGAAGCCCCCCTGCAAGACGCCCTGCAGCAGTGGTGGTCCGACCTTGAAAAGCAGAGCACGGCAGCGCCCGCCGCAAAATAAAGCAAGACCACAAACGGAGCAGCCGCGCTATCTTAATGCCTCACGCCAAAGCCGGGCATGTTTTCGCGGCATCATCTTTCATCTTCTACACCACTTACAGGGGAAGTCTGCGCGGCGCGCTTGTGGCCCTGCTTCATCAGTTTTTCCAGCACTTGGGCCAGTCCGTTGGCGACGGTGTGCCAGCCGTCTGAAGGCGGCTTCCATTTGTTCAGCGGTTTGGCTTTTTCAGGCAGAGCATTCAGGGAACCGAGGGCGGTCTTGTCCCAGCGGCAGGACTCAAGGACGATCGGCACCACGATGCTTTCTCTCGCTGCATGCAGCTCCAGCGCCTTGGGAATTTCGTGCTCGGTGATGTAGTCCGTCGAAAGCGCGGCGACACTGGCCAGGATGATGATCACATCGGCCTCGCGCAGCTCGCGCTGGATCGTTTCATCCCACTCGTCTCCGGGGTCGATCATGCGGTCGTGCCAGTGGCGATCCAGCAGTAAAACCGCCCTCTCGGGCACCGCTCCGTCATGTTATCAGCGTCTCCCTGCTCCTCCTGCCAGCGCCCGCTCCAGCGCAGCACACGCTCTGGCAGAGCCTGCCTGAGTCTCGGCCACCCCATCCGCTTTCACTTCCGCCTCCAGCTTTCCCAGCAGCTCCACCACCTTCTCCTCCGACGCAGCCGTAATGCCCCGCGCGACATCAGCCATGCGCCCCGACATCTCCCGCCGTAGCGCGGGGTGTGGCGCGCTGTGGGGCCAGAGCTTGAGCAGCATGCCCAGCACGGCCTGCTGATCTGCGGCGGCGAGGCCCTGGCCGTTTGCGGGCATAGGATCGGCGGCAGGTTTGCCCAGCCAGCGCACGCTGAGGAGCAGTTCGGGATCATGCCCTCGTAATTGGAACCAGCTCACTCCTCGTTCAGATGAGCACGGACGATGCGAAGCCTCAGCCGACGCCAGAGAAGAAGCGGCAGCAATAGAGTTGGGGAGACTTAGAGGACTGAAGGGAGTAAAGGCGAGGACAGATAGCCTGAGCAGAGAGAAGCGATCCGAAATAACCAAAAATGCAGCTTAAAAACACTGAGATAGATCAGATTGATTGTTTTTTCCAACGATGTGAAATTTTTCACAAGCTCGTTGATCCCTTCAAATTCAAGCGTTCCACACACTTTTTACATCGCCATAATTTTTAACGATTGGAGATAATCATCAACTTAACATTGACTAAGCCCTGACCATTGGCATCTTGCCATCGCCTAACCGACCAGGCTCAATCAATATGTCCGACCATACCAACCCGACCGATGCCATGATAGAGAAGGCGATGGGTAAGCTCCGCGAGCTGCTGATCCCCGTCACCGATACTAAAAAGTTCATCAACCAGCTCTGTGCCTTTGATGGCAGGGAGCCCATGTTCCCCGATTCGGATCTTGTCACCGAATCGGTATCGTCCGTGCCGACCGCCATCACCCGCAATGTCTTCTACGGGCGTGGTCTAGCAACCTGCGTGAAGGAGTTTCTGAAAATGCGCGAGAAGAAGACGCCACGGGAGTCGACGCTCAACGAGATCATCGAGGCCCTTCGACAGGGCGGTTACGACCTGTCCCAACACGGCCGGGACACGGATGGCCAAAAGCGCGGCGTGGCCATATCGCTGGCGAAAAACAACGTTGCCTTCCACAAGCTCCCGAACGAGGACTTCGGCCTCACTGAGTGGTACAGCAACATTCGCAGCAAGAAGCAGAAGCACGGCGCGAAGGGGGATATCTCAACGTCGGATGCCGCAGAGGATGCCACCACTGATGATACCGCCCAGGCCACTGAGGTCGTTCCCACGGAGGCGGCGGAACCGGAAACCACAAACCCCGAAGAAACCAATTAAATAATAAGCGCCGTCAGGGTCCGACCCCTGACGGCGCTAGATTTTTCCCTTAAAAATAGACACTCCCGAAAGGGAAGCGGGTCGTGCCCATCTGGTTTTCGAGGCCAGCTAAAGCATAACGCCAAAGCCGATTCCGTCAAGGAATAGTGGGAGTGTCACTACTCAATATGGCCAACAACCATACCCCACATCGGTGCCGTATTTGCGGCAAGCCCATCATCTTCAGAAGATGGGCGCGGCACCACGTCACAAACCAAATCATCTACGGCAATCCTTGCCTAGTGATTCACACGGAGGGCGAATGCTGCGATCCAAAGCAGCTCGTCCTTGCTTTCTAAGTTGATTCGGGGCGAGGCCGGGAAACTGGCCTCGCCTTTTTAAACTAAATCTTGAACGGTTAAACATATGTTCATATTTGAGTCATAAACAAGCTGAGCAAACAAGAACGTAGCGGAGTTGTTGCCTGCCCTCGTTGAGGGGAATTCCCTCCGCTCCACAACTCGCATGACTGCGTGCATCGCACCAATGCGCAGCGGCGAAGCCTTCACTCAAGCACGGAATCAATTCGGGGAGCAGCCTGTCAGGAGTGCGAAGAGGCCACCTTCGCCGCGTTTCCCGAGGAAAGATGAGGCACTCGTTGAATGCCGCATGAGCGGTCCTACACCAGCTCGTTGGTCTTCGGTTTCTCCGCATCAGGGAGCGCCGGTTTCATGCTGGGGGTATTTTTCAGCAGTTCCAGCACGGCGGGGTCGATGCTCTGCAGATGCAGATCGCGCTGCGGAAAGGGTATCGCGATGGCCGCTGCTGCCAGCGCCTCGTTGACGGCCACGGCCACGTCACTTTTGATCTGCATCCAGTTGTCGTAGTCGTTGGTCCACAGCCGCATTTCAAAGTTGAGCGAGTCGGTGCCAAAGGCTGTCATCAAGGTCTGCGGCGTGGGAATCTTCGCCGCCAGAGGATGCGCCACCGCGACACTGGTGAGGAGGTCGATCACGCGCCGGGGGTCTGAACCGTAGGCGACGCCGACCTGCAGCTCGATGCGGCGCTGCCGGTTGGAGAGCGTCCAGTTCGTGACCTTTTCGGAAATGAGCATGCTGTTGGGCACAATGAGTTCGGAACTGTTGGCGATGCGGATGACGCTGGCACGAATGCCAATGCGCTGGATCACTCCCGTCGTCTCGCCCACCTGCACGACATCCCCCACATTGACCGGCCGCTCAAAGAGCAGGATCAGCCCGGAGACGAAATTGTTGACGATGTTCTGCAAGCCAAAGCCGAGGCCCAGACCCAGCGCGCCGCCGAGTACGGCAAATCTTGTCATGTCCATCCCCAGCGCGGCCATGGCGGCAAAAAAGCCCACCAGCAGGATGATGTAATGGAGCAGCGATGAAGCGGCATAGGCCGGCCCGGAGGCGAGGTGCAGGCGGCGGTAAACATCCTCCTCCAACACGAAGCGGATAAAGCGCGAGAGCAGCACGGCGATCCACAGCGTGAGCGCAAAGGCAAGCACCGCGCCGAGTGAAAACTGCAATGAGCGGTAACCGATTTCCGCATTGAGAAAGGCGGTCGCATGCTCCAGCAGCGGCACGCGCAATGAGAACTCCCCCAGCGCCACCAAGGCCCAGATCACTGCCGCGAGGAAAAACAGCAGGCTTGTGCAACGCCGGTGAATGAGTGCGCGGTGGTGGCTGACCAGGCGCAGCTCCGACAGCGGCCGCACGCGCAGCGCAAAGAAGATGAGCCCGGCGAGGCTGACTGCCGCCGCGTAAAGGAGGATGGCCGAGTAGGAGGCGGAGAGCGTGCCGGCCGCGAGGTAATTGGCCATGCGCACGTAGCCGAAGACGTTCGCGAAAAAGATGCCGGCAAAGAGCAGCAGCCCCAGCCGCGCGGCGGCTCTCGCCACTTTATGCGAAGTGGCGGCCGCCAGCTCACTGCGCGTGGAGCGAATGAACCAGGCCAAAAACAGGGCCGCACCGATCATTTCCAGCAGCAGCAGCAGCCGCGATAATTCGGGAACGGTGGCCGCGACTTTGCGAATCTCCGCGATCAGGACAAACACGCAAAGCGCGTTCAAGACAGGAAAGAGCGACCGCTGGATGAGCGCCCTGAGAATGACGTTGATCGGCACGAGCGCGAGCGTCGAAAGGATGGCCCAGAACAGCCGGGGGGACTGCTCAAAGAGCTGCGAACAAACGAGCAGGCTCAAGATCCCGGCCATGGCCACGGGCAGATGGAGCACCAGACTGGCCCGCTTCAGCGACGGGTCTTCATCGGTCCATTTCGCCGCGCCCCTCCTGACCCAGGAAAGCACCATGACAAAGGTGCCGAAGATCAGCCCGAGCCAGACAAACTGCATCCACTGCCGTTGAGCAAAGAGCCACAGCTGAGTGAATTGCGCGCCCA
>NZ_JAQSEA010000064.1 GCF_029946185.1 Prosthecobacter sp.
CGGTGATGTCGGGTGTCGCGAAAGCAGCATTTCAGAGCGGGGCAGGTGTGTGCTGTGGAGTGCAGCGGAATAAATTCCGCGCTCCTCGGAGCGCTGCGCGAAAGCAGTGAGTTTCACGAGCTAGGCCCTTATTCAAGTGCCATTCATGCCTGGTATCTTATACGTTATACGTGGTCATGGCATCTTATACGTGGTCACCGAGTTCACTAGCAGCGTCATCACCGCGTCGCCGCTGCCAAAGTCGCGTGGCCCCCCCCAAATCTACGATTGACTCCCTTAACCGAGCGCCATTCATGACGGGCATCTTTTTTTCATTCAACAGCCACCCCTCAGCATGCAAGATCGCCGCCACTTCATCGCCAAAACTGCCGCTGCTTTCGCAGGCATTCAGATCCTTCCGCGCTCCGTGTTTGGAGCCAATGAAAAGCTCAACATCGCCTTTGTCGGTGCGGGCGGAAAAGGCTGGCACGCCGTGCAGAGCTTGCTGGAAAACCCAATGGTGAACTACGTTGCCTTTGCCGATGTGGACGAGCCGCGTGCAGCCCAGTCGCGCCAAGCCAAGCCCGACGTGCCCTTCCACTCGGACTTCCGCAAGATGCTCGATCAGCATGGCAAGAACATCGATGGTGTGATCATTTCCACGCCGGATCAAACGCACCACTACAATGCAAAGTGGTGCATGAACGCGGGCAAACACGTTTACTTGGAGAAGCCGCTGACCCACAACATCGCTGAAGCTCGCGACCTCATGGCGTTGGAGAAGACCAGCCGTCTTGCCTGCCAGATGGGCAATCAAGGCCACTCCGGTGGCGGCATCCTCATGCTGGAGGCGTGGGCGAAAGCAGGCATCCTCGGTGATGTGACAGATGCCCATGCGTGGGCAGGCCCCATTTGGTCCGTTGCCGATGAGCGCCCCCCGGAGCAACCCGTGCCTGCAGGACTCGATTGGAATCAATGGATCGGCCCTGCTGCCATGGTGCCGCACAGCAGCCGCTACCTGCCAGCAGTGTGGCGCGCGTGGTTTGAGTTTGGCTGCGGTACGCTGGGCGACTGGGCCTGTCACAACATGGATGCACCGTATGCCGTGTGGGGACTCGACTGCCCGAGCCGAGTGGAGATCGAGAGCACTGGTCCGAAGAAACTATCGTTCCCCGATACCGTCCGCGTCACCTTCACCTTTCCCACCAGCAGCACTGGCAAAGAGTTCAAAATCCACTGGTATCACGGCAAAGGTCATGCCTTCACCCGGCCTGCTGAACTAGAGGCGAGCCGAGCACTGGCGGATGGCGGCACCTTCATCCGTGGCAGCAAGTCCGCCGTCCTTATGGGCACACACGCAGGCATCCCGCGCATCATCCCTGAAGTGAAGATGCAGGAACTCGCCAGCAGCCTGCCCAAAGTGGACCTCAAACGCTCGAATCACTGGGACAACTGGCTGCTCGCCATCAAAGGCCAGGAAAAGCCACGCTCCAACTTCGCCTACGGTGGCCGCCTCACTGAGACCATGCACTTCGCCAATATCGCCCTGCATGTGAACCGCAATCTCACCATCGACCCCGCCACTCGCAGCATCGTCGGAGATGCAGAAGCCGCCGCGCTGATGAATGGCCCGAACGTGCGCCAGGGATGGACGTTCTAGGGATAAAAGGCCATTCATGCCTGGCATCTCATTCTCGCAAAAACTGCGTAATCAATCGATTGACGAGGCATGAATCGCTCATGCCATCACCCATTAGCAGCCCTCAAGCGTAAATGATGCGTGCCAAAACGAATCACCCCCATAGTTTGCGTATCGAGTTCAGCCTTCTGTCCCCCCCTGTCCGAAGAGATTTAGACACACATGAATTTTTCACCCTTAGGATCAGCTTTTTGGCTCGGGGGAAAAGTAAGCCACCCAGTACCTGCCACGATGGGGGACCAAACTGAGTTTCCATCCTTTGAAAAACACCATGCCGACTCATGAAGCCCCCGTTGATGTACTGATCATTGGCACTGGTGTCTCAGGCCTCATCGCGGCGCGTGAGATTCAGCGTGGTGGTCGCAGCGTGCTTTTGCTGGATAAAGGACGTGGTCTGGGCGGCAGGCTTGCCAGTCGTCGTATCGGTGCGGCCACTTTTGATCACGGAGCGCAGTTCATCACCACACGTGATGCCCGTTTTGAAGGGATCCTCAAACAAGGCGCGGAGGCTGGCATCATGAAGGAATGGTGCCAAGGCTTCTCCGCAGCGGCTGACGGCCACACGCGCTGGCGTGGTCAGCCAGCCATGACAGCCTTCGCCAAGTATCTGGCGCAGGGCCTGGAAGTACGGATGGAAAAGCAAGTCGTGGCCCTCAGACGTTCCGGGGATCGCTACTCGGTCGAGACGAGCACCGGAGATTTTTACACAGCGTCGGCAGTGCTGCTCACGCCGCCGGTGCCACAATCGCTAGCGCTGCTGACAAGCGGTGAAATCGAGCTAGATCCAGCGATGCGGACACGGCTCGAAGCCATTCAATACGAGTGCTGCCTGGCCGTCATGGCCGTGCTCAAAGGTCCGTCTTTGATTCCACCGCCTGGTGGGCTTGTGCCGGCCAGCGGTCCCGTTTCATGGATTGCCGATAATCAGCTCAAAGGCATCTCCGCAGAACCTGCGGTCACGATTCATGCCAGCCAAGAGTTCAGTCTCGCGCACTGGGATGATGACCGCATGGAGAGCGGGCGGATGCTGCTTGAGGCCTCACGACCATGGCTGGGTGCCGAAGTGGTCAGCTATCAGGTCCACGGCTGGCGCTACAGCAAGCCCCTGCAAGTCGATGCGAATCCCTGCGCCCTGTTGCAGGCATCTCCACCCCTCGTCATGGCAGGAGACGCCTTTGCAGGGCCGCGAGTCGAGGGCGCGGCGCTCTCTGGCTTTGCCTCTGCTGAGACCCTGCTGGCCCGCCTGTCTCGTCCTTGAGGTTAAAGCCAGCGCGCCGCACACTTTTTGCCTCAGCTCTCATGGCTGGGTGCGCCACACCCTCCCCGCCCGAAGTTTGACAAGGAGTGAGAAAATTCGTCCGCTCGACTGCCGCCATCCGTAAAGGCTGTGGCGATTTCCGCCTGCCACTCTTTGCCACATGAAACAAACACCCCTGATGCTCATCCTCCTGGTGGGCCTGCTCAGTTCCTGCGCTTCGATGCAGATCTGCACCCGTCCCATCACCACTTCCGAGCCCGAAGCACTGGCGCTTGTCACGGCCTCACAGAAGGCTCATGGAAGCGCCGCGTTTCATCGGATCAGGGATCTCAGCGTCAGCTATGAAGGCAAGTGGGCACCCATCGGGCCACGCTTTCAGCCTGTTCTGGTGGACTCGAAGTTCCGTGGAGTGTCAGAGGAGCGGATCATCCTCTCACCCAGAATCATCGCGCAAACGCATACCGGACCAGGAGGCGTGAAGAAAGTGCTGCGTTCGCCCGGTCAAATCGCCATCGCCTACAACGGCGCTGTATCAGAGGACGCCGAGGCCAATCAGGCCGCAGCGCTCGTGGCCGATGCCTATGCTCTCTTTTTGCTGGGCCCATTCTACTTCCAGCAAAGCGGCACCGTCTTCGCCATGAATGGTGAGTCTCTCGTGGATGAGGACCTGTGTGATGAAGTGCTCGCCATCCTGCGTCCTGGTGTTGGCATGGCAAAAGAGGACCGATTGATCCTCTATATCGACCGCAGCAGCAAGTTGCTGCGCCGGGTGCGACTGACACTCAACGGCCTCGACAGCACCCGTGGAGCGGAGGTGGACGTGACCTTCCGTGATTTCAAAAAAATAGACGGTGTCCTTTGGCCGACCGACTTTGATGAGCGCATCCGCAGCCCTTTCAAGCTGCACGCCCATCATTGGAATCTTCGCGGTCTGGAGAGCAATCGCGGCCTGCGCGCCCACGATTTAAAACTCGCCCGCTGGACTGACAAAGCTGCCAAGCCCAGCCCAGCAATTGCACACTGATCTTATGGAGAAGTCCCTGGACTCACTCACAGGTCTCGCGATGGGCGGCTTCATCGGTGATGCCCTCGCCATGCCCGTGCATTGGTATTATGACCGCTCCGCGCTGCGCCAGGACTACGGCATCGTCCGTGACTATGCGGCACCGAAGTCTCCGCATCCCGGCAGCATCCTGTGGCGCTCTGAATACACCGCGCTCAATGCCCGCGGAGATATTCTGCATGATCAAGCACGCTACTGGGGGCAGCGCGGCATTCACTATCACCAATTCCTGCGGGCCGGTGAAAACACGCTGAACCTCCAGCTAGCCAAGGTCTTGATGGATTCCCTCATCGCCTGCGGCTCCTACGATGCGGATGACTATCTCACGCGTTACATCGACTTCATGCTCACGCCGGGGAAGCATCGGGACACCTACATCGAGGAGTGTCATCGCAAATTCTTCACCGCCTATGCGCGCGGCACCGCACCGCGAAAATGCGCTGGCACAGACATTCACATCGGCGGACTGGCCCATGTCGGTGTGCTCTGCGCCTATTTTCGGGGCGACCTCAGCGCCACACGGGCAGCCGTGCGCGAGCACATCAGCCTCACCCACCGCTCTCCTGAAGTGCTAGCCGCAGCAGACGCCATGGTGCGGATTGCCTGTGACCTGCTCAATGGCGCACCACTGCGTGAGGCCATACTCGCCCATGGCAGTGACTGGTTCTCTCAGCGCAAAGCGCGGGAATGGTCCCAAGAACCCGACGAGGTCGTGATCGGCAGGCACGTCAGCCCCGCCTGCTACATTGCAGAAGCCTTCCCCGCATCATTGTATCTGGCATGGAAATATGCCGATGACTTTGAAAGTGGCGTCATCGCCAATGCCAATGTCGGCGGTGACAACTGCCATCGTGGCGCCGTCCTCGGTGCCCTCATAGGCGCTGCGGTCGGCGTTTCAAAGATCCCTCACAGATTTGTCGATGGCATCGCCGACACCCCGCACCTCAAATATCAGATCGAAACCCTCGCCACTCGTCCATGAAGTCCAGCCTCAGCAGCGATCAAGCCTCTTTTGTCGTGCGCCTCGCCTGGGAGGATCGCACGAGCTTTGAAGAAATCAAAGAGCGCACCGGCTTGGTAGAAAGCCAGGTCATCGACCTCATGCGCCGCGAACTCAAACCCTCCAGCTTCCGCTGCTGGCGGAAGCGCGTCAGCGGTCGGGTCACCAAGCACCGCAAGCTGCTTGAGCTAAGGCTCAAAGGCTGACGTCGCCGCAGGCCAAGCAGCTGATTCGCTGCATTTGGCAGAACATGTTTCCCCAATCGCTTCATGGCGGACGTATTGTTCGTCCTGAGTGATTCACTGCCATCCACGTGATTCACGGCCTTCATCTTGAAAACAGCCCTCATCCTATTCTCCGCCTTTTCCTTCCTTGGTTATGGATTGGCGTGTTTTTTTTCGAGTCGCATGAAGCAGGAGTTTCATCGTTACCGCCTCGCCGCCCAGCGCATTCCGGTGGGGGCCTTGCAGTGCTTCGCGGGGATCGGCCTGCTGGCGGGAATGAGCCAGCCATGGATGGGTCAGCTGGCATCAGCAGGACTGGCGCTGATGATGCTCATTGCCGTCATCGTCCGCATCCAGATCAAGGACACCCTGCTGCAAACGATGCCGGCGGTGCTTTATCTGGCGCTCAACATCTATCTCTGCATGGCCGGATTCTGAACCGCACGCCACTTACAGCAGCGCAATGGCGGCGCAATGGCAAAAAGATGCCAGGCATTTAGTTGATTGACCATCCTCATTTTTTCATCTAATCATCACCCATGAAACCCGCCCAATCATTTGATTATCAGTTACTCGCATTCGAAGAGCAGCTTGTTGGGGTGAATGCCAAAACGGGCCTCTATCCTGCCGCGCGTTCATGGTCCGGCGGGCGGAGGCGCATCCTCGGCAAGGGGCCGCTGGAGTCCTACTGCT
>NZ_JAQSEA010000065.1 GCF_029946185.1 Prosthecobacter sp.
CAGGTCGTCCGCGTGTTGCGTGGGTTGATTCGTGCTGAATACCGCAAACACGGTGACGCTGGGTGTGGCGAAAGTAGCATGCTCAAGCGGAGCCAATGGGTGCACGCGGAGTGCTGCGGACTGAAGTCCGCGCGCCGGGACGCTTTGGCCTGCGCTACGGCATTCCGTGATGCGTGCGCTTTTCCGAGGACCATTCATTCCCGGCATGAATGCCGCCAGCTTCACTGACACAGCGCATGGCCAACGGAACATCACCGGTCTTGGATGGCAGAGCCATCAGAATTGAACGAGCCTTTCTGGTATGAAGTGCCAGACCGCGAAATATAGTGAAAAGCGCCAAACAAAAACGCGGGAGTCTTGCGACTCCCGCGTTGAATGGTTCTCGATGAGAGACGCCTGCTTATTCAGCGGCGACGGCTTCAGCAGATTCGGCTTTCTTTTTCGCAGCGGCCTTCTTCTTGGCAGGAGCCTTTTTGGCTGGTGCTTCGCCTTCGGCGGCAGGTTCAGCTGCGGCTTCAGGTTCAGGGGCTGCGGCGGCTTTTGGCACGTAAGCGTCCACCCACTCGATGTAGGCCATCGGAGCGGAGTCGCTGCGGCGCTGGCCGAGCTTGGTGATGCGGGTGTAGCCACCGACGCGGTCCTTGGAGGCCACGGCGATTTCTTCGAACAGCACTTTCACCACGTCTTTGTGACGGAGGGAGGAGAGGGCGGTGCGGCGTGCATGCAGGGTGCCGCGCTTGCCGAGGGTGACGAGCTTCTCCGCGTAGGGGCGGAGGGCTTTGGCCTTGGCCAGTGTGGTGCGAATCCGGCGATGCTCGATGAGCGAGACCGTGAGATTCATGAGCAGCGCGTCGCGGTGATCCTGTTTGCGCTGAAGTTTAACGATTTTTCTTCCGTGTTTCATGTCCTAAAATAAGTCTAAAATTCTGTCTGTGATTGATTACTCGTCTTCGTCGTCTGCGTCTGGCAGATGGCTGTCCACCAGCTTGGTGAAGTCGAGTGAGTCTGCTTCTTCATCGTCGTCGCCGATCATGCTGCTGCGGGCAAGGAGGGAGACACCGCCAGGGGTGGCCTCAAGCAGCGCTGGATCGAACTTCATGCCGAGAGACAGACCAAGCTCTGCGAGCTTTTCCTTGATCTCGGTGAGGGACTTCTTGCCGAAGTTGCGGTAACGAAGCATTTCGCCTTCGGTCTTCATGGCCAGCTGGCCGACGCTGGTGATGTTGGCGTTGTTCAGGCAGTTGGCGGCGCGGACGGAGAGTTCGATCTCGTTGACGCTCATGTTCAGGAGCTTGCGCAGCTCGCTGTTTTCTTCGCTCTGAGCTTCCGGTGCGGCTTCGAATTCGATGGCCTTGTCGTCATAGTTGACGAAGACGTCGAGGTGGTGGCGCAGGATGGCGGCAGACTGCAGGAGGGAATCCTGGGGGGTAATGCGGCCGTCGGTCCAGATGTCGAGCACCAGCTTGTCATAGTCGGTGTTCTGACCGACGCGGGTGCTTTCCACGCCGTACTTCACGCGAGTGACAGGGCTGTAGATCGAGTCGATCGGGATGACGCCAATCGGGGTGTCAATACGCTTGTTTTCTTCCCAAGTGGAGAAACCACGGCCCACGCGCACTTCGAATTCGCATTCGAACTTCGTTTTGCGGTCGAGCGTGCAGATCACGAGGTCCTTGTTGATGACTTCGTAGTGGTTGTCGTCCTTGATGTCGCCGGCGGTGACAGGGCCTTCTTTGTCGGCCAGGATGGAAAGCAGGCGGGGCTCCTTGGCATCGCTGTGATGCTTGAAACGGACCTTCTTGAGGTTCAGAATGATCTGAACGACGTCTTCGAGCACGCCCGGAAGGGTGGTGAATTCGTGTTCCGCACCGCGGATCTTCACGGAAGTGATGGATGCGCCTTCAAGGGAGGAGAGGAGGACGCGGCGGAGGGAGTTCCCAATCGTGTGACCGTAACCTTTGTCGAAAGGTTCGGCAGTGAACTGGGCGTATGTTTCGGTTGCCGTGGCCTCGTTTTTCACAAGGCGGCTGGGCATCTCGAATCTAGCAAGACGTACTGACATAGGATTTGTGGGTAGCACTAACGGCCGGGTTACCTCCGGGCGAGATCCCTGCACATCTCGAAGAGAGGCAGGCGCGGAGACCAACGGCGAATGAATGACGACTCGCAGGGGGCCGGGAGTATGGAAGCCGGTCTTTAGAATGCAACCGGGAATTTTCAGGGGGAAACAGGCCGAAAACGCCCGAGGGGAAGGCTTGTTCCGGCTACTGCTGCGGCAGATTCAGTTCCACCCGCTCTTTGCCCCGCAGCACGACGGCAGGGATTTTCTCGCCGGGAAGGTGGTGCAGGAGCAGGCCGCCGATGATGGCGCTCTCCGTGAGGCGCTGTTTGAGATCGCCGATCTGAATGAGAATATCGTCCTTTTTAAAGCCCTCTTTCTTGGCGGCGGCGTGGGGGCCGTATTCGCCTACGTGGAAGACGCGCAGGGCCATCTGGGTCTTGTCGAGGCCCAAGGTGGCGCGTTCCTCATCGCTGAGGTCGTCCATTTTCATGCCGCCAAAGGCCATCGCCCGCATGGGCCAGGTGCCGACGCGCTTGCCGATGTCTGACTTCAAGCGCCAGCCAGTGGGGAGATCGAGGGTGAGGCCGGTTTCCTTGCCTCCTCGCAGGAATATGGCGGGCAGGGAGCCGGAGTCGGGCGAGCGATGGAGCACCCAACTCACATCGGCGATGGAAACGAGCGGTTGCTGGTTGAGCGACACGAAGCTGTCACCGATCTGGATGCCGGCCTTAGCGGCCGGCGAACCGGCGGCGACGGCCTCGACTTTGGCGACCTCATCGGTGGCGAGGGTGATGCCGAGGGTCTCGATGGAGGGCTGCGGGTAGATCCACTCGACCGGCACGGGCTTATTCTGGCTGCGGTAATAGGCACGAAAGGCGTCGCCGACCATGTGGCAGTGCACGCAACTGGCCATGACTTTGCCATTCCAGTCGAGCTTGCTCTGGTACTTGGCCGCCAGTGTCGGAAACTCGACGGGCGTCTGGTAGGGCGTGGGGCCGCCCTGCTTGCCACTAAGCGCGGCTCTGTTGGCCGGATAGCCCTTGTGGATGGCCAGAGCTGCATCGAGCGCTTTTCTGAAGCTGGCGGTGGTTTTGTTCAGCGGGTCCTTTTGATGCATCCATGAGCCAAAGCGGCCATAGGTCGTGCCGTCGCCATTGAAGAGGATCGCCGAAAAGGAGAGGTCGTAATCAAACTGGAAGCGGGAGAGGTCCAGCGCGTTTGCATTGATGATGCGCACACAGACAAATTGATCGAGCAGGGGAACGAGTTCCGGCTCCTCCAGCACACTGGCGTCTATGCCGGCACAGGCCGTGCAAGGCAGGCAGCGCAGCACCACGAGCAGCGGTTTGCCGGTGGTCTTCGCGAGGCGGAAGCCGCCATCGACGTCATTCCAGTTCCAGCGTGGGTCGTTTTCCAGCCGGGCCTTGTCGCCCCGCACGGCTCCCTCGCGGTCTTTGACCGTGGCGGCAGGCGCAAAGGCTGCCAGGGAAAGGAGCGAGAACAGGATTGCGGTCTTCATGCCGCATTGTGATGAATTTTGAGAGTCCGTGACAAGCCAAGAATTTTTTTCGCCCGGTTTTTGGAATGGACAGGCTTCAGTTTTCTCCGGTTAATCGTTCCAGTTTCCCACCCACGCGCTTTTAATGTCTGAAGTCACTGCCATTTCCAAATTCGCCTGCCCCGCCTGCGGCGCAGAAGCCGTCTGGACCCCATCTAAAAAAGCGCTGGTCTGCCCCTACTGCGGCACGGTGTCTCCTGCAGAGCTCAAATCTGACGGCTCACTGGTGGAAGAGAATGATCTGGTGGCCATGCTGCGGGCCATTCCCGATGACCAGCGTGGCTGGGCGGCGGTGCGCAAGACGGTGAAGTGTCAGAGCTGTCAGGCCATTTCCGTTTTTGATGAGAAGCGGGTGGCGCAGAATTGTGATTTCTGCGGCTCACCGGCCATGATTGCCATGGATGATGTCGGCTCGCCGATCCGGCCCGGTAGCCAGTTGCCCTTTAAAATCTCCCAAAGTCAGGTGCGCGAGGACATCCGCCGCTGGTACTCCAGCCACTTCTGGGCACCCAATGCCCTCGGGCAGAAGGCCATGACGGACACGCTGCATGGCATCTACCTGCCGTTTTGGACCTTTGACGCGCATGCAGAATGCCCCTGGGAGGCGGAGGCCGGGTACTATTACTACACCACCGACAGCAAAGGGAACCGCACTCGGCACACACGCTGGGAGTACGCGTCCGGTCACGTCAGCAGTGACTTTGATGATGTGCTGGTGCCTGCCTCCAAAGGCGTGCACACGGCTCTGCTCGAAAAGCTGCAGCCATTTCCCACCACCACGGATTTGCTGCCCTACGATCCCGGTTACCTCTCCGGCTGGGTGGTGGAGCAGTATCAGATCGATCTCGTGCAGGCGGCGCAGGATTCACGCGGACGCATGGATGGCATGTTGCGCAGCCAGTGCACCTCGCAGATCCCTGGAGATACCAGCCGCAATCTGCAAATCTCCCCCGACTACAGCGCGCAAACCTTTAAACATGTGCTGCTGCCGGTCTGGCTGCTGACTTACACCTACGGCACAAAGACTTATCAGGTCACCGTCAATGGTGCTACGGGTAAGATCGGTGGCGAATACCCGCTGAGCTGGGTGAAGATCACCATCGCCATCGTGATCGCGCTGATCATTCTTGGCATCTTCTTCGCCTCCCAGAACTGAGCCTGCGTGAATTTTCGCTTTCGAGAACTGCCCATCGCCATCGCGCTGCTCGCGATCTGTGCGTTTTTTGCCATCAAGGATCCGGCGTTTCTTGGGGCGCGCAATCTGTCGCTGCTCGTCACGGAGCTTTCGATCACGGCCACGCTGGCCATGGGCATGCTGCTCATCCTGCTGCCGGGACACATTGATTTGTCTGCAGGCAGCGGGGTCGGCTTGCTCGGCGGCATCGCGAGTGTGCTGGTGTTTCATTATCACCTGCCGGCACCTGCGGCACTGGGAGTGGGATTTCTCTGCGGTGTGTTAATCTGGATGGCGATGGGTGCCTTCATCGTGTGCGAGCGCATGCCCGCCTTCATTGTCACGCTCGGTGCCCTGCTGATCTTTAAAGGCTTCTTCTGGCTCGTCATCGACAACGCCACCGTGCCTGTGGCCCCCGGCGGGCAGAGCAATTTGTACTCGCTGCTCACCACTTACTACCTGCCGGTGGGGCTGGGCTGGCTGCTCGCGACGGGACTCGTGATCGCCCTGGTCTTCACCACGCTCAGTGCGCGCAAACGCCGCCAGCAGCACGGCTTTGCGGTGGACAGCAAGGAGATGGCATTCATGCGCCTTTTCATCACCGCTCAAGCCATCGCGCTGTTTGTACTCGTTACCGGTCAGTTTCGCGGCATTCCGCTGCCATCGCTCATTCTCGGCGGGGTGACGCTGATCGTGTATGCCGTCACTCAGCACACGGCGCTGGGGCGGCACCTGTATGCCATCGGCGGCAGCGCGGAGGCGGCCATGGTTTCCGGGGTGCCGATGAAACGCAGCGTGATCGCCGCCTACAGCGGCATGGGGGCCATCGTGGCCATCACGGGCTTCATGCAGACCGCCTATGTCGGTTCATCCACGACGACCACGGGAGACTTGATGGAGCTCGATGCCGTCGCCGCCTGCGTGATCGGCGGCGTTAGCCTGCGCGGCGGGCGTGGCAATGTGCTCGGCGTCCTGCTGGGGGCGCTGATCATTGCCTGCCTGCTGAACGGCATGGTGCTGACGTCGGTGCAGAATCATAACAAATACATCGCGCGTGGTGTCGTGCTGATTCTTGCGGTGTGGATGGATATGCG
>NZ_JAQSEA010000066.1 GCF_029946185.1 Prosthecobacter sp.
CACGTGAGAGCGCGAGGATGCTGTTCACCGGACCCCGGCCATCACCATCCAGATGCAAAATGGGATCGCCCGGTGGTAGCTCATCCGTGGCAAAATACATGCATGTGGTGGAGCGGCTGGGAAGGCGAGGCGTGGTTTCAGCGGATGGCAGGAGCCGATGGGCGACTTCTTCACTGACCGCGACGATGACGTGGTCGGCGTGCAGAACCTCGCCGGTTTCCAAGGTGACCTCACCTGCGCGCACGGCGGCTACAGGAGCATTCAGGCGCAGGCTTCCTGGGGGCAGGGCCATGGCGAGCTGATCTGGGATCGCCTGCATGCCGCGTGCTGGAATCGCGCTGCCAGACCGGTCAAACATGGCAAACAAAAATAGCATCATGCGCGCGCTGGTGCGCAGATCCTTCTCGAGAAACACACCGCCGAAAAACGGGCGGAAGAAGCGGTCGATCATGTTTTCAGAGAAGCCGAAGTCACGCAGATAGTCCTCGGATTCTATTTCGGCGAGGTCGGCCGGGGGCTCGCGCAGGCCAAAAACCTCCTTGCGAAGCAGCAGCGTGGTCCATTTGTCACGCAGGGTGACGATGCCTTCACGGAAGTTTTTCAGCGCCGTGAGCGGATGCGCCAGGGGATCCGCCATGCGGTGGAAACGGTTCTTCACAAAAATATCCGCTCCACGATAAACGGGCCGCAGGTCGAGCGCCTCATAGTCCAGGACTCGTTTGGCCTCAGGATAGGCAGGTAGGAAAATTTGGAAGCCACGGTCGAGCAGGAACCCATCCACCACGTCGGTGCGCACCCGGCCACCAACGGCATTGGATGCCTCCAGAAGGGTGAAGGGCCGCCCTGCTGCTGTCAGCATACGAGCACACGCCAGCCCCGCAAGGCCGGCACCGATAATCACTATCCTAGGCTGTATATTACTCATTCATCCTTAATCAGTCGAGCGCCTACCTTGGACATGCCTTTTGGCTTTGCAAGTGCGGGTGGTATGGCAAGCATGCGCCATGCCAGCCCCCCGCATCCTCATTCTCGGCACCACCGGTGGCTTGGGCCGTGCCTTGAGCCGCCACTTTGCCGCTGAATACGAAATCACCCCATGGGGGCGAGCTGATCTGGATTTCGAGCAGCCTGAGACCCTTTCTGCGAAGCTGGCGTCACAAGAATTTGATGTGCTGATCAACGCCGCAGGCATGACCAGCCCGGATGTTTGTGAAGTGCAGCCGGAGCGTGCATTCCTCGCCAATGCGGTGGCACCACAGATACTTGGCGAATGCTGCCATGCGCGGGGGGCACGTATGATCCATTTCAGCACGGACTACGTGTTCAGTGGCGAGTCGCGTGGCCCATGGTTCGAATCAGACGAGACCGTCCCCGTGAATATCTATGGCCGCACCAAGCTTGCCGGAGAGAAGGCGGTGCTCAAGGCATCTCCCGGCGCTCTCGTGGCGCGCGTCTCATGGTTGTTTGGTCCCGACAAACCGAGCCATCCTGACAATATTATCCAGCAAGCGCTGCAGACCGACGACCTCAGTGCCGTGGCAGATAAAACTTCGGTGCCGACGAGCAATGCAGACATCTGCGGTTGGATCGAACAACTGATTATCCGGCATTCGACAACCCGTGGCGTGCTGCATCTGTGCAACAGTGGTGTCGCTTCCTGGCATTCTTGGGCTGAGGCTGCGCTCACGCTCGCCGCCCGGCTAGGGGTGCCGGTCAAAACCACGACAGTGCAGCCCATCGAGCTGGCCAGTCTCACCCAGCTCAAGGCACAACGACCGCTGATGACCGTGATGAGCAATGCGAGATTGCAAAGCGTGCTGGGCGGTGAGATTCGCAACTGGTACGATGCATTGGAAGAGTATTTGGTGCAGAAGTATCAGCCCCAATGACTCCCCCTTCCGCCATGACCCGCTGCGACATCCTGCATGAGGATCGTTTCCTCATTGTCGTGAACAAGCCGCATGGGGTGCTCTCGCACCCGAATCCGAAGGCGGGCAAGCCGCAGATGGCGGCGTTTGAGGGCAGCTATGATCATGACCGGCGCTGTTTCAAAACAGCGGCAGGAAGCGTGTGGTTGCTGCATCGTCTCGATCAGGACACCTCGGGCGTTTTGCTGGGTGCCAAGGATGAAAAAACGGCCGCCGCATGCCGTGCGGCCTTTGAGGCCGAACTGGTGCGCAAAAAATATCTCGCCTTGTGCAGCGGTGCGGCAGCGAAGCCTGAGGGCGTGTGGCTGGACCATCTGATCACAGCGCACGCCAAGCATCAGGTGCGCACGACGGTGCGCCACGGCACGCGACCCAATGCCGAGGCTAAATACCGCGTTATCGAGGCGAATGCGCTCAATCGCGTGGTGCTTATCGAAGTCGATCTGATCACCGGCAAGACGCATCAAATCCGCGTGCAGGCGGCCTCCCGGCAGCTGCCGCTGGTGGGGGATGATGTGTATGGCTCCTTCGATTTGAACCGAAAGCTGCGCAAAACGATTCTCGCCAAACGGCTCTTCCTGCATGCGTCTGAATTGAGCCTGAAGCATCCGGCTTCCGGACAGCAGCTCAGTGTCAAAGCACCGCTGCCGCCAGATCTGCTGGCCGTGCTGGAGGCAGCGGGCATGAAGGTACCGTAGCCCTCTCGCGGAGCGAGAGGTGCTCATCTCTTTCGCAGGCTGCTGCGCCTGGAATTGATGGGAGTTCTCTGGTCACGCCAGGCTCATCTCGACGAAGCGAGATGGCTACTGTGCCCTTTTAAGCAGGAAGTATTCAATGCCATCGACGAGCGCCTTCCAGCTCGCGTCGATGATGTTGCAGCTCACGCCCACGGTGCCCCAGGTGGCATTGCCATCGGTGCTGGTGATGAGCACGCGGGTCTTGGCCGCCGTGCCGTTGCCACCGTCGATGATGCGTACCTTGTAGTCCGCCAGGCGCATGTCTTTGAGCGCAGGGAAGAAGGGTAGGAGGGCTTTACGCAGTGCGTTGTCGAGCGCATTCACCGGGCCGTCGCCTTCATCCACCGTGTAAACACGGCTTTCGCCAACATCGAGTTTGATGGTGGCTTCGCAGGTTTCAAAACCATGCTCGCCGCCGTGGAAGCGGTGCGTGGAGTGGTACTCGATCAGATTAAACACCGGCTGATGCTGGCCGAGCTGCTTGCGAATGAGCATCTCAAAAGAAGCTTCGGCGGCTTCGAATTCGTAGCCTTCACTTTCGAGGCGCTTCACTTCGGAGAGAATGGTCTGCACACGGGCATCTCCCTTGACGAATTTGAAGCCCATGCCTTCGGCCTTCATCATCACGTTGGACTGGCCGGACATGTCCGAGATGGTGATGACGCGCTGGTTGCCGACGAGGGTGGGGTCCACGTGCTCGTAGGTGCGGGCCAGCTTCTGCACCGCATGCACATGCAGGCCGCCTTTGTGCGTGAACGCAGCCACACCCACATAGGGGGCGCGGATGTCATGCGGCACGTTGGCGAGTTCATCGACGAAGTTCGCGAGCTCGCGCAGGCGGGTGAGGTCGATGCCGAGTTCAATGCCCATTTTGATCTGCAGATTGGGCATGATGGTGGTGAGATTGCAGTTCCCCACGCGCTCGCCGTAGCCATTGATCGTTCCCTGCACCTGGCAGGCACCGGCGCGAACTGCCGCGAGGGCATTCGCCACGCCGACGCCACCGTCGTTGTGCGTATGAATGCCTACGGGGCGTCCCAGATGGGCGATGACTTTGCGCGTTGTCTCCTCGACAAATTCAGGCAGCGCGCCGCCGTTGGTCTCGCAAAGCACGATGAGATCTGCTCCAGCATCTTGAGCTGCTTTGACGGTTTTGAGCGAGTACTCCGGGTCTTCTTTGAAGCTGTCGAAGAAATGCTCGGCATCATAGAGCACCTCGCGGCCATGCTGTTTCAAGTAGGCTACTGTGTCGGAGATCATGGCGAGGTTCTCTTCCAGGCTGACTTGGAAGACTTCGATGACGTGCAGCGCCCAAGTTTTGCCGACAATGGTGACGGCAGGCGTTTTGGCGTCGAGCAGCATTTTGACCTGGGGGTCGTCCTCGACTTTCATTTTGCCACGGCGGGTCATGCCGAAGGCGGTGATCTTCGCTTTTTTCCAGGAGCGCTTGGCGGCTTCTTCGAAGAAGGCAGCGTCTTTGGGGTTGGAGCCGGGCCAGCCGCCTTCGATGTAGTGCACGCCGAAATCGTCGAGCTTTTCGGCGACGCGGATTTTATCGAGAGTGCTGAAGGAGATGCCGGTGCCCTGCGTGCCGTCGCGCAAGGTGGTGTCATAGATGGTAACTGGAGACATGTAGGGAGGGGAAATGAAGAGATGGAAGGGCTGTGCAATGAGAAAACAGGCCGGACAGGCGACTGCCGTGAGTTCCGGGACGCCGGATGCCAGAGGCGCTTTTAGCGCAGGCATGCATGACAACGGACTCTTCCTGCGGCGTCAGGCGCGGATGAGTCCGAAACTAATTCGGATGGTTAGGCGAATGTCAGGGCGGTTTCCCATGAGTAGCGCGATGATTACGCCGGGGCCGCCCTGCTGGCAAAGGGAAGTTTTTACCTGCCAATGTGCTATTGGCCGCCTGGGGCGGATGCGGGCTTATTTGCCCAGCATGCCTTCGAGACCTGCCTGTACGGCGGGGGTGGCGTTTCGCAGGGAGGGCTGCTGCCAGCCATTTGAAGGCAACAAATTACCTTCGAGCGCAGGCCGCACTTCCAGATGGTTGCGAAGCAGCATGTCAGTCAGCGTGGCATCGTCGTGCTCCGCCATACGTGCCAGAAGAAGATCACTGAGGTCAAGTTTGGGGATGAAGGCCTTCTCAGGAACTACGGGCACAGCGGTCAGGGCCGTGCCGGGCTTTTCAGCAGGAGGCGAGAGCAGCAGGAGGCTCATGGCGCAAACGGAGGCAGCAGCCGCGACCATGCCCCACTTCGGTACCAGCAGATGATTCCACCAGGTGACGAGACGCTCCCGGAACAATTCCAAGGACGACTGCTGCAGCATTTCAGCCCGCTGCCTCTGGTGAAATTGCAGGAGAAAATTTTCGGTGAATCCTTCTTCCGGCTGTTCAAACCGCTTCAATCGAATCAACCGCTGGATGTCTTCAAACTCATTCATGGCGTGCTGTGGATTGTTGTTTCTTGGTGTTGATGGCAGACGTTATCATTTAACGAAGTCTTCAAGATAAGTTTGGAGCAGACGATGAGCGTAAAACAATCGTGATCTGACAGTCCCTTCCGAGACTCCTAATATCTTGCTGATTTCGGCATGCTGGAGACCTTGGACGTCGTACAAAGTCACCACCGTACGATGATCCTCCGACAGCTTCATCATGGCTGCGTTCAACCTTTTCTGCAATTCGTGGATGTTAACTTCGCGCAAAGTGCCCGAGTTGGCCGTAGTGACGCGAATGAATTCTGGATCGTTTTCAATGCCCGTATCTACATCGTCAAGACTGACTTTGTGATGTCGTCCGCGCTTCTTAAGAAAGTTCAAAGTCATGTTCACAGAGATGGAATAGATCCATGTGTAAAATGACGACTTGCCCATGAAGCGCTTGATGGAGCGGTAGGCTTTGGCAAACACATCCTGCAGCAAGTCAGCAGTGTCCTCACGGTTCGAGGTCATGTTATAAATCAGACCGTAGAGCTTGGGTGTGTATTTACGCACGAGATCATCAAAGGCGCGCGTGTCACCCGCCTGCGCTCTGTCCACCAGAACGCGATCCTCCGCAGAGCTGCTGGTCGGAGCGGGCTGGTTCAGCGAAGCGACGGGGGTCGCTGCGGCGCTGAGTGATGATTCTTCCATTAAGTAAGAGAAACACCCGTTGCCTCAAGAGACAAGCGTTTCTTATGGACGTATCAATATCAATTATTTTTGAAC
>NZ_JAQSEA010000067.1 GCF_029946185.1 Prosthecobacter sp.
GTTGCCGGACTGCTGATGTTCTTCAAACAGAACTTCTACGTCTATTCCAAAGAGACCCAAAAAAAGGCCATTGCCGCCAAAGCTGCCCAATACATCAGCGAATGCCCGACCGCCGCTGACTACATCAAGCGCCTCTTCAAAAAGGAGGAAGGAAGGCCCAAATCGGGAATGCTCATGAACTACCGGCAGACCACGCTGGACAGCCTGACCGCCGCGAACAACAAGTTCGCCGTGAGTCTCCTCATCGAACTTATGGACGAATCCAACTTGGAGGTGCCGCCTGGAGATTTTGCTGTCGCCATTGCCAAGATGGGCATTCCCTCTGCTCCCTTTACCAAGACAGAACTGAAATCATCCGCCACGCCAGATGGCGTTGCCAAATGGAAATCATGGTGGCAGGAGAACAAGAACGGCTTCCCTGACAAGTGAAGGTGTAGCAGTTATTTGAATGCCGTTTAGCGATACGGCTTCTTTCATTTGGGCTGTAAACCTCGACAAAACTTTGGCTGTATCCGTTTCTGCCCTTGCTTCCCGATCCGCTCTGGCTTGCGAAGCTGATGATCGAGCGCGGCGGCAAACAGGCCCTTTATCCGAGTCGGAGTCAACACCGCCAAGCCCAGATCAAGGCTGGAGATGAAAAAAGATGCCTGCCAACGCGGCGAGGCTTGAATACTGTAACCGGTTACAGTATGTTCCGCAGAAATGCGCGATAAAAATGCACTGACCAAGCGCCAGGAGGAAGTCCTGAACTTTGTAGAGGACCACCTCTCAAAGCGTGGTGTCGCGCCTACCTTGCAGGAAATTTGCGATGACTTTGGGTTCAAAAGCCCGAATGCAGCCAGCCAGCACCTCCGGTTGATCGCCAAGAAGGGATATTTGGTGCGCTTGCGGAACTCTCCCCGCTCCATCCAGTTGCCGGTGCGGCGGGCTGGCAGGCCTGGTCGGACGGACATGCACAGCGTTCCAGTGCTTGGTCGCATCGCCGCAGGGCATCCCATTTTCGCCCTGGAAAATGTGGAGGACACGCTGGAGCTGCCGAAGCAGCTTTTTCGCGGGCGGAAGCTCTTTGCGCTCAAGGTGCAGGGAGACAGCATGACGGGGGCAGGCATCTTTGATGGCGACCTTGCTATCCTGGCAGCGCAGCCAGATTTTCAGGACGGTGAAATCGCCGCCGTGGTGGTGGACGAGGAAGCCACGCTCAAGCGTCTCTACCGCACCTCCAAGGGGCTGCGATTGAAGGCAGAGAATCCGGCTTTCCCAGATCGTGTCATTTCTGCGGAGGCGGAGCGAAGCTATCGCCTCGCAGGCATTCTGGTGGGAACCATCCGACGTTTCTGAGCCATGCCTGCCGCCGACCTTAGTGATGAAGCCTTGGATAGCCTGAATACTCTGGCGCGACGTTTTGGCTGCCCGAAGCTCATCCCCTTGCGGCGCAAGGAGATGAAGCCAGAGCAGATTCAATACCTCGACTTGCTGCCGGAGCGTGACTTGTCCGGTGCCACGCCGCTGCCGCAGGCGGTGGCGGAGTTTCAAGGCCGGGCGGTCATATATTTTCTGGATGGCAGCGCCAGCACGCCCCAGCCCCAGCAATTGCAGGATTTGCAGCAGTTACTCGCCAATCGCGGGGAGCACGCTGTTCTAGCCGTGTCGCGGCCTGGAGATCTGACCCTGTATCCGCTGAACTTGGACCGGAAGGAGCTGCTGTCAGGGCGCTTTGATGTGGTGCAGGTCAAGGATGAGCGTGCTCCGTTCTTGTTTCAGGAACTGGCCTCCGGCACCAGGGTCGTCGAGGGACGTATGACGGAGGCGGACCCTGTGTTTGCGGAGATTCACCGGCTGATGTCGAACGCCTCACTCGCTCTGGCGGGCGAGGAAGGTGAGGGGCCATTGGAGGGGCTGACGGTTCTATCCCTGACGGGCAGAGCGTTGTTTTTCCGCTTTCTTATGGATCGCCGCATCATTGATGTCAATGACCTGCCCGCCTCGCTACGCAGCGGAGGGCTTCAGGGGGTTTTCTCATCGGCGGAACGTGCGGCGCAAATTTCCGTCTGGCTGGATGAGACGTTCAATGGCGACTTGTTGCCACTGGTGGAGGAGATCACAAAGGAAACACCGACACGCGAACGGAAGCGGCTTTATCTCCAAGCGTATCAAGACGCGGACAAGCTGACGGACGGCGCGGTGTTTCTCCACCTGGAAGTGATTTTGAAAGGATACGAGGCTGTCTCGAAGACTCATGTGCAGATGATGCTGCCGGGTGCAGTGGACTGGACTGATTTGAACTTCCGCCATATTCCTGTGGGCGTGCTCAGTCAGGTGTATGAATCCTTCAGTCATCAGTGGGACTCGGATGCCGCCCGCACTGACAGCGTGCATTACACGCCGAAGAATCTGGCGAAGCTGCTGGTGGATCAAGCATTGGCTGGCCTGGATGAGCCGCATCGTGCTAAGGTGCTCGATCCTGCGTGTGGAGCAGGCGTGTTCCTCGTGCTGGCCTTCCGTGAGATCGTGCGCCGACGGTGGGAGAAGGATCGCAAAGAGAAAGGCGATGATGCGAAGCGCCCCGGCAAGGCCGTCATCCATGAAGTGCTCTACAAGCAACTCTGTGGTTTCGATGTCAGTGAATCCGCCCTGCGTCTCGCTGCTCTCGGCCTCTATGTCACTGCCATCGAACTGAATGAGATCACCAAACCCTTGTCCGAATTGCACGCACCCGCTGCTCTCAAGAACCTTGTGCTCTTCAACTTTGCACCCAAGGACAGTGCCGAGCGCAAGCGCGGCTTTGTGGTGGGCAGCCTGGGGGATGATGTGGACAAATCCTTTGACGGTCGGTTTGATGCCGTGATCGGCAATCCGCCGTGGACGCGGCTAAAACCGAAAGGTGAGACAGCACAAATGAAGGATGCTGACAAGGAGCGGTTAAGGCTCTTGAACAAACACTTCTCTGCGATTGGTCGTCGAGTGTTGAAGACGCGGAAACTCGAAACAGAGTCGCGTGAGTATCAAAATCCCGAAGGCGTTCCAGATGTGCCTTTCATCTGGCGGGCCACAGAATGGGCGCGACCGCATGGTGTCATTGCCTTCGCCCTGGATGCGCGTCTTACATTGACTCAAAGCGATGTTGGTAAGCAAGCACGGGATGCAGTTTGGAAAGCGATCACTGTGACGGGAGTGCTCAATGGATCAGACCTCGAAGAAACGAAAGTTTGGCCGAATATGAAAATGCCTTGGTTGCTCATGTGGGCGATCAATGAGCCGTCCACGGATGAAAGTCAGTTTCATTATTTGACGCCCGTGCGTGAGGATCGGTTTTGTCAGAAGGGGGAGTTTCGTCTGGACTATCAGTCTGCTTATACTGTGGGCAGGCGTTCGCTGATCGAGCGTGGCTGGCTTCTCAAAGCTTTGGGAATGGGCACCACGCTAGACGTGGAGGTCATGGAGAAGATGGGAAAAGCGTGTGGGAAGCGGACGATAGGTTCCTACTGGCAGGGAAAGCTGGTTTCGCATCGAGGGTTCAGCCTGGAGCCTCGGAAGACTGAGGAAGATGCGCCCAAATGGCTTCGCAAGCTCCGGCTGTTTGAGCCGCCAGGAGAAACCACGCTCCTAGAGGGTGTGCATGAATCCCAGACATTCGAAAAGAGGCACGGCAGACAAGCTCCTTATCAAACTTGCGGAGAGGAGACTTATAAAGCGCCTCTCTTGATCGTCCCGCAGAAGCCGGGCGAAGACCGCTCCACGCCCAAGTCATACCGCGTGGCGGATGAAGACATCTGCTTCACGCAGAGCTTCTACGGCTATTCAGCGGCGGGTCATGCAGATGCCTCGTTGCTGGTAGCGGTGCTGCATCTGGTTCTTCATAGCAATCTTTTCCGGCACTTTTGCTACATGAGAAGCCCGCGCATTGGAGCGAGCTATCGAACTTTCATCAAGACAGACTTGGATGAATTCCCTTTTCCCATGGTGGAAGATTTTGACAAGAATGAGCGGACGCAGATCATGGAGATGGCGGAGGCGATTGATCAGAAGCGAATCGCCGACTGGACAAAGCTGGATGCCTTCGTGTGTCGGATGTTCGGTCTCACAGCAGCCGAAGCGGAGGTCGTTGATGAAACAGTGGAGTTCAACGGTCCCTACCGTTCCACCCGACAGCCAGCAGCGGCGGCACCAAAACCTCATGAACTTTCCGCGTTTGCTTCCAGTCTGGAGCGCACATTGCAGCCTTTGTTCAAGATCGCGAAACAGCGAGTTTGCGTCAGCGTCGTGCTTAAGGCCGACGGTGTATGGAATCCTCCGTGGCGGTTCCTGACTATGCTGCTTGAAGGCGATGAGTTCACACCGACGCCTGCCTTCATTGCGAAGCTGATGCGAGTCGCTTCTGAAACCTCAGCTAGCAGAGTGCTCATGCCCGTGCCGAATGGTGGCCTTGTAATGGGGCTGCTTAATCAGAGACGCTTCTGGACTCGTAGTCGCGCGCGACTCTGCGCGCTTCATTTGGCCGGGGAGCACTTGGACAAGAACTTTCCCCTGCCGAAACGTCCATGATGCCTCTCGTGTTTTCCAGGCCACCGCCGCGTTATCGGGTGCCACATGATCGAATTGGCCTGCGCCTAGCTTTCGCGGTTCATCAAGCGGTGTCACGAGCGTTCGAGATGATTCGCGCGGATGGATATGCTTTGACCACAGTGGGTGAAAATCAAATCACCGAGAGACTGGAGAACATGCTGGAAAATCGGGTTTGGAACAAGGGCGAGGTGGAGGGCTTCGATCATCATTTCTTTCGGTCCGTCTCACGCGGCAGCGAAGTGGTGAACTTTGATGGTGTCAAAATCAGCAAGAAACCTGACCTGATTTTCAAACTCCGCCGGGAGCATCGCGTGGATTGGGATCAATGCCAGGACGCGGTCTTCGCCGAGTGTAAGCCGGTGGATCGTCAGCACAGTCTCACGGGGCATTACTGCGCGGTGGGAAAAGACTGCACAGGCATCGAGCGATTTATCATCGGCGATTATGCCTGGGCGATGGAGGAGGCGTTCATGATAGGCTACGTGCGGGGTGGTCTGACCATCGCTCGTGATTTGCTCCCCGTGCTTGAAGATACCTCAAGGCACCGCCAGTTAGGCAGTCCGGTAAATGCTGAAGTCTTGGAATCTTTGCCTTTGAATCAGCAGACGGACAAACTGCACCGCACGGTCCACCAGCGTCTTTTCCAATGGAAAAACGGTGATGCGGCTACGCCAATGGAGATATTTCACTCTTGGCACGACTGTGGATGAGATCGGGCCAGCATTCTCCGTGACGTAATTCAGGCATGTGGAGTAGCGATGGTTGGGGCACATTCTTTTCTTGCCGGGAAAAGCCTTTCCCTCGCGCCTACTGCGTGCAGCGCTACCCATTCTAACGGGACGCTTCCCGTAACGCCCTCGCTCCGGCCATGTGCCGCCATTCGGGCCAGCCTTCAGCAAGCCTTCACGAGGCAAGGCGCGGCTGCCCCGAACCACGGCACTGCACACCGCCTCCAGGATCACCAAAGGACACTGCCTTGCGACGCTACCGGCTACGCCTCACGCTAACGCAAGGCACATCCTTCCGTGCAGATGAGTGCTGCTAAGAGCAGCCAAGAACGCCGCCCGCTCCCTTGTCGCTATGCGGCTCTGATGCCTCCCGGACGTTCGTGCCGTCAAGGGCATCCACCAGTCTCCCCAAATTGTCCTCTCTCGTGCCTCGCTGCGGGACTTTGGGGATGCCCCTCTGGCGGAGCCTCCCTGTGACTGCCGCCCGTCCTACGGCGGTTTGGTCACCATGTTTTGCGCGCGCCCGAGTGCTTTGCGCAAACCCGCAACACGAGGAAACAA
>NZ_JAQSEA010000068.1:0-59235 GCF_029946185.1 Prosthecobacter sp.
GAGCAGGGCGTGGGAGTGCTGCTGGTGAATGCGCCCCCCGGGCAGAAGGCCGAGGATGTGGCCAAGTTCATCGCAGACCACAAGCTGGTATCTCCCGTCGTCAGCGACGCGGACGGCGCGCTCTCGCAGCTACTGGCTGCGACGACCACCACGGAAGTCTTCCTGCTCGATGCTGCACGCACGCTCGTTTATCGCGGTGCTTTGAATGATCAATACGGCCTCGGCTACACCAAGGACAAGCCGCAGCATCATTACCTGCGCGAGGCGGTGGCGGCGATGCTGCGCGGCGAGCCGGCGGAAAGGGTCGCGACCACTGCACCGGGATGTGCGCTGGATCTGCCAGCGCAAACGGCCGCTGCCGCGACGCCGGTGAACTACCACCGCGATGTGGCGCGGATTTTGCAGGCCAACTGTGTGGAATGCCACCATCAGGGCGGCGTCGGGCCGTTCGCACTCGATTCGTATGATGCGGTGATCGAGCACGCCGGAATGATCCGCAAGCAGGTGGAGCGCGGGGCCATGCCGCCCTGGTTTGCCGCGCCGCTGGAGGGGCTACCGCACTCGCCCTGGAGCAATGATCGCTCCCTGTCTGAGCGCGATCGTGCGGATCTGCTCGCGTGGCTGGATTCAGACCGCGCCAAGGGAGACGTGGCGGAGGCACCCAAGCCGCGTGTTTTCCCCAGTGAATGGAGCGTCGGCAAGCCGGATGCGATCATCGCTGCGGCAAAGCCGATCTCCATCAAGGCCGAGGGCACCATGCCCTACCAGCATGTGACGGTGACCACGGACTTCCCGGAAGACCGCTGGGTGCGCGGTTACGAGATCCTGCCCACGGCGCGGCAGGTGGTGCATCACGTCATTGTCAGTGTGCATGAAAAAGGCAGCAAGGTGCGCGGTGGCGGCGATGAAGGTAGCGAGGGCTACTGGGCTGCCTACGTGCCCGGCAATACGCACCAGGTCTATCCCGAGGGCTTCGCCCGCAAGCTGCCTGCCGGGGCGACGGTGAGCTTTCAGATTCATTACACGCCCAACGGCAAGGCGACGGAAGACACGATGCGCATGGGGCTGCTGTTTTCCAAGACGCCGCCGAAATACGTCATTCACACCACAGCACTGCCGAATGCCCGCATCAGCATCCCGCCGGGCAAGGCGGACCATGTGGAAGTGGCGCAGCGCAAGCTGCCCACGGACGTCAATGTGATGGCCTGGATGGCGCACATGCACGTGCGCGGCAAGGCCTTCAAATTTGAGGTCACACTGCCCGACGGCAAAACCGAGACACTGCTCGACATTCCCAAATACGACTTCAACTGGCAGCTCCGCTACGACTACACCGTGCCACATTTCCTGCCCCGGGGCAGCACGGTGAAAATCACCGCCGTGTATGACAACAGCGCCGGCAATCCGGCCAACCCTGATCCCACCAAAACCGTGCGCTGGGGGCAGCAGACCTTCGACGAGATGATGATTGGCTACATGGAGCACTACACGCCGTTGAACCCGGAGATTGCGACTGGAGGGGTTGCGCACTTTCCACATTGATTTTTTTTTCAATGCAATACGAGTGCGAACCTACTGGATGGGAAACCGTATAGGCTGAACCATAGCAGTCTATGCCTCAAGTTGATCACAACCCGGTCCATGGCTAATGACGAGTATGGCTGTGAAACTACTTCACTGGAGTTTGCCAAGCAAATCGATCGTAGTGTGGAATAGATGAGGTGACCGCGCAGACCCTGCCGCTTCCATCAATGGCCCGGATACTCCAGCCAATATATTTGACCCCACTTCTTGTTCTTAAGTAAACGGTGTAACTTGCGTAAGTTGTTGTTAATTGACCAACCGTTCGAGTTTGATCCGTTCTGACGGCCTCGGCGGTTATTTCTACTGTTTTTACTCCGGCAGGAGCGAGCTCTACATTAGTTTCACCGGCAAGCTCTGGGGTGAGTGTGCCGTCAACGAATGCAGGTCGTGTTAGCAGGATGCATTGAAGACGCAGTCGTTGGTATCCGCCAGATTTTGACTGAGCAGTACATGTAATGTCCCGCACAGACGCAGTTTCCTTAGTGTTCGTTACACCATCACTCGATTGAGAGTTGTACTTACCTCCAGAAGACCTAGCGGTTAAGTTAACGGCAATTGAGGGGCTGATTAGCGTCGGATCATCAAGTAGTTTTTGCTTTTGATCATTTTTTACATTTTCTACCGCAGGGTTTGTTTGCGTCGCTGTTTTATTTTGTTCAGCTTTAAATTCTTGAGCTTCACGATATGTAACTTTCTGTTGTTCTTTTTGCTGGTCGCGAAAGTGCAATGCTAATGCAGGATCAAAAGGGCCAAATGCTTCCTTCAATTCATTCGGCAGATCCTCATAATTAATCTTCGCGCTTCCATCTTTGTGGAGAATTCGGATTCCATCTGGATCAACGCCAGCCAATTCGGCTTTTTGAAAGCTATGTTTGGGTGTAACCAGTGGATCTGGAAGAGGTTTTTCGTCCTCAGTTGAAACTGTAGCAAAGCCGACTAGCGAAACTATTTCTGGCGGCAAATCTTTAACATGGAGAGTTGTTATGCCTCCATCGTGCATTATTCTGACGGAATCTTCTGTCTTAATCTTGATAGTGCCATTACGAATTTCGATGCCTTTTGTGGTTTTGAAAGAAGCTGGCAGTATAGAGGCCGCGTTGAGTATTGACGTGATAAAAACGATGACAAGCACGGCTTTAGTTTTCATTTGGTGATATTGAATATTGAATAGTGAATCACTTCTCCAGAGAAGATTTACGCATTTCACTCACAAGATGTTTCAATCTCCTTATTATGCTGTCAGAGCCAAGATCATATTTCTTGATGAATTCTATGGGGATTTCCTCGGCTTTCACATGCAGATTGGCCACCCCGTCCTCATGCAGAAAAGAGATTGAATCTTCGTTAATCTTGAAAATTTTTGCATTGTGCAGGGTGGTGCGTCCCTCTAATAAGAGTTCTGGAATCACTGTGCCAGTGGCTGCTGTGCGGGCTTTCACCACAACGGCTGTCATCGATTCTGCCAAATATTTGATTTCACCGGTCAGCCTGCGTTCTTGCGTGTCTAGAATATCGCGCTGCCGGATGAGGTTCTCCATGTGGGTTGTCATTTGCTCCAGTTTTGCTTTGGCTTCATTAATTTCAGTCCATTCCTTTCGGCGCAAATCGGCTGTCTCCCGCGCCGTTTCGGCCCTGGCTTTCAATTCGGCAAGCTCCTCGTTGAGTTTGTCCGCCTTGGAAAGGTACTCGAAAGCTGCCAGGAGACAGGCGAGCAAGAGCACGGCTTTGAGGAGGGATGAAAAGCGAAAGTCGAGCACGGAGTGTTGTGGCGTGGCTTACTTGTGATGTGCGGCCTTGAATGCTTCAGCGGCGGGCTTGAGTGTGGCAAACTCGGCTTCGATGGCTGACAGCTTGCGCTCCCTGGGGGCGTTGATAAATTCCAGCGTACGTAGCTGGTCCTGTTTGATCTCGGCCTGCTGGAGGCTGCGGTTCAGGAACTCCTTGCCTTCGACTGCGGCGATGTCTTTTTCATATTGGCGGGTGAGGGCCTCGTCCTGTTTGAATGATGCCGTGAGCGCGGCGATTTCACGTTTGAGTTCTGCGCGGCGCTCACATGACAGGCTCGTTAAACAGAGTGCCAGACAGCATAAAAAAACATGCGGTTTCATGTGGATGAGCGGGAAGTGATCTCCGCCGGCGGCGACCTGCAAACTTTTAATCTTGAATGGTCTGCTGCGCAACTTCCTTGCCATTCGGCAAACTCATCCTAGCATCGAAGAGTGGTAGCGATTGCAACAGCAAGTCAAAAAGGCGGCGTGGGTAAAACCACGTTATGCATCAATCTCGCTTATTCACTGGCGCGAAGAGGCTGGCGGGTGCTGTTGATTGACACGGATCCGCAGGGCGGCGTGGGACTGTCACTGGCCAAAAGTACCAAGGCGCGAGAGGGTTTTCATGAGTTTCTCGTTCGCGGCGGAGATTTGAACACGATGGTGGTGCCAACGCGGCTCCCGGAGCTGGAGATCGTTCCCGCCGGGCAGTATGACACCTGCGCCAGGCAGGGCTGGTCGGCGCATGAGGTGCCGGCACGGCTGGCCGACCTGCTGCGCGCTGCCGAGCTGCGTGGTGTCGATGTCGTGCTGATGGACACGGCGGCCGGGATGAGCAGCACAACGGAAGCGGTGGTGAAGGCCTGTGATTTCGTGGTGCTGCCCCAGCAGGCAGAGCCGCTGGCGATCCGCAGCGTGCCGCATCTGCTGGAGACACTGGCGCGTTTCCGCGCGGAGGGCGCAGGCGTGCGCGTTGCGGGCATTTTGCTAACAATGGTGATGCGGGACAACGAGATGAGCATGAAGGTGGCGCGGGAGCTGCGCGACATGCTGCCAGCAAATTTAATGTTTCAGCAGAGCATTCCGCGCCTGCCCTCTTTTCTCGAAGCGAGCGCCCTGGGAGTGCCGGTGGCGCTGACAAAGCGCAACCCTCCGCCCGAAGCATTGATTTTTGACCAGATCGCCGCAGAGCTGGAGCAGCGGACTGGATTGACCCACGAAAGTGAAAGGGAGCATGGCCATGCAAGTCTCATGGATTGATGCCGAGCGGATCAAGGAACTGGTGGCGCAGCTCGCACCTCAGGAAAGCCGCATGGGAGAGCTGCCCGGCGTCGTGGAGATTGATACGACGCCTGAAATCTTGCAGGTCCATGCTGCCGAGGCGTGGGGATTTGCCATGGACTGGACCGAACCCGCTGTGAGACCAGCGCCCGCTGTTTCAATGATTGAAACGGTTTTTGCCGAATCAACGTCGCTGCCGGCACAAATGGAAGATGAAACGGACGACGACGACGAGCATGGTCAATCATTCCCTAATCAAGCCGCCGCGCTGCCGCTGAGCCGAATTCGCGACAAATTGCGTGCGATTCGTCAACGTGCCACGGACGCGGGCATCCTGACTCGCATGAGCGAGATCGCGCCGGCATCCCTGGAAAAGACAAGCGAGTTTGTTCCTGTTGATGATGAAAGTGGCGATGCCGATGAGGATGGCGTCTGCAAAGACGAATCTTCAGCTGACATGGAGCCGGAATACATTGAGCTTCCATGTCACCCGCCCGCCTTTGAAAATCCGCAAGGCTCCCGCGAGGTGCGTCTGGCTGCATTTGCCGACTGGGCGCGGCTGGTGCTGCATGAGGGGGGCGGGCAGGTTCTGGTGATGAGTGATGATGGTGAAGTACTGTGGGGAGGGGAGGCGAAAGCCGGGCTGGTGCTTTCTACCATGATGGCATGGGGAGCTGCGATACGTGCGAGCGCGATGTCAGCCTGTGAGACGCCCTTGGTGATTCACCAGCCATTGGCATCAGGGCATGTGCTCACGGTGATCCCGTGTGAAACAGTCGCCGGCATGGTGCATGCCGCAGTTGCCGCCCCTGATGGATTGAGTCATGAGCAGGCGCACCTCTTACGTGGAGCCCTGTGTGCGGTGATGAGTTGACGTCCCCCACCCTGAGCGGAGGATGGCTACTTTTTGAACAGGGCCAGTTCGTTGATGCCCCAGATGCTACTGGATGAGCCGAGCTGTGTGATGCGTACAAAACGACCTTTCTGCGGTGTTTTGAAAACAATCTCGGTCAAAGCGCTCCCATCTCCTTGGGCGGCAGGGTTCCATTTCGTGCCATCGGACGACACTTCGACTTTGTATTTGCGCGGATAGTCCTGATACGTGTTCTGGCTGTCGAGCGCCAGCCCGGCAATGTTTTCCTCGGTCGGAAGTTCGATGCTGAACCACTCGCCGCCCTTCATGGCTGCTCCAGTGGCCCAGCGGGAGCCGGTGTTGTTGTCCACGGCTTTCGAGCAGTCTTCTTTTTTGACGCTGGCGTTCAGCTTCCATGCATTGCGAGGCTCGATCCAGGCAAGCTTCGTCCTTAACCGGGTTTTGAGCGGTGTTGGTGGGGTGATGAAATACCAGTCACGCACCCGCCCATCAATGAGCTGGGTCTGATCGGGTTTCAGGATGATCGAATAGACAAAGAATTCGGCCAGATAGCCACTGAACTGATCTTGAGGACTGACGCTTCCGCCACTGCTGTCCTGGCCACGTCCGATCAGCAGCCAGTTCAGCGGCTTGGATGGCGCGGTGGACTTACCGCCGGAGGAGGTGAACGCTTTGCCGTCGGCATCGCGTGCGCGGAGTTCTACGAGTCCCGTGCTGGCGTTCCAACTGATGAAGGCAAGGCAGGCCAGCGTGCCGTTCACATCTTTGGAAGTCAGTGTGGGGCTGCCTCCTGCGTTTTTCACTTCGGTCACGAGGTTCTTCTTTGCATCCACCAGCAGGGACACCGTGGTGCCATCATCATTGCCGAGGGTGAAAACACGCATGGGGAGTTTTGCGGCATCGGCCTGAAACGCGATAACGGCAGTGAGTCCTTTTTCGTTGGGGACTCCTGCATCCTTGCTTCCGAAGGGCATGTTCTGCGTCTCATTGCCCGTATCATCAAGCTCCATAATGGAGGGCTTGCCATTGCGGGAATGGAAATCCAGCACCACTCGCCCCGGCTTGGGGCTGCCGCCAATGGCGACTTCCGGCCAGTTGACGCGCTTCGGTGCATAGTCCGGGCTCTTCTGATAGCTGCGTAAAATGTTGTCACCACCGCGTTCGGAAATGTCATGCCATTCGATGACAGGCTCGTTGTTGTTGGCTTGGGAGGGATTGCCGTCGCCATCTTGACGGTTGGTCAAAATGCCGGTGTTACCGACATAGAAAAGAGAGATGCCGCGGTCCACGGGAGGGAATGCCCGGTCCTGTGGGAGCTGGAAGCTGATCTTGGGAGGATTGGACGAGAGGCCGATCCCTGACAGCGCCGAATGGCCGGAAGACGATGCGCCGGGTTTTTTGCCGAGGAAAAAGCATCCGCCGATGCCCAGCAGGATGACGCCTCCGCCGATGATGGCGATTTGTTTGATCAGCTTCGCGTTTGTTTGAACGAATGAAGGTGAAGAAGAGCGGGCTGAGGATTTATGGCGGTGTTGCACCGTCGAGTGCCCAACACTTGGTCTGCGCGGCGCTGGCACCAGAGGTGTCGTGAGGGCGGCGAGTTCAACGACAGGCTGTGCGTCGGCAATGATTTCCACTGGCACCGCCTCTGCCACCGGTTCGGCATAGTAGAGCTGGGCTTCAGGGGGAGGGTAGTATCCCGTCAGTGGCACTGTGCCTGTTCCGGGAGGCATGCCGGGCATATAGATGGGCGGCGGCGCGTACATGCCCATCCAGGGACCGTAGGGCACCATCGTGGGCATTTTTTCCCAGGCGCGGAACTCTTCGATGGCCTGCTGTGCATTGGCAGGGCGGTCATCGGGCTTTTGCGCCATGAGGCGCGCGCACCAAGCCCCAAGCCACTGTGGCACATGCGGGGCAATTTCATGCAGCGGCAACAGGACGTGGTCGATGTGCTTGTCGATGACCTCGGCCATGGAGGCACCGTCGAATGCTTTTCTGCCGGAGAGCGCCTCATAGAAGACGCAGCCCAGAGAGTAAAGGTCAGTGCGTTCATCCACGGGCTCACGCGTGAGCTGCTCGGGAGCCATGTAGTAGATGGAACCCATCACCGTGCCTTCTTGATCCTCAGTCTGCTTGCGTGCGCGCAAGCCTGCCCTTGCGAGGCCGAAGTCGATGATCTTCGCCTGCATGCGGCCGCCGGGGAGGCGCTCCACCTTGATGTTCTCAGGTTTAATGTCCCGATGCAGGATGTGGTGCTGGTGCGCTGCGAGCAGGCCTTCGAGTGTCTGCGAGGCCAGCTCTTTAAAATCATCGTAGGGGAGCGGGCCGCGAGCGACGACATCCGCCAGGTCTTCGCCCTGCAGCAGCTCCATCACGATGAACAACCCCTCGTCATCGCTCGCCACGTCGAAGATGGTCACGATGTTCGGATTGCGCAGGGAGGCAAGTGCATCAGCTTCACGTCGCAGTTCAGAGGCGACGTCTTTGTCTACGTCAGCTTCGTTGGCGGTAAGCAGTCGTTTGACGGCGACCCAGCGCTTCAACTGGCTGTCATAAGCACGGAAGACGGCTCCAACGCCGCCCATGCCGAGCTTTTCATATATTTTATATCGTTCCGCCATCCGATGTTAAGCACTTGAAAATAAGATCAGCAGGAGCAAAGCCCATGTGCCTCCCCTTTGGCAAGCGGGATATTCCACGAAAATGCTTATGAGCAGTTTCTGCTCCGCCTTTGACAAAATGAGGGGGCGCGACAAACTGACATTCCCCGTCAACTCTGGCGGGATTGAATCAACCCCGCTCAGCATCTTGAAAAAAGTTCTTTTTGTCTGCACTGGCAACACTTGTCGCAGTCCAATGGCGGAAGCGCTTTTCCGTGATCTGGTCAGGGAGCGTGCCGACTACCAAGTCTCCAGCGCTGGTGTGGCGGCTGCTCCCGGCATGCCTGCCAATAAGTATTCGACTGCTTTGCTCAAGGAACGCGGGCTCAATCTGGCCAGTTTCAAGAGCCGCATGCTCGACCGGCAGATCTTGGAACAGGCCACGCATGTGTTCGCCATGTCCTCGCATCACATGGCGGCGATCGCGGATGAATTCCCCGCGCATTCGGACAAGGTTTATCTGATTTCCGAATTTGTCGCCGAAGATGCCCTGCGGGGCAGAGATGTTTCCGATCCCTTTGGACAAGGCCGTTCAGCGTATGAAGAGACGCTGCGCGACCTCGAAAAAATTCTGCCCAGCCTGCTCGCCTACATTGATCAGACCTGGAAGAAAAATGATGGATGACAGCAACCATCGCCCACCCATCTTCGTACCTCACCCCCCATCGCAAAAAATGACTAGCACCTCCAACGGCACCCTTCCTCATAAACTCGCCATCGCCGCCGATCATGGCGGAGTGGAATTGAAAAATGCCGTCGTCGCTCATCTCCAATCCGCCGGCTATGGCGTGGAGGACTTGGGGGTGAACTCACATGATTCAGTCGATTACCCTGACTATGCGGAAGTGGTCGCTGACAAGGTTCTCTCCGGCGAAGCTGATGCGGGCATTTTGGTCTGCACCACGGGCATCGGCATGTGCATCGCCGCGAACCGCCATGTCGGCATTCAGGCTTCGCTGGTCGGTGACGCGCATACCGCCGCCATCACACGGGAACACAACAACTCCAACGTTCTCTGTCTCTCCGGCAAAAACACCACCGAGGCCACCGCGAACGAGATTGTGGATGCCTGGCTTAAAACACCCTTCGCCGGTGGCCGCCATGGCCGCCGCGTGGACAAGATGAACGCGCAGCCACACCCGCTGGACATTCTGGAAGCGAGCGATTCCGCTGTCGCTGAAATCATTCGTGGCGAGCAGCATCGTCAGCAGGACCACATCGAACTCATCGCGAGTGAAAACTTCACCAGCAAGGCGGTCATGGCCGCCCAAGGCAGCTGCCTCACGAACAAGTATGCTGAAGGCTATCCCGGCAAGCGCTGGTACGGCGGCTGCGAAGAGGTCGATAAAATCGAGCAGCTTGCCATCGATCGCGCGTGCGAACTGTTTGGTGCCAAATACGCCAACGTGCAGCCGCATTCCGGCTCGCAGGCCAATGCAGCGGTCTATTTCAGCGTCCTGCAGCCCGGCGACAAGGTGCTGGGGATGAACCTCGCCCACGGCGGCCATCTCACGCACGGCAATCCGGCCAACTTCTCCGGCCGCCTCTACAATTTCTGCCAGTACGGTGTGAATCAGGAGAACGAACTCATCGATTACGATGAACTCGCCGAAGTGGCCCTGCGTGAGCAGCCCAAGATGATCACCGCAGGCGCCAGCGCCTACCCACGCATCATTGACTTCAAGAGGATGAGCGAGATCGCCAAGAGTGTGGGTGCCTACCTTTTCGTGGACATGGCCCACATCGCCGGTCTCGTGGCCGGTGGCGCGCATCCCTCCCCGATGGAGTATGCTGACTTCGTCACCACCACCACGCACAAGAGCCTGCGTGGCCCACGTGGCGGCATGATCCTCACCAACCGCGAAGACCTCTTCAAGAAGATCCAGAGCCAGGTCTTCCCGGGTGTGCAGGGCGGCCCCCTCATGCACGTCATCGCTGCCAAGGCCGTCTGCTTCGGTGAATGCCTCAAGCCTGACTTCAAGGACTACAGCGCACAGGTCGTCAAAAACGCCCAGGCGCTTGCGGCCGCCCTCTCTGCGCTCGGCTACCGCATCGTCAGCGGTGGCACGGACAACCATCTCATGCTCGTTGATCTTCGTCCGAAGGGTCTCAATGGCAAGGTCGCCAGCGAGACGCTCGACAAGGCAGCGATCACCGTGAACAAAAACGGCATCCCCTTCGACACCGAGAAGATCACTCTCGGTGGCGGCATCCGCGTTGGCACCCCTGCGGTGACCACGCGCGGGATGAAGGAAGGCGAGATGAAGCAGATCGCCGCCTGGATTGATCGCGCTCTGACAAGCCGTGACGACGAAGCCGCACTGGCTGAAATCCGCCGCGAAGTCAGCGAGACGAACAAGCGTTTCCCGCTGCCTTGAGCCGCGATTGAATGACTGATTTTAGAGGAGCGCCTGGCAACGGGCGCTCCTTTTTATTTCGCCCCGATGCGGCCATTCTGAGAGGACGCGTCAGTCCTATTTGGAAGAAGGCTTCCAATCCCCATCCTTGGCTTCGCGGATGTCGAGGATCGCGATGCCCGGGCGGGTGAACTCGATGCGGCGCTGTTTGTAGAGCGAGCCGAGTGCTTGTTTGAACGCCTTCTTGCTGGCTTCGAAGTTGTTGCGAATGGCCTCGGGATGGCTGTCATCGTCAAAGTCGAGTTTGCCGCCATTGTTCTTGAGTGCTTCGAGAATGCGATCCGTCAATGAAGCGACACGCTGGTAGCCGGAGGCATCGAGGCTGAGGTCGATCTTGCCGCTCGGATGGATGGCGCTGACGAAGCCACTCAATTTCTGCCCGATCTGCAGAGGAGCGCCAATGTTGCTGTGATAAAGCAGCCCGACATGCGTGCCTTCGACAATGGCATTGTAGCCCAGCGGTGTGCGTGCGGTGATGAGCAGCGAGACGGGCTGCGCGGGCTTGAACGGCGGGCGGGCGTGGCTCAGGTGGCGCTGCAGGCGTGTGGTGGCGATGATGCGGTCCGTTTTCTCATCCAGCATGATGTAGGCCACGACTTTGTCGCCGACCCACACTTGATCAGCCTGCTCACGAAACGGCAGCAGCAGATCCTTGAGCAGTCCCCAGTTCAAAAACGCGCCGATGTTGCGATTCACGCTCACGACTTCCAGCGTGGCAAACTCACCCACCATGGCGAAGGGTTCCTCAGTAGTGGCTACGAGGCGGTCCTCGGAGTCACGATAAATGAAGACGTCCAAGGCCTCGCCAAGACTGGTGCCCTTGGGGATGTAACGGTTTGGCAGTAAAATTTCGCCGTGATCCCCCCCATCCAGATAAATGCCGTGTGGCGTACTGTGGAGGACGATGAGGGAGTTGCGTTTGCCGATTTGAGCCATGAAACGCAGACTAGCCGTGGCTGCGGATCAATCCAGCGCCTACTTCACCTTCACCACGACCAGTTTTTCCGCGTCCCGGGCAAAGAGCAGACCATTCGAATAGGCGGCATGGCTGCGGTGCCCGGCGCGGGTGATCTGGCTGCGCTGCAGGAGATTGAATTTCTTCGAGTCGGCGGTGAACACCCACAACTCACCGGCTTCACTGTGAAGCAGGATTTTGTCCCCCACCAAGACGAGGGTGCCGCCCGGGATGCGATCCGAAGCTTCCCAGGCGACTTTGCCGTCGGCCACGGCGATGCAGCGCAGCGTCATGCCGCTCTCCTGCCGTCCATGCAGGCCATAGACATGCCCGCCGTGATAAACCGGCGTGGTGTAGTGGCAGTCGAGCGCATCCGGCTTTTTCCACAGGTTGGTTAGTTTGCGTTCAGCCTTGTTCCACTGCCACAGGCCGGCTCCCACATCATAAGCGGCGGTGAAAAGCAGCTTGCCATCTCCACAAGGCACTGGGGCAGCGGCATTGACGGAGGCATCGATCTGGGGACGGAAGTATTCATCCGCCAGCACCTTGCCGTCGCTGGTTTGCGCCAAGAGGACACCGCGCCGGGTGAAGAAAGCAGCCACTCCTGCCTCTTCAGGGAGCAGCACAGGGGATGAATAGCTGGCCTCCTCGTCCGTGGCCTGCCAGACGATTTTGCCGGTGGCGAGATCCAGCGCGATGATGCCCGCGCCGCCCTTTGCGTTCTTGCCTCCCACATTGAGCAGCACTTTGCCATCGGTGACCAGTGGCGAGCAGGCACGGCCAAAGTACCCTTGGGGCGATTCGAGCTCGGCGACCGTGTCGTAACTCCAGAGCAATTTCCCCGTTTCGAAATCGAGCGCCTCGACGATGCCTTCCGGGCCATGCGTGATGACTTTGCCTGCGGCGATGCACGGCACGGCGCGAGGGCCGTTGTCGAAGCCAAAGCTGTCACGGTAGTTGGTCGGATAAGAATGCTTCCAGAGGGGCTTGCCATCGGCGGCGGCTAGCGCCTCGGTGATGATCTCGTTGCCCTGACGGTGCGTTACGATCACGCGATTATTGCTGACAACTGCACCGGCGTGGCCGGTGCCCAGCATGCGCTTCCACACGATCTCGGCTTCGGTGCTGCCGACGATGGCGGCTTCGTCAGCAGCAGCGGTGCAGTTGCGCTGCGGGCCGAGGAATTGCGGCCAGTCACCTGCTTGCAGGCTGGTCAATGCGCAGAGGAGAAGAAGGATTGGGCGCATGAAAATGAGGGGGGAGATTAACTAACGAGGGAGAGATTGGGATCCACATCCGCCTCCAGGGGAGAGGTGTGGCCAATACTGAAACGTTGCGCAGCGGCAAAGGCAATCATGCCAGCATTGTCGGTGCAAAGATCGGGGCGTGCGAGCAGCAGTTGCAGCCCTGCTTTGTCACAGCGTGCGGTGAGCGCCGAGCGCAGGCCGCGGTTGCAACTGACGCCGCCGCTCACGGTGACGAGCGTCTCGCCGCATTGCTTCGCTGCGAGCACCAGTTTTTCGACCAGCACCTCAATGATCGCTGCCTGCACGCTGGCGCTGAGATCCGCCAGCACCTGCTCATTGTTCAAATCGAGGCGTGGCAACTCATAAAGTACAGCGGTCTTCAAGCCGCTGAAGCTGAACTCCAGGCTGCGGCCATTGAGGAAGCTCCGTGGAAAAGCGAATGCGGTTGGATCGCCACGAGGGGCCAGCTTGTCGATCTCCGGCCCGCCGGGGTAGGGGAGGCCGACCATTTTGGCGACCTTGTCAAAGGCTTCACCTGCGGCATCATCACGGGTGCGGCCAAGCAGTTCGTAGCGGCCCACTCCATGCACGCGTACAAGCATGGTGTGTCCGCCGCTGACGATGAGCGCCACACAGGAGCGCACCGGGCCGTTTCCATTCATAAAAGGGGAAAGCAGGTGGCCTTCCATGTGGTTCACGGCCAGAAAGGGTTTGTTTTCCGCAATGGCGAGAGCCTTGGCCATCGAGGTGCCAATGAGCAGAGAGCTGACGAGTCCCGGCCCGCTGGTGGCCGCAAAGACGGCCATGTCGCCGAGTGTTTTGCCTGCGTCATCCAAGACTTGCTGAACCAGCGGCCGCACATGCAGGATGTGATTGCGGGAGGCCACCTCCGGCACGACTCCGCCATACGGGCGGTGGATTTCGATCTGCGAGGCGATGCGGCTGGCGATCAGTTCGCCCTCCAGCGTACAAATGGCCGCAGCAGTCTCATCGCAGGAGGATTCAAGGGCGAGCAGGCATTCAGGCATGGCAGACTACGAATGGAGTAAGAAGGGGAGTCCAGCATCTGGAATCCTGTGGTTTTGGGGCAAAAAGAAGCCGCCGTCCCCCGGTTGGGTGGGGAACGGCGGCGCAATATGGCAGTCTCCTGTCAAATGAGTGCTTGTGACCGTCTTTGCAGTCGGCCTTCGCTTTGGCGTCGTACTTCTCACATGCCTTCTTAACTGGAACAGGATGCATGAAGCATCACAGACGCAGCGACAGAACAGTGGCAAGACGGATCATGAGATGATCACACAAGTTCACAAACAGCCGCACCAGGCGGCTGCGTGATTACTTGCCGCTCTGCATTGGTGGTGGTGGTGGCGGCGGAGCAGGCTGCTGGCAAGCGGAGAGGACGGCGGAAGCCGCGATAAGGGTAAGGATAGCGATTTTCATGTGTGTGGGTGTTAACCTGTTTGTTAAGCTTCCCATCCACCAGACTCCTGGCAGCGGGATTTTTCGAGATTAACGACAACTTCTGTTTTTGCAATCAGCCAAATGCATTCTCTGCGAAAACGCGCAGGGGAGGCATAAGAAAGGGGATAGTTGGGACTACCATAATGTCAGGTCGCAGTTTGAGAAAAATTAGCCATAGGGCCCGCTCTCTCCCAGACCGTAAGCGTTGCCAAAAACCTCACCATCATCTTCGGTGAAAAGGATGCGCAGCGGCCGGCAGCAGACCTCGCAGTCATAGTCTACATCGCAGGGCACCTCACTATAAGAGGGGGAAGGGACCTCAAATTCCTGAAAACAGCTCGGGCAGGTGACGGGTGTGGTGTGCATCAATGAATGACAATGAAACGTTCTTTGGGGGGCTGGGTTCGCAGCTTTCTCATTTAAGCTTGTAGCGAGGTTTTGAGCATAAACTCCGCAGTAACTCATGACGCAAACTGCATAAATCAGGGAAACCCTGATTTATCATTTCAACCCTGCGAGATAGGCGATGATGTCTGCTGCTTCCTGCTCATTCAGGCTTTGCAACAGCCCTTCCGGCATCAGTGAAACTGGCTGGGGTTGTTGGCTTTTGATTTGGTCTCGCGCAATCGTTTGCGGCTGGCCGGTTGGGAGTTTGAGGGTGATGGCAGCATCAGCAGCATGGACGAGGAAGCCGCTTTGCAAACTGCCATCCTTTAAGGTGACGATCCATGTCTCGTAGCCTTTGGCGATGGTCTTCGAAGGCTGGTGCAGGCTTTCGAGGATCTGCTCACGCCGCAGACGCCCGCCCACCTTGCTCAAGTCCGGGCCGAAATCGCGGCCTGTGCCGTTGACGATGTGGCAGGCGAAACAGGCAGCCATTTTGCCGGTCATGCTGAGGAGTTCACCGCCGCGCTTTGCATCGCCTTGGGCCGTGAGGAGTTTTTTCGCGTCGAAGTTCATGCCCAGGGTTTTCACGCGTTGTTCAGGCGGCAGGAAGCGTTCGAAATAGCAGGCAATGGCGGGATTGGAAATCTTGGCCAATGAGGGGTCAAACTTGGCTTCGTTTCGTGCAATCAAGTTTGCCATGACAAGGGCTTCACTGGGAGTGTTCGGGGACGCGGGCTTCTGAGGCGTCGCTGCCCCCTGACCAATCCAGTCCCACAACACCTGGAAACCATGAGGGTCGATTTCACGGGCACCGATCATGGGCATGTGGCCGCTGCCGCTGCGGGCGATGCGCGCGAGCAGCACACTCTGTTCGGGCTTTCCGGGTGAGATGACGCGGCCGTCCGTCAGTGCAAAATCACCCCGGGTGGGCTTCTCACCCATCATCATCGTCTCAGCCGTGGGCAGATCCGCATTCAGCATCAATGGCACACTGCCGCCGCCATGACGGCGATGACAATGGGCGCAGTTCGCGTGCAGCCACGAACGGGCGCGGGTTTCGAGATCGGCTTTGGTGACGTGACTGGAGACGAGGTGACTCTTAAACTGGTCGAGGAAGGGGCCGTCGAAGAGAGCAGGTGATTCGGAGGGCTTTTTGCCGGCGATGCTAATGAGTTGATCCGGCTGAAAGCCTAGCGCAAAGCCGCTCCAGTTGTTGTGGCAGCGGGCGCATTCGGCGCGGCCATGAATGCGCCAGGGGAGCTCAATGTTGAGTTCCGTACCATTACTGTCGACGAGTTCGGCGTCGGTGCCGGATTTGTTCCAGTGATAGGAATAACCGTTCCATGTCTCGCCGTCGTAGTGGAGCACTTGCGTTTCGATGCGTCTCTGCGCTAACAAGATGGTGCGGGCGAGCACGGATTCGGCGGGCCATTCGACTTTGTAGTTCGGTTTGGCGGGATTGCCGCTGATGGTCGTTTTGATGCGCTTGCCTTCAGGCAAAGCAACGAAACGCTGCGCAATTGCACCATCCTGCCACATCGGCTCGGCGATCTCGAAAGGGAGAACGCCTGCGGCGGTTTTTTGCATTGCGGTGTGGCTGAAAAGGCCGGTCTCGCTGAGCTTGCGTGGGAACTGCGTCGGTTTGCCGACGGCGGGATTGGGCGCGAGGCGGTAGATGCGCGTGTCTTTTTCCCAGTTCATCCAGTACACCTCGCCGTCCTCGCTTTGTCCGAAGGTCACGATCTTGTGCGGCGTGTCAGCGATTTCCTCGCGGCGGGTGACTTGTTTGCCATCATGCCACAGCGCCCAGATCTTGCCGGTTTCGTAGTCGCCGTAGATGTAGGCGTCGCGCAGTTCGGGAAACCGCGTGCCGTGGTACACGTAACCGCCGGTGATGCTGGCAGCCTCGGTGTGTGGATGCGCGGCCACGGGCGGGATGATGGGCTCGGGGCGCTGGGTTTCGGGCTTGATCGGCTGGCTCGCCTCATAAGCGCTCCAGCCATGATTGCCGCCGCGTTGCACCAGATGAATCATTTCCCACAGCTCCCAGCCGACATCGCCGCACCACAGGCGACCTTTGGCATCAAAGCTGATCTTCCATGGATTGCGAAAGCCGAAGGCCCAGATCTCCGGTCTGGCCTGCGGTGTTTTTAAAAAGGGATTGTCCGGTGGGATGGCATACGCCTTGCCGTTTTCCTCATGATCCACATCGATGCGCAGGATGGATGACAGCAGGTCGCTGATGTCCTGCCCGGTGTTCAGCGGATCGGGGGGAGAGGGGACTTCAGAGTCGCCGGTGGAGATGTAGAGCCTGCCATCGGGGCCGAATTGCAGCGATGCACCGTTATGGCCGCCGCTGCGCCACGTCAGCAGCACGGTTTCCGATTTGGGATCAAGCATCGGCGGCTCCTGCTGGGTGAGTTTGAAACGCGAGAGCTTCGTGCCATCGGGAACTTTGTCGCCATACGCATAGCAGAGGAAGACGAAACCGTTCTCCCGCCACTGGGGATGAAACGCGATGCCGTAGGCGTATTGCAGCAGCGGATGTGCCGGCTTGAGATCGATGAGCAGGTCCTTTTGCTTCGCGTCAGGTGTGTCCTTGAAGCTCCAGATTTTGCCTTCCTTTTCGACAGCTACAAAGCGCTGCGCACCGGGCACGGCGATCATCTCCAAGGCGTCATGAAGTTCTATGGAAGCAAAGGTTTGCTCCGCGATGCAGGGCTTCGGTGCTTCCGGTGAACCGTGAATGCGTGAAGTGGACCACTGCGCATGAAGCACGGTGGTGCAGGCGAGGCAGAGGAGAAACGCTCGGTTCATCCGCCCATCATGGAATGCGCAGGCACCATGCGCCAAGCATGAAATGCGCAAGGTTGTGATTGTGTGCCGCCACGCTTTCCGCGTATTCTCGCCGTATGAAGAACGTCCCCCGCTTTGCGTTGCTGATCTGGCTGAGCGTCGCGGCCGGGATGCTGCGTGCCGTCGATCGTGCGGGAGAGCTTGTGGAAGTGGGCCGCCATGCCACCACGCGCAGCGGCGTCACGCTGCGGGAAAAGCGCGAGGTGCGGGTGGATGCGGGCACCACCAAGCAGGAAACCGGCACGAACGCCATCACGGTGACCACCCGCTATGTGCAGCGGGTGAATCTGGTGCGGCGTCTTCTGAACGCTGATTCCGAAGAGCTTCAGGTGCGTGAATACGTGAAGGAGTGCGTGAATTTCACCGGCCAGCCTCCCTCCCCCAATGAAAATAGGGCCTTGCTGGGCAAGGAGCTGCGTGCCCGGAAAAAAGGCGGCCATTGGGACTACAATCTGCATCAGGGCAGGTCCTCAGCCGAAGAGGCGCAATCTCTGGCCGACCTCGCCTTTGGCGCCGATTTGCTCGAAATCCTGCCTCTGGGCATCGGCACCGGAATGCGCAGGCCGGGAGAGCACTGGAAAGTCGAACCCGCCTCTTCCGGAGGCAAAGACCGCGGATTCATCATTCTAGAGGAGCTCGAAACCACCTTTATCTCCCTGGAGGTCAAACCCGACGGGTCGTATGCGACATTCACCATCGAAGGTAAATTTCATATCGAACGGCCCATGACGCTCAATGCCCGCATGGAGGTCAGTTTCACCGCCACCATCGTCCGCCGGCTGTCGGACATGCTCGATGTGGAGACCAAGGCCTCCGGCCAGTTTCTCGCCTCCGCGCAGGCAGCGGGGCCAAAGCGCGAAAAAATTCAGCTCAATTACGATTACCCCTTCACCTTGGTTCGCACTCAGGCGGTGGAGGGCAAGTAGTCGCGTCCCGCAAAAAATCGTCTTTCATATTCGACTTTCCCGGATCTTTCTCCTTCTTTCCCTCCTCAACTCAACCATACAAACCTGACATGCCACGCCCAGTCACTCTTTTCACCGGCCAGTGGGCCGATCTTCCTGTTGATACCATGATCCAGAAGGCCAAGGCCTTTGGATACGACGGTGTCGAACTTGCCTGCTGGGGCGACCATTTCGAAGTGGACAAGGCCGACCAGGCCTACTGCGATGACAAGCGCGCCAAACTGAAGGCCGCAGGCATGCAGTGCCACGCCATCTCCACCCATCTCGTCGGTCAGGCCGTGTGCGACAACATCGACCCACGTCACGCCCAGATTCTTCCCGCTCACATTTATGGGGACGGCAATCCTGAAGGCGTCCGCCAGCGTGCCGCTGAAGAACTCATCAAGACCGCGCATGCCGCCAAGCGTTTCGGCATCAGCGTCGTGAACGGCTTCACCGGCAGCAGCATCTGGCACCTCGTCTATTCCTTCCCGCCAAACCTCCCCGGCCAGATTGACGCCGGCTACAAGGACTTCGCCAAGCGCTTCACCCCGATCTTCGACGAGTATCAAAAACTCGGCATTCGCTACGCGCTTGAAGTACATCCGACTGAGATCGCCTTCGACATCGCCAGCGCCGAGCGTGCGCTACAGGCCGTCGATTACCATCCTGCTTTTGGCTTCAACTACGACCCCAGCCACTTCGGCTACCAGGGCGTCGATTACGTGAAGTTCCTCTACAAATTCAGCGACCGCATTTTCCACGTCCACATGAAGGACGTCGCGTGGGGCATCGGTGATGGCACCGCCGGCGTCTTCGGCGGCCACGTCGATTTCCACAAACCTAGCCGCTACTGGGACTTCAAGTCCGTGGGCCGTGGCAACATCAACTTCGAGCGCATCATCCGCGCCCTCAACGACATCGACTACGGTGGCCCGCTGAGCGTCGAGTGGGAAGACGGCGCGATGGATCGCGAGTTCGGCGCCACCGAATCCGCCGCCTTCTGCAAGAAGATCGACTTCCCGCCTTCGAAGATCATCTTCGACGCGCAGTTCGCCGAGAACAGCAAGTGATGGGGTTCGCGCACTCTCTGTGTGCGGTATCTGAATCTCTCCAACGGCCCGGGATCACCTCCCGGGCCGTTTCATTGATTGAATCAAATCTTCAACGTGGTACCTTTTGCCTATCATGGGTATCGTAAAAGCCAGAACCAAATACACGGTCGAGCAGTTCTATGAACTTGAAGAAAACGAGGTGTATAAAAGCGAGTTCCATGACGGCGAGATATTTGCCATGGCAGGCGGCAGTCCGGAGCACAGTTTGATTGTGGCCAACCTTCTTCGAGAGCTCGGCAACAGGCTCAAAGGCAAAGTGTGCACGCCTTACGATAGCAATCTGCGCGTTAAAGTTCCAGCCACCGGACTGGTCACCTACCCGGATGCTTCGGTGTTTTGCAAGAAGCTGGAATTCGATCCCAAGGACAAGCGGCAGCAGACCGCCATCAATCCCACGATTGTCTTCGAGGTGCTTTCTAAATCGACGGAAAGCTATGATCGGGGCAAGAAGGCCGAGAACTATCGCCAGCTTGAATCCCTCAAAGCTTACGTGCTCATTTCCCAGAGCAGCCCGCACATTGAAATCTACGAACGCCACGGCGATGGCTTCTGGTTCCTGACTGAAGCCAAGGGGCTCGATCAGGAACTCTCCATCAATAGCCTCGGCCTCAAGCTTCCTTTGGCGGAGGTCTATGACCGCATGAAGTTTGGGAAGTTGAAGCCGTAACCTCGTTTGAGATTGGTGAATTCTATGGTGAAAGGATGTGATTGAAGTGTCAGTCGTTCACCGCCTTCCGTAGCTCCATCACCGTGCTGATGATGTGCTCTTCGGTCTTGTCGCTCCAGCGTGTCGGATGCGTTCCGTAGATCATCGCGCCGCCGCCTTCGTAGCCGCCTTCCTGCCAGATGCGGAGGCTGGGGATGTAGGCCATGACGTCGTTGGTGTAGCCGCTGATCCAGACGATGGGGTCTTTGAGGTCGCGTTTGAGGCGGAGCGAATAATCGATGACAACTTCGCCGCCGAGCGTCACCCAGGTGAGCTCGTTGCCAAGGCGCAGGACCTGCACAGGGTAGGGGTAGCTGGTGGGCAGCGGACCTTCATCGGCGATGTGCTGCAAGAGGCGTGTGCCGTGCGCGGCCAGATATTTGTTTGTGGATTTTTGTTCTTCAAGAAGCTGCTCACGAGTGGGGAGCGTGTCGTAGGCCAGTGGGATTTCACGGTATGCAGCACGGATGGGGCCCTTCAGACGTTGCATGTGGGTTTCCAGCGCGGTCTGCACGGAGGTGGCGAGCGATTTGCCATGCGTCTGTGCAAGTTCCATGGTGCGGCGCGGGTAGGGGTTCTGATCGCCGCTGCAACCATTCGCAAACATGGCCACCGCATCGGGGTGCGCTTTTTCGATCTCCTGCTGCGCGTAGCCCGCATAATCGCCACTGAATTTCTGATGACCGAGTGTGGTGCAGTGGCAGGAGTAGCCAAAGATGATGGCGATGTCTTTGCCTTCGGCGCTGCTGGCTTTTAACACGGGAACTGTTTGATCCACAGGGCCGTTCGGATTCGGGAAATTGCTCCAGCCGCCCTTGCCATCCGGCGTGCGGCGGTTCATCGAGACACCGCAGCGTGCGGTGCTGTAATCGAGATGTGCAGGTACGGATTTTTGAATGGCTTCGCCGATCAGGCGCAGCAAGGTGTTTTCGAGTTTTGTGGTGTATTCTGCGGCTTCTTTCCCACGCTGAACTGCAACAGCCGAGCCATGGATATTACTGGTGCGCAACTCCGGGCCGCTGTGCGTGTGCGAGGCGTTGATGGCGAGGTTTGCGGGGTCGATGCCATGTTCTTTTTTCACGCGCTCAGCGACCGCAAGGCGCAGGTTGCGTGGCACGCCGATCAAATCCAGAGTGATGAGCGCGAAGCGAGCGCCTGCCTGATCCGTGAGCACGAAAGCTTTTGCGAAGAGATCCAGCTCCACACCTTCAGAGGGTTTCGTGCGTGAAGCATAGCCGGCCATCCACATGGATTTCTCCGGCGTGATTTTAGCAGACGCCGCACCGGCCTGCCAGGCAGGCGGTTCGCTCACCACAGGAGCGGCGGCGATGACGCAAATACAGAGCAGCAGGGGGAGCCAGAGTTTCATGAGGACAACCAAAGCTGCCAGATGAAGAGTTCTTTAGAGATGGGCGCAAATAATCAAAATGAGGCGCAGGTTTTGCATGGATGAGCACTGTCAAGCCATGCCTGAGACAAAAGTTTTTCACATGTGGTCTTGAATGGTTGCTGCCCGTGATCGTCTCGCTAACTCCACTCATCCCAACCGGATTTTCATCCTCAACTTTTCAATTTTCCAACCATGTCTGCTGCCAACGAACTCAACATCAATGTCACCCACGTCGAACGTGTCGCCAAGGAGCTGAACCTGCGAGCCATCCAGGTGGGCGCGACGGCGAAACTCTTTGCCGATGGAGCCACGGTGCCGTTCATCGCCCGTTACCGAAAGGAGGCCACCGGGTCTCTGGATGAAGTGCAGATCCAAAACATCCAGGAGCGCATGACACAGCTCGTGGCGCTGGATGACCGCCGCACGGCCATTGTGAAATCACTCGAAGAGCGCAAGCTGATGACGGACGTGCTGCGCGCGAAGATCGAGAAGGCGGAAACGATCAATTCGCTGGAGGACATCTTTGCGCCGTTCCGCCCAAAACGCCGCACGCGCGCCACGATCGCCAAGGAAAAGGGCCTGGAGCCGCTGGCGGATTTCATCGAGGCCAATCTGATGACGCATGGCGTCGATCTCACCAGCGAGGTTGCGAAGTTTGTGAACCCGGATCACGAAAATGAAGAGCTGCGCGTCAAAGATGCTGCGGATGCTCTCAGCGGCGCGCGCGACATCATCGCCGAGCGGATCAGCGATCATGCGGATGCACGTGCGACTTTGCGCAAATTTTTCGCGGAGCAGTCCACGGTTGTTTCCAAGGTCATGTTCGGCAAGGAGAAGGACGAAGAGGCGCAGAAGTTCCGCGATTACTTCGACTGGAGCGAGCCGCTCAAGGCCATCCCTTCTCACCGCATGCTGGCGATTCGTCGTGGGGAAAAGGAGGGCTTCCTGCTCATGCGCATCCAGCCCGGAGAAGACACGGCGATCAAGATGCTCGAGAACCTTTTCGTCAAAGGTGGCAATACCTGCTCTGACCAGATGAAGCTGGCCTGTGCGGACAGTTACAAGCGCCTGATGAGTTCCAGCATGGAGACGGAAGCGCGTCTTGAGTCCAAGAAGAAGGCGGACACCGAAGCCGTGCGCGTGTTTGCGGACAACCTGCGCGAACTGCTGCTGGCAGCACCGCTGGGACAAAAGCGTGTGCTGGGCATCGACCCCGGCTTCCGCACGGGCTGCAAAATTGTGGTGCTCGATGCGCAAGGACAGCTCCTCTACAACGACGTGATCTATCTGCTCGGCGAGGGCAGCGGCCTGCTGCATGCAAAAAATTTGCTGCTCAATTTGGTCGATCGTTACAAGATCCAGGCCATCGCAATTGGCAATGGCACTGCGGGCCGTGAGACGGAGATGTTTGTGAAGAAGATCGGCGTCCCGGGCTCCATTCCGGTGATCATGGTGAATGAGAGTGGCGCTTCGATTTACAGCGCCAGCGAAGCTGCACGTGAGGAGTTTCCGGATCAAGACCTTACGGTGCGTGGCTCTGTATCCATCGCACGCCGGCTCATGGACCCGCTGGCAGAGCTGGTGAAGCTGGATCCGAAATCCATCGGCGTGGGCCAGTATCAGCACGACGTGGATCAGAACCAGCTCAAGACGAGCCTTGACCACGTCGTCATCAGCGCGGTGAACGGCGTCGGTGTGGAACTGAACACGGCCAGCAAGCAACTGCTCAGCTACGTGTCCGGCCTCAACAGCACTCACGCGTTGAACATCGTGGCCTTCCGCAATGAGAACGGTCCGTTCAAGAGCCGCAAGGATCTCATGAAAGTACCACGGCTCGGCGACAAGGCCTTTGAGCAGGCGGCGGGCTTCCTGCGCATTCGTGATGCCTCACATCCGCTGGATTCAAGTGCCGTGCATCCTGAGCGCTACCCGCTCGTCGAAAAGATGGCGGCGGAAATCGGCTGCACGGTGCCGGAGCTCATGCAGCGTGCCGACTTGCGCCAGAAGATCGACCTGAAGAAGTATGTGAGCGAAGACGTGGGTCTGCCGACGCTGCAGGACATCATGAACGAACTCGCGAAACCAGGCCGCGATCCGCGCAAGCAGTTCGAAGTCTTCAGTTTCGCGGAAGGCGTGAACGACATGAAGGACCTCACCGTAGGCATGAAACTGCCGGGCATCGTGACGAACGTGACGGCCTTTGGCGCCTTTGTGGACATCGGCGTGCATCAGGACGGCCTAGTGCATGTGAGTCAGCTCAGCGACACGTTTGTGAAGGATGCGGCGGAGATCGTGAAGGTGGCGCAGCGCGTGCAGGTGACAGTGACGGAAGTGGACATTCCGCGCAAGCGCATCGCGCTGAGCATGAAATCGAAGCCTGACTTTGAGAAGAAGCAGGGCAGTGCAGGGCCTCGCCCTGCGGGTGGGCCAGCCGGCGGTCAGCGCAGCTTCTCCAGCGGCGCTGGTGGTGGCCAGCGCAGTTCCGGTGGCGGCATGGGCAATCCCTTTGGCGGTGGTGGAGGCGGCGGCGGTGACTGGTTCACGGCTGCGGCGCAGAAGGGGAAGAAGTAGCCTGCCGGCTCGATGAAACGCCGTGCTGGGTAAGCGCGGCGTTGGGGATTTTTGGACAGTTCCTGGCAGTGGCCATCATTTCATGAACAGGGAGCGTCGCTGTGGCGTCGGAGATTGTGCCCTTGCCACGTGGTATGGGGTCTTCTACGATCCAATAGACTCCATCATGAAATTATCTCTCCTCGCTCCGCTGATTCTGCCACTGCTGCTCACGCAATGTGTTGACCCTTACTACGGCCCGAACGGCACTGATCCGTATGCGAATCCGTACCGCGAGCAAATGCGGGATCAAGGTTCGCAGATGAACGCCATGGCATTTGAGCGCGGTCAGCAGGACGGGCAGGCGGACGCCCAGCAGCAGCAGAGTCAGAATTACCGGCGTCATCCATCGCGCTATGACCGCAACACCGAGATGCCCTACCGCGATGCCTACAATCAAAGTTTTGGGCTGACGATGAATAGCCGCCGTGAAATCGGTGGTTACCCCAGTTACCCCAATCAGGGAATGGCGCAGCCGCAGCAGCAAGGAACAGCTCAGCAGCCACCGCCGCGTGATCCTGCCTACAACCAAGGTTATGACTACGGTCTGCGTGATCGAACGGGAGGACGTGTGGCTGATCCGGCAGCCCAGGTCGGGCGCTATGATCCGCGCTACCGCTCCAGCTTTGAGCGCGGCTACAACGACGGCTACAATTCAAACTCCTCCAACAGCTTCCCGGGCGCGGGTGGAAATTCGTGGTTCCGCTAACAGCCTGTTGAAAACACCAACTGGAGTCCTTGAGGGCGGTGGGGACTGCCTTGCCAGGAGAGGGATCATCTTGATCCCTTAGAGCTCCGCCTCAGACATCAGTCCCAAATGGGGATCAAGATGATCGCCTCCTCCTGCATGATCTAGCGTGCTCAAATCCTCGTGGTCGAGTTTTTCAACAGGCTGAATCGGCGGCGGTTCAGCAGTACAAAAAAACACCGTCACGGCAGGCCATGACGGTGGTCTTGTTTTGAAATGACTGTGCGCGGAAGTGTTTACTCCTTGGCGGCAGCTTCAGCTTCAGGAGCGGCGGTCTCAGCAACTTCAACGGCTGGAGCAGCGGCTTCGGCAGCAGGAGCGGCAGTCTCAGCAACTTCAACGGCTGGAGCGGCGGTTTCAACAGCAGGGGCAGCGGTCTCAGCGACTTCAACGGCAGGAGCAACGGCTTCGGCGGCCACTTCAGCAGCCTTCGGCTTGGTCGTGGCCTTCTTGACAGCGGCTTTCTTAGCTGGAGCTTTCTTGGCGGTTTTAGCTTCGGTTTTGACGGCGCGTGCTTTGCGGGAGACGCCGGCCTTGGCCAGAGCTTTCTTGCGGGCAAGATAAAGCTTACGGCGGCGGCGTTTGATGACTTTGTTCAGTTGTTGACCCATGATGGATGATCGGTTGTCGTTTGCGGTTTTGAGGGCGGCAAGAGTTCCACTGATCAAGGTCGAATCAACATCAAATGCAGTTCGCCCCCGGTTTACCGGTATTAGAGCGTGGAGAAACCCTGTTTATGCCCGTTTTTAGGGCTTTTTGTCGTCTGCTGGAGGTTCGTCCGAGGTTTTTGGGGCCTCGACTTTGGATTCCAGACGTGACTCTGTGCGATTCGCGGCCTGCTGGGTCGGTGGGACTTTGAACAATTTGCCGGAGTAGGGGCACTTCACCGTCTGGCCGGCGCTCATGCCAGAGACATCGACGAGCTGCGTTTTGCCCGCAAAGGGACTGTTCACCATGTTCATGCGACCTGGGATTGCAGTGCCATAAGGCAGACTTTCAGCAGATTCTGTGGTGCTGTCCGTTTTAGGGGTAGAACTGACGGGGGGCGGATTATCGGTGAGCTGCGGTGTGTGTGAAGGCTCCTCCACAGGAATTTTCACACGCGGGCTGTGCACACGCGAGGGCGGGCTCGGCTTTGAACGCGGCACGTACCTAGTGGACCCGCCAGAACTTGAGGAGGGAGCGTTGAAATAATTGTTTTGCGGATAAGCAGAGGGAGTGGTTGCAGTGTAGTGAAGGCGGTTCGGCATGCGGGCACTCCAATTGGACCAGTTGGCACCAGGCGCGGAACTGCGCTGAGAGCTGGCCGCATAACGCTGTGAGTACAAGCTGCCGGTGCGCAATGGCGGCGACGCGTGCGAAGAGCTCAGGTAGGACAGCAGTCCGTTTGTCTGAATGCTACGCCAGGCTTGCTGCGGCGGCATGGAGCACTGGGCCAGAAGAACGGCCGCCGTTAGCACGGCGAGAATGCGTGCCGCACATGCGGTGGGACAACGTGATGCTTTCATGGATTGATGGGAACGAAGGTTATGACGGTGAGCAGAGAAGTGACTCCACACGTTGCCTGCCGATGCTGACAGGAGTGTGATCAAAGGGCAAGAAAACAGCAGCGCAAAATCCTGCCATTACGGTGTCATTCATTGAATTATCATACCAACTAAACCTGGTAGCTTTTAAGCCGTTTGAGCGAGGCCAGACTCAGGCCTGCTCGGTCGTCTGGAAGTCGGGATAGGCGTTCGCCGCATGTTCGGAAAAGTCGAGGCCGTCGATCTGTTCGTTATCCGTGGCACGCAGTCCGACGAGCATATCCACCGTCTTGAAGATGATGAAGCAGATGACGAAAGAAGTGAGCGTGATGGAAAAAGTTCCGAGCGCCTGCACTCCGAGCTTATGCGCATCAAAACCATCCTGATTGAACAGGGCGACACTCAGAGTGCCCCACCAGCCGTTCACCAGATGCACGGGCACCGCACCCACGGCATCGTCGATCTGCATGCGCTCCAGCGCGATGGTGGCCACAGTGGTGATGATTCCCGCGATCAGACCGACCACGAGGGAGGAGGCCGGGGAGATGTTGGCGCAGCAGGCGGTGATGCCCACCAGTCCGCCGAGGGCACCGTTCAGGGTGATGCCCACATCAGGGCGGCCTTGCACAAACCACATGGAAATCATCGCGGCAAGGGCTCCTGCTGCAGGAGCAATGGTGGTGTTCACCACGATGCGCCCAATCGAGCCGTCACCAATGAGTGTGGAACCGGCATTGAAGCCAAACCATCCGAACCACAGGATGAAAACGCCCAGTGCGGCGAGTGGGATGTTATGACCGGCGATCAGGCGCGGAGTGCCATCTTTGGCGAAGCGCCCATGTCTTGCGCCCACGACAAGAATACCCGCCAGAGCGCACGCGCCGCCGCAGCCATGCACCACGGTTGATCCTGCGAAATCGACGAAGCCCATCGCCTCCAGCCAGCCCTTGTCCCCGCCGATGCCAAAGCCGCCGCCAAAGCTGCCCCAGGCCCAGTGGCCGCCGAGAGGATAGACCACACCGGCAAGCAGGCCTGCATAGACCAGATAGCCCACGAACTTGGTGCGCTCTGCCATGGCACCGGAAACGATGGTGCAGGCGGTGCCGGCAAACACGACCTGGAAGAACCAGAAGGTCCACATGGACTCATTCGCCGCGTGATTGGCCAGCCAGAAGCTGTCCGTGCCGATCCAGCCGCTCGCGCTGGTGCCGAACATCAGGCCGAAACCGAGGAACATGAAGACCAGCGCACTGATGCAGAAGTCGAGAAAGTTCTTCATGATGATGTTGATGCTGTTCTTGGCACGGGCAAAGCCCAGCTCCACCATGGCAAACCCTGCCTGCATCATGAAAACCATCGCTCCGGCGACGACCATCCAGACCACGTTCAAATTCACCTGCACCGTGTCTATGTCCGCTTTCACGGCGGCGCTTGCAGGTTCGGCTGGTGCGCTTGCAGCCTTGGGAGAGGCTTCATTTTTCACCGCCTTCGCCACCTCATTCAGCGTGCCCTGATTCGTGTCTAGCTTCTGAATAATGGTGTCCAGCTTCGCCTCAATCTTGCTGCTGTCCTGAGCTGTGGCAGACGGCAGGGGGACGGTGAGAAGGACGATGGAAGCCAGAGAGCAGATGCGGAATAGATTCATGCAAAAAAGAAGCGGGTTCAGAGGTCCAGGTGTTCGAGCGAGGCTTCGAGTTCACCGAGAAGCTGGCGGCGTTTGGAGGTGTTCGGCACCTGCTCGATCACGCTGGCGGCCAGCTTGCGCACCGCAGTGGCCGTGAGCCGGTAGGGGTCGGAGATTTTGGCCTCGGTGATCGTGCGCTGAATCAAGTTGGCAGCCTGTGCCCGGCCCATGACCTTGCCCAGCACACCTTCGACACACGGCCTCACTGCTCCCCACTGATTGACGGTCGTCTCCGCCTTGTCGGTGAGTTGGGCGAGTGCCCGCGGACTGGTCACGACGAGTTCTTCGATGCCGTCTGCCGGAAGTTTGGGCGCGGGCTGCTGATCGAGAGAGGCGGTTTTGAGCAGCTCGGCGTGATCATTGAGCATCACCGATGCCGCGCTGGCGGCCAGATCAGGATCTGCCCGCGAAGTGAGAAAGAACAGCATCACAGCCTCGTCATGCAGCACCGCGAGCAGCACGCCGCCGTCGAGTTCCAGGTAGATCTGGTGGATCTTTCGCCGCACCTGCCGGTAGCCTTCGAGCATTTGGCTGATGATCTCGCGCAGGTTGTCCGCACGGGTATCAGAGAAAGGCATCTGGCGGTGGATCGTGTTTTTGCCTTTGAACAGCATCACTCCAGCCACTCCTTCCAGGCGTTGCAATGACGCGGCGGAAGTGATCACAGGGTTTAAACTCATGGGCGCAAAAGGAGAGATCAGCGGGCCAGGGATTCGCGCACCTGCTTGATGGAGCGCCGGTTGCTGCTGACGACTCCGTGCCAGTTGCCCGGCTGCTGTCCTGCGCTGATGGCCGTCTGGCCTTGTCGATCCTCAACAATCGCCATTTCGAGGGTTCGCATGCCGAGGGTCTCGGCCAGCTTGACCGCGAAATATCCGACGTATTTCACCTCGCCAGCGAAGCGCTGGGCGGACTCGGCATCACCTCCGGAAAGGGATTCACGTCCCTGATAGGACTCCATCTTGATGAGACCGGGATCAGGTTCCATGCGGACGATGTTGCTGGGTTGCGTGCCCGCACTGTTGCGGGCTGGTGAGATCGGAATGATGCGAGTGGCTTCCATCTGAAGGATTATTTATAAGCAGCACGTGTGCCAAAATACCTTTCTCCGCGTCACAGCTTTGTGATTACAGACCGGTTCGGAGCATTGGCAGGCTTGATTTTACCAAACGCCGCAAAGCAAAAACGGCCCTGAAATTCAGGGCCGTTCGGTTCAGAGGATTCATCACCCTTGGGGGTGAGGCTGGAATGGAATCGACTACAGCTTGGCGAGGCTGTCATCCAGCGCGGCGATCACCGTGCTGATGCTGGCTTCGGACTCGTCACCCATGTTCGAGACGCGGAAGGTCTTGCCCTTCAGCTTGCCGTAGCCGCCGTCGATGATCATGCTGTGGTTCTTCTTCAGCAGGCCGATGAAGGCCGCGACGTCGATGCCCTTGTTGTTGGCCACGCAGGTCAGGGACTTGGAGCGGAAGCCTTCGGGGGCGAAGAACTCGAAGCCGTTGCGGATCACCCAGTCGTGCACCATTCCATTGAGCTTGGCGTGGCGGGCGTAGCGGTTGTCCACGCCTTCGGCGAAGATCTTCTGGAGCTGATGGCGCAGGCCGTAGATGAGGCTGATGCACGGCGTGCTTGGCGTCATGCTCTTCTCGCCGTTCGCCTTGAACTCCAGGAAGTCGAAGTAGTAGCCGCGGTCATTCATCGTGGCCGCACGTGCCATCGCCGCTTCGGAGGCGGTGAAGAGGGCCAGGCCCGGAGGCAGCGCGAAGGCCTTCTGGCTGCCGGTGAGCAGCACATCGATGCCGAGTTCGTCGAAATTCACCGGCACGGTGGTAAAACCGGACACGGAATCCGTGATGAACATCACATCCGGATACTTCTTCTTCAGCGCCGCGATTTCCGCGATGGGGCTGAGAACGCCGGTGGAGGTCTCATTGTGAATGAAGGTCACCGCGTCGAACTCACCCGTGGCCAGGCGCTTGTCGATCTCGTCCGCACGCACAGGCTGACCCCACTCCACGGAGTAGGCCTCGGCTTCCTTGCCGCAGCGCTTGGACACGTCCAGCCACTTGTCGGAGAAGGCACCGTTGCAGCAATTGAGGACCTTTTTCTTCACCAGATTGCGGATGGAGCCTTCCATCACGCCCCAGGCGGAGGACGTGCTCAGAAACACCTGCTGCTGGGTGCCAAAGAGGGTCTGCAGCATCGGGTGGATCTCGGCATAAAGGTCTTGGAAGCCCTTGCCGCGATGCCCGATCATCGGCTGCGCCATCGCAGCGTAGGTGTCAGTGCTGACTTCAACGGGACCAGGGATGTAAAGTTTGACGTGGGTGCTCATTGCGTGGGGTGGAAGGGGGGATGGCGAGTTTAGGGGGATTGGGCGAGGGTGCAAGGGCTGTGTGGGGTTGCCTCAGGCGGGTCTGAACGCAGTTTTTTGCCAGCCCACTCATAGGCTCCGGCGTGTTGCGAATTTAATAGTGGGACTTCGCCGCTTGGTCCTACCTCTAAGCGATGTTCGAACGATTAGATCTGCGACGGCGGGCGCGAGGCATCGCAAACACTACAGAAGCGCTACGATCCGCTACGGTGCAGGGTTAGGCGTGCGGTCATTTTGTAGTTTTTTCGAATAGGCGGTGATGGACGATGACCTCATGCCCGGCATGAAAGAGTGGCGACCAAGCGTGACGCTCCTCGCCTAAATCTTGTTCGGGTGCGGTGACTGTGAGAGGACGCGTGCAGAATCGCCGAACGCTTAGGATCAGGCAGCCCAACCAGCCGAGAGCGAGCGTAGCAAGCATGGAAAAGGTTCGAGCTCCAGCAAGCTCCGAGCGCACAATGAGCTGGTGGGGGGCTGCATCCGCTCGTTGGTCCTAGTTTTGGCTGATGGCCCTGCTGAGTCGAGGAATCTGTTCATATAGGTTCTTCAACTTCATGATACGCTCTGCTCCATAATGAAGGTCCCTGTGACAATTCGGACACAGCGCTACGGCGTTAGTGGTGGTGTCTGGTCCACTTGAGGCAAGCGGAATGACGTGATGTACCTCAAGAAACGGAACTCCGATTGCATCCAAGAATGGAGCAGGCTGCCCACACAGCTCACAGATACCCGCAGCAGTCCGTAGTATCCAAGCACGCACATTAGAATCTCTCTCGATCACAACGGTCATCTGTGTAGATGACTTAGGCGACTGAATACCTGCAGGTACCGCTGGCAATAAAGGCGATGATGAGGCTGCTGGTGATGCCACGACGTTCCAATCCGAGGGTGTCAGAAGTGTGCTGTGCAGTAGAATTCTCTTGGTGCGATTGCCGCCAGACTTCGAGGTATCAATTTTTAGGCGAGCTTGCGCACGTCCGATCTCCAGTCTGATCTCTCGTGGCTCTCGACCTAGAAGGCTAACAGATGACGAGGAGTCGAGAAGTATGGCGCGCTCGGTAAAGTTCGGAAATTGGTCAACGAGATCTCTTGAAATGACGTTCACGCCTATCTCGTCCAAAGACCTGCTCTGAAGTCTCTCAATGATGACATCTAAAGCCTCATTGTAATCTGCGTTCCTCGCTGACGGCCCCCATGACTCAAGGATAAGTCCACTGACATCTTGAAAGGCATCGATTTGATAAGCGGCGTTGAGATCATTGCCTGTGTTTGCTGCAACATTGGGCATGGCGTCGTTAGTATTGGGCGAAGTATTGGATGGTCGACAATTTTGTCGAGTACGTGTTCTGCACTATGGGACAAAGGATTGTCGAATATGACACACATGGGCGTCCTATTTTCGAGTTAAATATGACAGGAGTCACAGATCGCAGTCTCCCCATGAAAGGGAGCCCATCGCATCAAGCCCACCCAAGCCAGCCATTCAGCGTCTTAATATCCCGCACATGCGCTTCGCGGAAGCCTTTGAGCATGGCAGGGTCCTTGGGATCGCCCTTGAGGTATTCCAGATGCAGGGAAATGGGGCCGGTGTAGCCGGTTTTCACGAGCATCTTGCCGTAAGCCGGGTCCACCTGGCCTTCGCCGAGGGGCACGGTCACCTGTTTGCGGCCGTCCCATTTGAAATCTTTGAAGTAGGCGGCGCCGATGTGGTCTTTGACCAGATTGAACTCCAGCGGCCAGGACAGACCGCCTTCGCAGGTGGCGTGCAAGATGTCGAAGGCGAAGCTGAAGTCAGCGGCGGGGTAGTCGCGCATGATGGAGAAGATGTCCCAGACAGGCGCGCCGAAGTAGTCCTTGCCGCTGTGATTCTGAAACATGGGCTGGATGCCGATTTCCTTGCAGAGGGCCACGAGGTCTTTGATCTTCGGGCGCACGGCCTGGAGCTGATCCCAGATGGGCAGCTTGAGGTCGTACTTGTAGTAGTTCATGCGGAAGCGCTTCACGCCCAGCTTCGCTGCCGTGCGCAGCACCTCCTCGGTGTGCTGCTCCTTGCTCACTTCATTGATGCCGGAGGTCATGATGGTCATTTCCAGCCCCTGCTTCTTCAGCGCTTCGATAAACTTCGGCAGTTCGTCGGCGACCTTCTCAGGCTCGATGTGACCCTTGGGCCGGATGGGGGCCTCCACGCCATTGAAACCGGCCTCCGCACCCAGACTGGCGATGTCATCGAAGCTCAGCCCTTGCAGGTGCTTGGTGAAAAAGCACACGGTGTTCTTTGTTTTCGGCGTTTCCGCCATCAATGGAGCCGTAAAAGCCAAACTTGAGAGGTTGCGCAGGAAAGTACGTCGTGTGTTCATGAGTGAGCTTGAACAACGACATCGCACGTCCGACTCCTTCACTCAACATGCATTCCCTTTCCGGCCACAACATCGTCATCATGGGGGGCACGACGGGGCTGGGTTTATCCGCTGCGAAAAAACTCGTCGCCGCAGGTGCTCAGGTCGTCGTCACCAGCCGTTCGCAGGCCAATGTGGATGCCGCCTTGGCTGAACTCGGCCCGAACGCACGCGGCTTCGCTGCGGATGCCGCCACGCCGGAGGCGGCGGAGCGTGCCATCGGCATGGTGGATCATCTTCATGCCCTCTACCACGTCGCCGGCGGCAGCGGGCGCAGCAAGGGAGACGGCCCGCTGCATGAGCTCACGGACGAAGGCCTGCGCTACACGCTCGACCTCAATTTGAACTCCGTCATTTACTCGAACCGCGCCGCCGTGCGCCAGTTCCTGAAGCAGGGCAGCGGCGGCGTGATCCTCAACATGGCCAGCGTGCTCGGCTACTCGCCCTCCGCGCAGTTTTTTGCCTCCCATGCCTACGCTGCGGCAAAGGCGGGCATCATCGGCTTCAGCAAATCCATCGCCGCCTATTACGCGCCGCAAAACATCCGCGTGAACGTCATCGCCCCCGCGTTGGTCGAGACGCCGATGTCCCAGCGCGCCGTGAGCAATGACGCCATCATGAACTTCGTCAAAACCAAGCAACCCCTCGATGGTGGCCGCGTCGGCCAGCCTGAGGACTGCGATGCCGCAGCTCTGTTGCTGCTCTCGCCCGACTCCCAATTCATCACCGGGCAGGTGCTTGCCGTCGACGGCGGATGGACGGTTTCGGAAGGACAGATGGGATAGCCGAAAAAGGGGAAAGAATAGAAAAAAACTAAACCCTGCACAGACAATCCAGCCTCAAAATTTTCTCCTTCTTTCCCCTTTTTCGGCCAATTCAATCTCATGAGTTTTTCCATCGGCATCGATCTCGGCGGCACGAACATCAAGGCCGCGCTCGTGGACACGGCCAGCGCCCGCACCCTCGCCACGCTCTCCAAAACCACCCGCGATGGCGAATTTGACGGCAACACGCCGCGCTTCGCCCTCACCGTGCGTGAGATCGTGCATGAGTTCGAGGCGCAGGCCGGGCAGAAGCTCCGCGTCGGACTCTCCGCACCCGGATTGGCGAATCCTGAAGGCCATTGCATCGACTGGATGCCGGGGCGCATGCATGGGCTCGAAAAATTCGCTTGGTCCGCTTTTCTTGAGCGTGACTGCCGCGTGCTGAATGATGCCCACGCGGCGCTCCTCGGCGAGGTCTGGGCCGGAGCTGCCAAGGACACGCAGGACGCCTTCATGCTCACGCTCGGCACTGGTGTGGGTGGTGCGATCTGGAGCGGCGGACGCTTGCTGAAAGGCAAGATCGGCCGGGCAGGGCATCTCGGTCACATCACCATCGATGCGAATGCCGCGTGCGATGATTTCAATACCCCCGGCAGCCTTGAAGCTGCCATTGGCAATCAAACCATCGCCCAGCGCGGCGAAGGGCGTTACGTCTCGACCCTCGCCTTGCTCGACGCCTTCAGTGCTGGCGATAAACACGCCGCCAAAGTTTGGCTCACCTCCGTCCGCCATCTTGCCGCCGCCGTTGCTTCTCTCATCAATGTGCTCGATCCCGAAGTCGTCATTATTGGCGGAGGCATCGCCACCGGGGCAGGGGAGCGTTTGTTCGCGCCGCTGCAACAAGCCCTCACCGGTTTCGAGTGGCGGCCCGGCGGCCATCAGGCCCGCATCGTCCCTGCTCAGCTTGGCGACAGCGCCGGCTGTCTCGGCTCCGTTTTCAATCTTCTTCAACACTCATGACTCCCGCCCTCCAATACCTCGACGCCAGCCAAGGCCTCCTCAATCGTGTCCGCGAGCAACTCCCGCTCATCCAGCAGGCCGCCGACATGTTCGCCAAGACGATCCTCGCCGGGCAGATGGTTCACGTCTTTGGCTCCGGCCACAGCCGCATTTTGGTGGAGGAAATGTGGCCGCGCTACGGCTCCTTCCCCGGCTTCAATCCTATCGTCGAACTCTCGCTGACCTTCCACAATCTTGTCGTCGGCGCGAACGGCCAGCGGCAGGCCATGTTCCTCGAAAACGTCAGCGGATTTGCCAGTCGCATCTTGCGGAACTTCGATCTCCAACCCGGAGACAGCGCCCTCGTCATTTCCAGTGGCGGCTGCAATGTGGTGCCCGTCGAGATGGCCGAAGAGTTCCAACGCCGCGGCGTCAAAGTCGTCTCCATCATCAGCACCACGCACAGCGAGGCCAGCACCAGCCGCCACCGCGACGGCAAGAAGCTCCAGGACTTCTCCGACATCGTCCTCGATACCGGCGCGCCGGTTGGCGATGCCATGATCAAGATTGAAAATCTCGACACCCCCGTCGCCCCCGGCAGCACCGTGGGTGGCTGCCTGCTGGTGAACGCCGTCAAAGCCGAAGTCGCCGACCGCCTCACCAAGGCCGGCCAGCCTCCCAAAGTGCTCACCGCCGGAGCCGTCGTCGGTGCAGCGAAAGCCACCGAGTTATTTGAGGCCGCGTATGACGAGCACGCACGGCGCATCGCAAAGTATTACGCGAAGCTGGGAGTTTGAAGCTCCAATCGAAACTGATGTTCGCCATTCCTTTATTCGTCATTATTTAGCCATGCGCCTCGTCCTCCAACGCGTCTCTTCAGCCGCCGTCACCGTCGATGGCAGCATCACCGGCCAGATCGGCACGGGCCTGATGATCCTCGCCGGCATTGAGCACGAGGACACGATTGAGGATGCGACGTGGCTGGTGCAGAAGCTCACGCAGATGCGCATCTTTGGCGATGCCGAGGGCAAGATGAATCTCAGTGTGAAGGACATCGGCGGCGAGTTGCTGGTGGTGAGCCAGTTTACGCTGCATGCCAGCACGAAAAAGGGCAACCGCCCCAGCTTCATCCGCGCGGCACGGCCTGAGCACGCGATCCCGCTCTACGAGCAGTTTTTGGCGCTCTTGGAAGCTGATATGGGCAGGCCCGTGGCACGCGGCATCTTCGGGGCCGACATGAAGGTAGCGCTGGTCAACGACGGGCCGGTGACGATCTGCATCGATTCGCGGGCAAGGGAGTAGCAAAGTAGCCTTGTTCCTGCGGAACAGGGGTGCGCTCCGCAATCACCCTGCATGTGGGACTACCGGAAAGTCCGGCTGTGGCGGAGCGGTTCCTTGTTGCACAGCAACAAAGCTACTTTGCTGCACAAAAAAAAGAGGCGGACCGAAGTCCGCCCCTCTCCTTGTTTTTCCAGGTTTTGGGGGTTGGAAAATTAAGCGAGACGTGGTTTGACCAGTGTTTCGAGGCGGTTCACACCACGACGGATACGAGCTTTAATCGTGCCAAGTGGCTCATGGAGGCGCTCGGCCACTTCGGCCTGAGTCAGGCCGGTGAAGTAGGTCAGCTCAATGGCTTCGCGCTGATCCTGGGTGAGGCGTGACACGGCGCTGTGAAGGATGGTGTCGCGTTCCTTGAACTCGAGGTTTTCGTGGCCGGAGGGCTCAAACTCGAACTGGTCCTTCTTGTTCTCGGACTCGAAATCGTCGTTCAGGCGGGAGCGGCGCTGCTTGGAGCGGATGCGGTCGATGGCACGGTTGCGGGCCAAGGTCGTCAGCCAAGTGAGGGGCTTGCCTTTACGGGGTTCGTAGAGGTGGGCCTTGTTCCAGACCTGCACGAGGACTTCCTGCATGACGTCTTCGGTGTCATGGTGGTCGTTCAAGACGTTCGAAATCGAGGCGAAAATGAGGCCGCTGTATTTCTTGTAGAAGGTCTGGAAACTGGCCGAATCACGTTCCGAGATGCGCTTCAGGAGGCGGATGTCTTCGACAATGTTGGGATCTAACTCAGGGGATGTTGCAGTCGCGTTCATAGAGTTGAGGAGTCTGACAGGGTTAATAATCGCGACAAAAGCCATTTCGTCAAAGATTTGTTTTCATTTTGTCTAAATATTTGTCCATTTGTCTAAATATTTAGCCAAAAGCTGATGGGGTACAGAAGTCGCGTATAAGAATGAGACTGTTGGTGGTTGTCATTATTCCCACTAATTAAGCGCACCGGTCGCTCCGGGTGACTCGGCAGTAGCTACATTGTAAAATCGGCCCCCAGATAAGATCTGGATGGCAAAATCACTCCGGTCGCCGCAATTGCCCCTATGGGCTCTTCTTAGCGGCGGATTTCCTGCCCGGTTTGCCCGGTTTGCCCGGTTTGCCCGGCTTGCCCGGCTTGCCCTGTGCCGCACGGCCGTTGGGCTGTGAAGGATCATACCCGGCGTTTTTCGTCGGGATCAGCGCTCCCACCTCTTTCTGCCAGGCCTGCAGTTCAGCGAGCATGGCCTTCGCCCGTTCGGGCTCCTGTGCGGCGAGATTCCGGGACTCGCTGAGATCGTCCTTCAGATTGAAAAGCTCCGGCTGATCCTGCTCGAACCACTGGATGAGTTTCCAGTCGCCACGGCGCATCGCTGCACCGGGCGCGCCGCCTTGGTTGCCGTAGTGGGGGTAGTGCCAGAAAAGAGCGCGCTCGGGCAGGTGCCCCTTGCCTTCCAGCAGAGGCCGCAGGCTCACGCCGTCGCTCTTCGTGGTCGGCTTGGTTCCGGCCACGTCCGCCAGTGTGGCGAAGAAATCGGGGCTGCTCACGGGTGTTTCCACCTCAGCACCCGGCTTCACCACGCCCGGCCAGCGCACGATGAGCGGTTCGCGGATGCCGCCTTCATACAGCCAGCCTTTGCCACCACGCAGTGGCAGATTGGAGGTTGGCGAGCCCTCGCTGGTGCTCAGTCCACCGTTGTCTGAGGTGAAGATGACCATCGTATTTTTCGCGAGGCCGAGTGCGTCCAGCTTGGCCAGCACCTTGCCCACGGCGTCGTCCATCGCCTCCACCATGCCCGCATACACCGCGTGCTCCTGCACCAGGCGCACATCGCGGGGCTCCTCGCGGCCAAACTTGGGCTCCAGACCGAGTTTCTGGCGCTTGGCCTCATACTTCTTCTGCAAATCAGGACGCGACTGCAAGGGCGTGTGTACGGAGTAGAACGAGAAAAAGGCAAAGAAGGGCTCGGTCTTGTGGGCCTCGATGAACTTGTTCGCCTCCGTGGCGAGTCGATCGGGCAGGTGCTCGCCGGGCGGGCCGTCGGGCAGGCGCGGATTGCCATAAGGCACGAAGTATTTGCCGGGGCCATAGGGGCCACCGCGATCAATGCCTCCCATGTTGATATCATAGCCCTGATTCTCCGGCCAGAAGCCCTCGGGGCCGAGATGCCACTTGCCTGCGAAAAAGGTGGCGTAGCCGGCGCTCTTCATCAGCTCGCCCAGCGTCACTTCCTCATGCGCGAGCCGGTCCGAATATGGAGCTGGCAGCAGCGGCGTATTGCGCTTCCAGCCTTCCGGCTTCATTGGCGCGCCGATGTAGTCGGTGATGCCCGTCCGCTGCGGCCAGCGCCCCGTTTGCAAGGCTGCGCGTGTGGGCGAGCAGACCGGGCAGGCCGCGTAGGCGTCCGTGAACAGCGCGCCATCTTTAGCAAGCCGGTCAATGTTCGGCGTTTCATAAAACGTGCTGCCATAGCAACCCAGATCGCGCTGGCCGAGATCATCGACGAGGAAGAATACGACATTGGGCCGGTCTGCGGCATGCAGCACGCTGCCGAGGCAGCCGAGGAGGAGCAGTGATTTCCAGAACATGGGGAAGGGGAACGACGCACCCGATGCCGACCTTGCCCCAAACTGCCGTTCTGGCCCTGCCTTCCCCCTTGCACCCAGGCCGAATCCGACGACTCTACGCGCCCTTTTTCAGCCATGATCCCCAACGCCTACCGTTCCTTTCACTGCAACGCCGTCCGCTCAGAGCACATCGGCCAGACCGTCACACTCTGTGGCTGGGTGAATTCGGCCCGCGACCATGGCGGCGTCATCTTCATCGATCTGCGCGACCGCGAGGGCCTGACCCAGGTCGTGTTCCGCCCGGAAGAAAACGCTGAACTCGCCGCGCAGAGCCATCACCTGCGTGACGAAGACGTGCTGCAGATCACCGGCAAAGTCGCCGCACGTCTCACCGGCACCGAAAACGCCAAGCTAGGCACCGGCGAAATCGAAATCGTCGCCACCGAATTCAAAGTGCTCAACAAGGCCGATGTGCTGCCCTTCCAGCTCGACCGCGAGTTGTCCAACGAGGACATGCGGTTGAAGTACCGCTACCTGGACCTGCGCCGCGAGCGCATGAGCAAGAACATCCGCACGCGCCACAAGATCACCAACGCGGCACGCAACTGCCTCGACGCCGCCGGCTTCATCGAGGTCGAAACGCCGATTCTGAGCAACCCGACGCCCGAAGGCGCGCGAGACTTCCTCGTGCCTGCCCGCTTGAACCCCGGCCGCTTCTACGCGCTGCCGCAGGCTCCGCAGCAGTACAAGCAGCTCATGATGGTCGCTGGTCTGGAGCGCTACTTCCAGATCGCCCGCTGCTTCCGCGATGAAGATCTGCGCGCCGACCGCCAGCCTGAGTTCACCCAGATCGACATCGAAGCCAGCTTCATCGAGCGCGAGGACATCCTGAACCTCGTCGAAGGCCTGCTCGTGAAGATGTTCAAAGCCGGCACCGACCGCGACATCCCCACGCCCTTCCCACGCATGACCTATCAAGAGGCCATGGACCGCTACGGCTCCGACAAGCCGGACACACGCTACGGCAACGAGATCGTCGATATGGCCGATGTCTTCGCCAGCAGCGGCTTCAAAATCTTCCGCAGCACCATCGAAAACGGTGGCGTCGTGCGTGCCATCAACGCGAAGGGCTTCGCCGGCATCACCACCGGTCAGATGATTCGCCTCAACGAGATCGCCACGCAGGCTGGCATGAAGGTGAAGCAGCTCGCCTTCATCAAGGTCGAGCGCGATGCCAATGGCGTTCTTGAGTACAAGAGCCCGCTCTGGAAGTTCTTCAGCGAAGACGAGCAAAAGGCCCTCATCGCCAAGCTCGGCGTCGTGGAAAACGACCTGATTTTCTTCTATGCAGGCACCTGGCAGGAAGCCTGCGACATCCTCGGCCGCGTGCGCGTGGAGATCGCCAACATGACCGCGCTGACCAAGGACAGCACCGCCTTCAACTTCCTTTGGGTCGTCGATTTCCCGCTGCTGGCCCAGGATGCCGAAACGCAGAGCTGGGTGGCCGTGCATCACCCCTTCACCCGTCCGAAGACGGAAGACATCCCGCTCATGGACGCCGGAGAATACGGCAAGGTGCGCGCTGAAGCCTATGACGTGGTCCTCAACGGCTACGAACTCGGCGGCGGCTCCATCCGAATCCACGAGAAGGATCTGCAGGCCAAGATGTTCAGCGTCCTCGGTGTGAACGAAGAAGAGCAGGCCCACAAGTTTGGCCATCTGCTCGACGCCTTCCGCTTCGGTGCCCCTCCTCACGGTGGTCTCGCACTGGGTCTGGACCGCATCGCCATGCTGGTGAGCGGTGAAGACAGCATCCGCGAAGTCATCGCCTTCCCGAAGAACAACCGGGGCAGCGACTTGATGACCGACAGCCCGACGAACATCGACTTCAAGACCCTGCGCGAAATCTACATCCAGAGCACCTGGAAGGAGAAGACGGCGGCTACCGCGGCAGCGCCTGTGTCATAAAGTAGCTTTGGTCCTGCGGAACAAAGAACCGCTCCGCCTCGCCCAAGACCACCGGTTCGCCTCAAAGCCTCTCAGCCGCAGTGCGGCAAGGAAACGCCATGCTTTGCACAGCGTTCTTTGTTCGGACTACCGTGCCTCTTGGCTGTTTGCGGAGCGCTCCCTTGTTCCGCAGGAACAAGGCTACTTTGGCTTCGCCCATGCGCGGTACTCCCCTTCCTTCAGGCGGGCCTTGATGGGATTTTTCAGGATGTACTCCCGAAACTTTTCCAGGCTCGCGGGGGTGCGCACGAGGTGGTCAAAGCTCTCCCACTGCCAGAGCTGGCCTGTGCGTCCAAGCGCCTTGTTGATCTGCATCGCCGTGAAGTTCTTCCAGTTACGGCAGTGATTTTTCATCTCGCCGCGTCCTGAAACTCCCACCAGCACATGCACGTGATTTGGCATGACAACAAAAGCCTCCAGTTCATACCGCTCGCCGTCAAAGTGCCGCAGGCTGTCCTCGACGATCCCGCCTAGCTCCGGCCTGCGCAGCAGGCATTCGCCGTGCCCCTCATCGAGCAGGGCATTCCAGCGCACCGTGAAGAGCTTGTGAAACTCCTGCCGTTCAGCCTCCGGCAGCATTTCAAACACCCGCTGCCAATCCTCGATGACAGGATCAATGCCACGTGTTCGCAGCCATTGGTCGCGTTCGACCTGCCATCGATCCATCACGGCTTTGGGCAGGGAATCCGCCGTGCGCCAGGTGATGAAGTAGAAGGCGTTCATCTGCTCCCAATGCGGCAGATTGCCCTGGCTGACATCCGTCTTCGCCGCAGGGGCAAAGAAGCGGTATTCCATCGCGAAGCGTAAAAGTAGCTTTGTTGCTGCGCAACAAAGAACCGCTCCGCCACATCCATGGCCATCGGTTCGCTGTAGATCTATCTTTTCCGCCGTGCGGCATGGGGTGCGCCGGGCTTCGCCTGTAGGTGGCAGGTTTGGCCTACCGGCCTCCTGGCTGTTTGCGGAGCGCTCCCTTGTTCCTCAGGAACAAGGCTACTTTCTCAGCGCCGCCATCAGCGCGTCCAGTTCCTCGCGCACGTCTCCTGCCTCTCCCACCGTCTGCGCGATCTCGGCTTTTACCGCCTCGCGGAATCTCTTCCGCAGGCGATGAATAGCCACCTTCACAGCCTCAATGCTCATGCCGAGTTTCGTGGCCGCATCAGCTTGAGGTGTCGCATCGGCTTCCGCCGTCAGCCAGGATTTTAGAGCATCAAAATGCGCTAATTTGCCATCCTCACGCATCTCAGACTCCAGACGTCCCAGTGCACGTGCGAGCAAGGTCAGCGCCCACTGGCGATCAAACGCTGCATCAGGTGCTTCGACGTTGACGTCAGCGATTTGCAGCCCTGCGCCAGTCGAGTCAGACACGCCGTCGATCACGGAATGAATCTGCCCACCGCCACGCTTGGCCGCATGTTCGCGATCACGCTGATTCGCTGCAAAGCGTTTCAAGACCATGAGCAGGTAGCTGCGAAATTTCCCACGCAAAGGATCAGCGCCATCAATGGTCCCACCCGCGAGCAGCTTGGCAAAGAAGTCATGCGCCAGATCCCGTGCCACATCCTCCGCACGCCCATCCCGCCGCAGAAAGGCCACCACCGGCGCATAGTACGCCTCACACAATTCGCTGAGCGCCGCCTTCGCCTGAGTGTCTCCACCGCGCGAACGGGAGACGAGCGTCCAGCGGGTGTCGTGAAAGGAGGAGGTCATGGAAGCGGCGGCAAGATCACTTGATCAAACGTGACGGTCCGCACTTTGCGACTGCGAATCTGAAAGGAAGCCACCTCACGCAGCAAAGCTTTAAAATCGACTCGTTCCACCTTCGTGCTGCCACTGCTGCTACCGGAGCGGCCGGACGATCCCAGCCTGCGGCCGTCTTTGAGTATGGCAATCGCATCGTAGATCGTGCTGTCTTCTGCTGACTTGGACCAGGACACGAAAACTCGATGGTCTGGACTGTCTCCAATTGCTGCCAGGAGGCATTGGTCACCAAAGCTCATCCCCCCATGGTAGTCTGGGGGGAGCGTTGGACCTTTAGCCCATCTGCCAATGCTGTACCGAAGGACCACCCGCACTGCTGAAGGCAGGCCACCACGCCTGCCAGGACTGATTACAACGGCCAGCAAGGATGGAGTAGGACGGTTAGAAGACCATGCGGTCCCACCGAATTCATGATCCCGGTTCTTCAACTCCTGCCCATCTAAATCGGTGATCTCCACCTGGAGGCCGCTAAGAGGATCAAAGTCTGGATGCTCAAACCAAAGCTGCAGCCAGCAGCATTCATTGTTTTGATTGACGACTTGATGCTCAACTGAATGTGCTAGGAGAGGCTTGTACTCAAGCTCCGACACAGGGATTCCTTCCGTGGTGTAAACAGGATTCGTGAAGTCTTGGCCATTCAAGGCCAGCCGCGTGAAACGCAGCACTGGCTGTTGATCCAGAGCATTAGCCGTCCCTTCTACCACCGGCGGGGGAGGCGCTGAAGCAGCACTGCCTGTTCCCTTCGTCGTCCCCGGCGAATAGTACGGAAACATCATCTTCCCGATGATCTTGTCCCATGGCATGAAGAACTCCTCCACACTGCTGCCACGTTTCAGCAGCAGTCCTTTCGTTTCGACGGCGACGACACGCGCGAGCCAGGTCTGACCGCTCTCATGGGCGTACGCGACGAGATCTTCCGAAGCGAAACCGGTATCGAGCTTGGAAGCGATCCAACGACTTCCTTGGGCGACGCCGGGGACATTTCCATGGGGAATGGAATACGAGGCCCCGATGAAGGCGCGGATGAAAAACATCAGCACGATCACTGGAATGGCGACTTCGATGTTACGAACGAGCCGATGAGGCTTGATGGCAGGACGCCCCACCGGATGCCGGTGCATCCACACCAGCGTGGATGCCACCGAGGCGGTAACGCCGACCAGAATCAGCGTGAGCGCTGCCCACGAGTAGGCGTCCTGATGGCGTGGCAGTTGATAAAAGCCCGCGATGCCTGCGGCGATGACGGTCAGCGACCAGCCAAAGAGGTGCTTGCCGAAAACGGCGTTCACTTCATACCAGCGTTCATCCGAGACAAAGGTGGAAGGCAGCCGCACGCCGTAGAAGGAATTCATCGGCACCAGCCGCAGCCAGAGCGGCAGGCTGAGAGCGGCAAGCAAGAGGCCAACGATTTCGATCCCCGATGCGATGATCATCTGCGCGGTCATGCCTGCCGTGCCGGCATGGGACCAGTGGCGGGTCATCCAGACGAGCGCCAGAAACAGCAGGAGCGAAGCGGGCAGAAGCCAGAGAACGCGGGAGGGTCGCTCATGCCATGCTGTGGCACGCTGGGCACCACCCAGTGCTTCAAATTCGAGCTGCCTGCGCGCCCACCAAGGCACAAGCACGGATGGAAACAACATGGGCAACCAGATCCAGGCTGCCAGGAAGGCGCTTTGATCGGTGATCCTCACCAGCAGCAGCAGCATGGGCGTCATTTCCGCCGGTGTCTTCATCACATGAGGCGCATGGACCCGAGCACCCATGCCGCTCACCAGCGCATACACCTGACCGCCATACGCATTCACACCTGCCGCGATAGCGCCCACGGCATCCCAGCCCAGCGCAATGCCGCCAGTGGCCAGCAAGCCCACGCTCAAGCCTCCGAAGGCGAGCAGCAACGCGATGGCAACACCACCCAGCGAGATCAAACCAACACTCAGCCCACCGAGCGCCACAACCCCGACGGCCATGCCACCACAGGCGAACAAGCCGCGCGCATAAGCTCCAAAGGCCACCACGCCGATGGCCCGGTCTCCGAAGGCAAAGAAGCCGCGCGCCGTGCGCTTGCTGCCCGTCGCGGGATCAATGCCATGCGCGACATGCAGCAGCGGTCTGCCAAACAGCGTGCGCTTGGACTTGTACTCAAAACTGCTGAAACGCATGGCCACCGAGTGCCGCATCTGCGGTGGCATGAAGGCGATGCCCTCGATCTGCGTTTTAAACTCGCCCGCGCTTTGCTGGCGCATGGCGCGATCTTTGGCCAGTGCACGAAACACGACCTCGTCCATGTTGCCGTTCACAGCAGATTTTTCTGACGGTGCTGCGAAACGGCCCAGCGGCAGCTCGCCGGTGAGCATCTCGTAAAAGACCACGCCGAGGCTGTAGATGTCCGCACGGTGGTCCACGCTGCCGGGCTGCTCGATCTGCTCCGGTGCCATGTAGGGTGCGGTGCCGAGCTTCGCGCCGCTTTGCGTGAGCATCATCCCGCCGTCGCCGTTTTCATCGAGGATCTTGGCGATGCCGAAGTCGGCGATTTTCACCCGGCCCTTCGCATCCAGCAGGATGTTCTCCGGTTTGATGTCGCGGTGCAGCACGCCCTGGCTGTGGGCGTATTGCAGGGCCTCACACATCACGGGAATGATGTTCAGCGCCTGCTCGGGCGTGAAGCGCCCGGCACGCATGGCCTGCCGCAGGTTCACGCCATCGACGTATTCCATGGTGAGAAAGCAGAAGCCGCCGCTCTCGCCAAAGTCATGCACGGTCACGATGTTGGGATGGCTGAGACGTGCGAGCACCCGCCCCTCACGCGTGAACCGCTCCGGAAAGCCCGGCGTGGCCGCGAGCGACTTGGGCAGCACTTTGAGCGCGACGACACGATCGAGCTTCGGCTGCCGTGCACGAAACACCGCGCTCATCCCGCCGTGGCCGATGAGATCGAGGATTTCGAGATCAGGAAAAGCGGCGGCGATTTCCGCCAGCGATGGCAGATCCAGCCGGGACAGCGGCAGCGTGTCGGCACCACCGTCCGTCGGCATGGCGGCTGAGGCCATCAGGTCGGCGGGGTTCAGTCCGTGGAAGGGATCTGGGGAGGGCGTAGTAGAGTCCATGATACCACCTGCATGGGGAAGATAGCGGCGGAGGTTACACACGATCATGCGGCCCAGGCCAGAAACTTCATCCCGAGGCGTGGAATCCCTTCTTGCAGAAATGGAGCGTCACCGTCACACTCGCCGTCCAACCCGCCCCAAGCTCAACCATGCGCTTTCTCGCGCTACCCACCTTTTTCCTGTTTCTCATGTCGATCTCCGGTTCGTCTGTCGCTGCCAGCGTCGAATCTCACGTCTGGGGAAAAACCCCGGCAGGTGAGGAAGTGAAGCTCTTCACGCTGCGCAACTCCAGCGGCATGGAGGCCAGGATCACCAACTGGGGCGGCTACATTGTCTCGCTCAAGGTGGCGGACAAAAGAGGGAAGTTCGCTGACGTGGTGCTCGGGTTCGACACGCTGGATGGTTACCTTGCTAAGAACCCCTTCTTCGGCTGCATCGCGGGCCGTTATGCGAACCGCATTGGCAATGCCGTGTTCAAGCTTGATGGCGTGGAATACAAGGTGACGGCCAACTCCGGCAAGCACCAGCTCCACGGTGGCAAGGAAGGCTTCGACAAAAAGCTGTGGTCCGCGAAAGAGATCCCGAATGGCGTGGCGCTCAGCTACACCAGCGTCGATGGCGAGGAAGGCTACCCCGGCACGCTGAAGTGCACCGTGACCTACACCCTGACTGAAGACAACGGATTGCAGATCGGGTACGAAGCCACCACGGACAAGCCCACCGTGCTGAACCTGACCAATCATGCCTACTTCAATCTCTCCGGTGAAGGCGGCGGCGACATTCTGGGCCACGAACTGACGCTTCCGACCGATCAAATCACCGCCACCGATGACGACCTCATCCCCACAGGCGAGAGCGTCAGCATCAAGGGCACGCCGCTGGACTTCACCACCCCGCACACGATTGGCGAACGCATTGGCGCGGACTTCAAACCGCTCATTCAGGGCATCGGCTATGATCACAACTACGTCCTGTCCGGCAGCGGCATGAAGCTGGCCGCCAGCGTGAAGGACCCTGTCAGTGGTCGGGTGATGACCGTGCGCACCACGGAGCCCGGCGTGCAGCTTTACACCGGCAATCATCTCAATGGCGTGTCGGGTAAAGGAGGGCATATTTATGCAAAGCGTCATGGCTTCTGCCTTGAAACGCAGCATTATCCCGACAGTCCGAACCATCCGAGCTTCCCCAGCGTGACCCTGCGTCCGGGTGAATCTTTTCAAAGCACCACGATTTACCAGTTTTCTGCCGAGTGAGCGCCACCACCACCGTCCTGACCGATCGAGTCCCCCTGTTTGACTCCCAGCCGCCTGCGTTCATTCAGGAGCAGGATTTTGCCGCGCGGCAGTATCGGGGTCGTCGCGACAATCAGGAAGACTACTATGCCTTTGCTGACGCCGCCGAGCCTGAGGAGCGCAGCCTTGAGCGCCTGCTCCTCGTCATTGGCGACGGACTCGGTGCGCATGCCGGTGGCAGCGTGGCCAGCTACATTGGGGTGAACGCCTTTGTGCGCGCCTACCATGAGCAGGACGGCCCACCTTCCTGGAAGCTCAAGCACGCTGTCGAGACGGCGAATGAAACCCTCGGCATCATCACCAGCCGCATGCCGAGCGTGGCTCCACCCATGGGCACCACGATGGTGGGCGTACTCATCACGCCGAAGACGATGGAATGGATCAGCGTGGGCGATTCCCCGCTGTTCCTCTTCCGCGATGGCGAACTGATCCGCCTCAATGCCGACCACAGCCTTTCCCCGCTGATCGACGCCCGTGCTGATCGGGGCGAGATCACCCGCGAAGAAGCCGCCAATCATCCCGACCGCCACACGCTCCAGGCAGCTCTGCTCGGCATGCCGCTGGCGATGATCGACACCCCCTCAGAGCCTTGGACCCTGAAGAAAGGCGACATCATCATCGCTGCGAGCGATGGCATCTTCACGCTCACCCACAAGGCACTCGAGGAACTCCTCAGCTTCGGCAAGCACACCACGGCGGACAAAATCTCCGACGCGATCATCTTCGCCATCCGCCGCATCAACGACGACCGTCAGGACAACACGACGGTGGGTGTGGTGAAGATGGGCTAGAAAGTACTCCCGAACTTTAGTTCGTTCTGGAGAGGGCGCCGCCTCGCCCAAGTCCGCCAGACATTGAGCTAAAGCTCATGAGTGCTTTTGTTCACAGCCCCAGTTCCCGTTTCACGATTCCGACGCCCGCCACCATGCTGGCCAGCTTTTTCTTCGCCGCCCAGCGCGCCGTCTGACTCAGCCCGCAATCCGGCGCAAACACCAGTTTGTAAGCAGGCGCATGTTTCAAGCAGGCACGCACGGCATCGGCGATCTGCTCCGGCGTTTCAATGTGGTAGCTCTTCACATCGATGATGCCCACGGCGACGTCGTAGCGCTCGGCCATCGGCTTGATGACTTCCAGCTCAGCGTATTCACGGTTCGCCATCTCCACGTGCACCTCGTCGCAGTGCAGGTCGAGGAAAGCGGGGAACAGCGGCGCGTATTTGCGCCAGCCGACCGGGTGGCCTTTGAAATTGCCAAAGCACAAGTGCGTGCAGATGCGTGCCTTGCCATAGCCGCTGCTCACGGTGCGGTTGAAGATGTCCACGAAGCGCTTCGTGTCCTCGCGGTAGCCGTAGCAGCTCATGCTCGGCTCATCGACGCAGATTTCCTCCGCACCCGCCGCCACGAGGTTGGCGATCTCTTGGTTCACGATGGGCAGCAGTGCCTCCGTGATGGCGTAGCGGTCTTTGTACTGGGCATTCGGCGCCAGCCGTCCGCTGAGCGTGTAAGGCCCGGGCACAGAGACCTTCAATCGCTTGCCGGTGTGCGCAGCCAGGCGCTGCAGACGCTCAAACTCCTCCACCACACCCAGCCCGCGCGGAGCACTCAGTTCGCCCACGACTTCATGTTTGCCACGCTGATCATGTGCCGGCGGCCCAAACCGACGCGGGCTGGATGGTTCGAGTGAGATGCCCTCGATAAAACCGTAGAACGACAGATTGAAATCAAACCGCGTTTGCTCCCCGTCCGTGATGACATCGAGCCCGGAGGCTATTTGATCCTGGATGGCCACCTGCGCGGCGTCATCCTGCATTTCCGCAATGTCCGCGCTGCCAAACTCCGCGAGATGCCGCGCTGAAAACTCCAGCCAGCCAGGAAACGGGTAACTGCCGATGACGGAGGTGCGGAGGGGGTGGGATTGCATGTGGGGCAGCTTATCGACGTAAGAGGCTCAGCGTCAAAGCCAAGCGGTAAAACACAACCGATGCGGCGGAAAGGTTCATTCGCCTCATCCTCTTCTAAATTAAATCTTAGTTTACTACGGTCGAGGTTAACTAAGCTATTAGAGTACTAGTCTAATTCCACATACTTATGAAAACCAACAATTTTATTTTATTTTGTTTAGTTAATTACTTTACCATTTTAACACTTAATGCCCAAACGCCACTCGTTGGCACCGACAGCAGCTACAACTCGATTTTCCCTTCCTCCAGTCCCGTCACCTACGACGTCCCGGGGGGAGGACTGCTCTCGATCACCCTGTCCAATGGCTCCACCACTGCCACCCGGGGACTGTGGGATCTCACCGCCCAGGGAGGTGCCAATGCGACAATTCTCCTAAGCTTGACGGAGTCTGCTGCGCAGGTGGCTTTGAATGGCTCGGCCCTGCAGTTCCAGATCAGCAATGACAACAATTCCCTGCTCGGCCTTCTGGGTGTTGGCACCAGCATCCATTACGGATGGCAGGCGGTGGCCTATTTCGACACTCCTGGAGATGTGCTCAACTACACGCCCAACACCCATTACAGCATCAGCTTTGATGTGGATGGCAACAACGGCCTGCTCAGTTCCGTGGCAGGATTGAACCCGAGCTTCACCTTTGAACTGATCGACGGCCTGGGGAACACACTGACCAGCAGCAACAACACCACGCAGATCAACATTGCCGGACTGCTTGGCTCAGGGGTAACGACAGGCACGGTGAATCTGGACTATCTTCTGGACGGCACGGCTCCCAGCGGTCCGATTGGTGTGCGGTTTATCGGCGATGCCACCGTCGGAGCCACTGCTCTGAGCCTGGGCACCGACTTTGCCACCATTTCAAACCTCAACATCACCACCGCGCCTGTGCCAGAACCCGGCGGCAGCGTGCTGATTGCCTCCGTGGGCCTGCTATTCCTGCTGCGCAGGCGGCGGCTTGGAAGTGTCTAGACACCGAGCACCGCCTGTTTAGCCAGCCCTGTGGACTTCAAATAGATCACTGTCTCGACACCCAGCGATACGCCTCCTTCGAGTTCTTCCAGAAGTACTTCTCGCAGGCTTCCGTGCCTTTGGCGCGGAAGTATTCGTCCACGATTTTGAAGACGACCTCATACGGCGCGCCTTTGTCGGAGACGGGCCAGTCGCTGCCGTAGATGAGGCGGTCGGGGCCGAAGTTTTCCCACAGGTGGTCGAGAATGGGGAGGTAGTAGGCGGTGTCCGTGGGAGCCTTTCCGTACTCGCACTTCACCTGCTCCACGAGGGCGGAGACCTTCATGAAGGTGTTCGGCTGTTTCGCCACGGTGCGGATGTTGTCCTTCCATTCGGGGCGCAGGGACTGCGGATCGTCGGAGGCACCCAGGTGATTGATGAGGACGCGCAGGTCGGGCACATCAGCGGCGAGTTTTGCGGCATGGGGCAGGTAGGCGGGAGAACCGTTCAAGTCGAGTTCGAGCCCGTGTTCAGCGAGCTGTTTGGCTCCGGCGAGCACTGAGTCTTGTTTTGCTGCATCTTGCAAAAAAGCACCGCTCCAGCGCACACCCCGGAAGATGGGATTGGCGGCGAAGCGTTTCAAATGGCCAGCGAATTCAGCGCCGGGATCGAGATGGCCCACGAATCCCACGATGCACTTCTCCTTCGCTGCGAGATCGAGTATCCACTGGTTGTCCTCCACGAGCAGGCTGGCTTCGACGACGACGGTTTCCTTGACGCCATGCGGTGCTGCCACGGCGAGCCAGTCCGCAGGCAGCACGGTGCGATAAAGCGGCGAGCCTTGCTTCGGCCACGGCACGCCACCAGGGCGGGAGGGATCATAGAAATGCGTGTGCGTGTCGATGATGCGCGTCGCAGGCGGTGCGGCCTGAACAGATTCATGCAGCAGTGCGGCGGCGGTAGTGGTCTGGAGGAAGCGGCGGCGGTTCATGGGAGGCAAACGTCAGGAGACATTGATTTCACACCGCAGAGAAGGGAACGCCGCAGAATTTTTTATCAGAACAATCTCTGCGGTGTGAAGTCATTCAGTGCTTTTTCAAACGATGTCGATGCACTCCGCCAAAACGTCGAGCGTGCGAAACAGCGCGCCTTTGGTGCGGGCATGCACGCGCAGCAGTACATCGCCGGTTTGCACGTGGGTGCCAGTTTTGGCGATTTGATCGCAACCCACAGCGAAGTCGATGGCGTCAGCCGCTTTGGAGCGGCCCGCGCCGAGTTCGAGGACGGCCTGGCCGATGGCTCCGGCATCCATGCGCGTCAGCGTGCCGCTGGCGGTGGCTTTGAGTTCCCCGATAAACGGTGCGCGATGCACGGTGTCCATCCGTTCCAGCGCGTCCACGTTGCCTCCTTGCGCAGCGACCATCTCTCGAAACTTCCGCCACGCATCACCGCTGTGCAGGATGGCGGCCAGATCAGAGCGGGATGAAATGGAAACGGCGGACGCGAGATCGAGCACGATGTCCTCCAGATCCTGCGGACCTTCGCCTTTCAGGCAGCGCACACACTCGGCGACTTCCAGCGCATTGCCGGCGGACTCTCCCGTGGGTTCGTTCATCTCGCTCAGGCGCACGCTGGAGCGCACCCCCATGGCCTGACCGACGGTGACCAGGCTTTCTGCGAGTCGGTGCGCCTCGTCCTGCGTCTTCATGAAAGCGCCGGAGCCCCACTTCACATCCAGCACGAGGCGGTTCAGACCTTCGGCCAGCTTCTTGCTCATGATGCTCGCGGTGATGAGCGGCACGCTCGGCACAGTGCCGGTGACGTCGCGCAGGGCGTAGAGTTTTTTGTCCGCAGGGCAGATGCCGGCGGTCTGGCCGACCATGGCGCAGCCGACGCGGTCCATGAGGTGATGAATCTCCACCTCATTGAGCTGGGTGCGAAAGCCGGGGATGCTTTCGAGTTTATCAAGCGTGCCGCCCGTGATGCCGAGACCGCGACCGGAGATCATCGGCACCCACACGTTGTCGCAGGCGAGCAGGGGTGCGAGAATGAGGGAGGTTTTATCGCCAATGCCGCCGGTGCTGTGTTTGTCCACGCGCATGGGGTCGTGGTCATTCCACAGCAGCATGGTGCCGCTGTGCAGCATGGCCTCGGTGAGCGCGGCGGTTTCCTCCGTGGTCATGTCGCGGAAGAAGATCGCCATCGCGAGGGCGCTCATCTGGTAGTCCGGCATGTCCCCGCGCGTGAAGGCGGAGATGACGAAGTGGATCTCCTCGGCCGTGAGCACGCCGCCATCGCGCTTGTGCTCAATGAGGGTCGGGATGTGCATGGGGCATGCTTGGTTCTGCCATGCGTGTTTGGCAATACTGAACCTGCGGACTTCGTATGCTCAGTTCGTCCCATCATGCGCGTCCTTTGTGTCCTCCTCAGCCTCGGCTCCGCTCTTCCTGCGGCGGCGATTGATTTTTCACGCGACATCCAGCCGATCCTTTCGGACAACTGCTACTTCTGCCACGGCCCGGATGCGAAGGAGCGCAAAGGGGACCTGCGGCTGGATGTGGAGCAGGAGGCGAAAGCGGTGAAGGACGGCGTGGCGGCCATTCTTCCGGGCAAGAGCCATGAGAGCACGCTGATCGAGCGCATCCTGAGCACGGACCCGGATGAGGTGATGCCCACGCCCAAGAGCAACCGCACGCTGTCGGATGCGCAGAAACAATTGCTGAAGCAGTGGATCGACGAAGGGGCGAAGTGGGGAACGCACTGGGCTTTCAAGAAGATCGAACGACCCAAGGTGCCGGACGTGGGCGAGCAGCATCCCATCGATGCCTTTGTGCGCGCCAAGCTGACGGAGAAGGGGATGAAGCCTGCGCCCAAGGCCGATGCGGTGACGCTGCTGCGCCGTGTGTCGCTGGATCTCACCGGACTGCCGCCGACTGAGGGCGAACTGAAGAACGATTATGCCAAGACCGTGGCGCGCCTGCTGGATTCGCCGCGCTTCGGTGAGCGCTGGGCCTGGGACTGGCTGGACGCAGCGCGCTATGCAGACACGAACGGCTACCAGGGCGACCCCGAGCGCACCATGTGGCCGTGGCGTGACTGGGTGGTGAAGGCCATCAACGAAAACATGCCCTATGACCGTTTCACGATCTGGCAGCTTGGCGGCGACCTGCTGCCGGATGCAACGCCGGAGCAAAAGCTGGCCACGGGATTTAACCGCAATCACATGATCAATGGCGAGGGAGGGCGCATCGCCGAAGAGACGCGCGTGGAGAATGTGATGGACCGCGTGGAGACGACCAGCACCGTGTGGCTGGGGCTGACGATGGGCTGCACGAAGTGCCACGATCACAAATTCGATCCGCTGACCATGCGTGACTACTACGGACTCTACGACGTCTTCAACCAGACGAGCGAGGACGGCAAAGGCCGCAGCGGGCAGGCTGCACCGGCGCTGGACATCTCGACGCCTGCCGAGCTCGAACTCGTGAAGGCGACGACGGAAAAAGTGAATCAAGTCGCAGCGGAACTGGAAGCCTTTGAGTTGAAAAAATGGCCGCGTCCGGCTGGCAAACCGCTGACGGAATCTGATGCGATCAAGCTGCCAGGAAACCTGCCGAGCTACATCGCCAAGACGGAGCCAAAGAATCGAGGCGTGGATCCGCTGCTGGAGGCGGTGAACTATTTCAAGGGCAAGGACGCTGCGTACACGAAGCACCTGCAAAAGCTCCTCGCCGCAGTGCGCGCACGCGTTTCAGCCGCCAACGCCGTCACCAAGGTGATGGTCATGGACACGCTTCCGAAGCTGCGTGAGACCTTTGTTTTGGAGAAGGGCGCGTATGACAAAGCCAGCACCACGCAGGTCCGTTTCAACGTGCCCGCGAGCCTGCCTGCGATGAAGCCCGACGCGCCGCGCAATCGCCTGGGCCTCGCGGAATGGATCGTGAACCGGGACAATCCGCTCACCGCTCGCGTGACGGTGAACCGCTTCTGGCAGGCCTTCTTTGGCGTGGGACTGGTGAAGACGGCGGAGGATTTCGGTTTGCAGGGCGAGGAGCCACCCCTGCGCGAGTTGCTCGACTGGCTGGCCTCCGAGTTCATCGACAGCGGCTGGGATGTGAAGGCGCTGCTGCGTTTGATCGTGACGAGCGAGACGTACCAGCAATCCTCGAAAATCGCCGATGCGCAGATCGATCCTGAGAACCGCTATCTGGCGCGCGGGCCGCGCTTCCGCATGCCGTCGTGGATGCTGCGTGATCAGGCCTTGTTGGTGGCCGGCCTGCTGCAGGACAAGCTTGGCGGCCCCGCAGTCAAACCCTACCAGCCCGAGGGCATCTGGGAGGAGGCGACCTTTGGCAAAAAGAGCTACGTGCAGGATCACGGCGATGCGCTCTACCGCCGCACCTTGTACATCTTCTGGCGGCGCATCGTGGGACCCACGATGCTGTTCGACAATGCCGCGCGGCAGACCTGTGTGATCAAAGCCACCCGCACGAATACGCCGCTGCAGGCGCTGGTGACGCTGAACGACGTGACCTACGTCGAGGCCGCGCGTGTGCTGGCGCAGCGCGTGCTGCTGGCAAATCGTGGAAACGAGGACGCGGCGCTCGTGCAGGCGTTTCGTCTCGTCACCTGCCGCGGGCCGACCCAGGCGGAAGCAGCGCTGCTGAAGGCACAGCTTGGCAAGTTGCGGCAGCAGCAGTCGGATCTTCCGGCGGCGCTCCTGTTGCTCGCCGTGGGAGAGTCAAAGCGTGATGAATCCATCCCTGCCATCGAGCACGCCACATGGACGAGCCTGTGCCTCATGCTGCTGAATTTGGATGAGGCGGTGACGAAGGAGTAGCTCTTCCACTCTCAGAGATGAGGTGGGGAACTTGCAGGCACGTTAAGACCTGCGTTGCCCCTCTCCTTTTCGCACCTGTTTCAGTCCTTTTGTGCTGCTCAGGTACGGTTTCTCCTACGTAGCCCGCTTTTCCCCAGAAACCGCCCCGAAAGGCCCTGCCAGATGCGGCGTAGTCCTCGGCCATGATTCGCACCCTGCTCTTCGTTATCGGCGCTTCCGCGCTGCTTTCTCTCAATGCCCGCGCCCAGAACATCCGCGCTGGCATCATCGGCCTCGACACCTCCCATGTGCTGGCTTTCACCAAGACGCTGAACGCCAAGCCGCAGCAGCCGGAGGTGATGGGCGTGCGTCTTGTCGCCGCCTATCCGCAGGGGTCGAAGGACATCGAGGGCAGCACCATGCGCGTGCCGGAGTACACGGAGAAGGTCAAGGCCATGGGCGTGGAGATCGTGCCCAGCATCAATGATTTGCTCGACAAAGTGGACGTCGTTTTCCTCGAATCCAATGACGGCCGCGTGCATCTGGAGCAGGTGCTGCCCTGCATCGAGGCGCACAAGCCGGTCTTCCTCGACAAGCCCATCGCAGGCTCGCTGGTGGATGTGATCAAGATTTTCGATGCCTCGAAGAAGGCCAGCATTCCCGTGTTTTCCTCGTCCTCACTGCGCTTTGGCAAAGGCACGCAGGCGGTGCGTGGCGGCAGCATTGGCAAGGTGAAAGAGGCCAGCACCACCAGCCCTGCCAGCCTGGAAGAGCACCACCCGGATCTGTTTTGGTACGGCATCCACGGCGTGGAGTCCCTCTTCACCGTCATGGGCACCGGCTGCCAGAGCGTGAAGCGCGGCACCGTCATGGAAGAAGTCACCACCGTGGACAAAGTCACCAAAAAGGAGACCAAGCAGACCGTCAGCCGCATCACCGTCACCGGCACCTGGGAAGGCGGCCGCAGCGGCACCTTCACCGAAGCCAAGGGCTATGGCGGCAAGGCCGTCGGCGAGAAAGGCGAGGCCGCCATCGGCACCTACGACGGCTACGATCCGCTGCTCTACTCCATCGTGCATTTCTTCCGCACCGGCATCGCTCCTGTTTCACCGGAGGAGACGCTGGAAATCTACGCCTTCATGGAGGCTGCCGACGAGAGCAAACGCCGCAACGGCGCGGAAGTCTCCCTCAAGGAAGTGATGGACAAGGCCCTCGCAGAAGCGCGTAAATAAGCGACTTGTTCAAAATCGGGCGCGGCATGCGCGGTCGTAGGATGGGTGTGGCGACAGCCCGCCCGTCTATCAGCGTACCGCAAGCACACTGGCATGCGAACGTACTCGCAGTCGGGCGGTTTGGCGGAGATGGCTATGGGCATCGCCGTGCCTTCGACGCCAAACACACCCAACCTACATCAAGAGCGATCCCGCTGTTCGTGTTGGAAATTTCTGCTGCTTCCAGGTGACCGCGATGAATAGATCCGCTCTTTCGAGCGCGAGCGCCGTAGTACGGAACAGACCAAAACGCCCCCGCAACGGCTCCTTGTAGCGGTGGTTTGAGATGTGAAAGAGTCCCTTTCTTTCGCACAAATATGTTCAACATTCCCACGGCCACTACGTCTGAAAGACAGGCTCTCCCCCCGAGACGCTGAAAAATCCCCACCCAAACGCCCACACATGAAGACTCAACCACGCATCTGCATCGCGTTCACCTGTGCCGGCATGCTGGCGGCAGGACTGCCCTCTCTCCAGGCTCAGCAGCCTGGCGCACTGCCGCCGGGTACACTGCCGCCTGCCGCATCAACGCAGCCTGTGTCACCGCCGACCCTCATGCCACCTGCGGATGCGAAGGGGCCTCTGACGGCGGAATTCAATGCGAAGATCCAGCGTGACTCCACCACCCTGCCGAACAACGGCCAGTTGCAGATGAGCTATGCCAGCGTGGTCGAAAAGATTCTGCCCAGTGTCGTTACCATCCACTCCTCCGCGCCGATCAAGGCTCCGGACGTGGATCAGATCCCGCCGCAGCTCCGCCCCTTCTTCTACCGCTTCTTTGGTGCCCCCGGCGGTCAGGATGGCCAGGGCCAGGACCCCTTCGGCGGCATGAACGAGGACGAAGAGCCCGCACCCGCCCCACGCCGCCGTGGCCAGCAGCAGCCGCCCCAGCGCCAGCCGCAGCCCCCTGCGGATGATGAGTCCCATCAGTCCGAGGGCGTTGGCTCCGGCATGATCATCAGCACCGACGGCTACATCATCACCAACAACCACGTCGTGGCCGATGCCAAAAAGATCCTCGTGGATGTGGATGCCAATGGCTCCACCAAAACCTACCGCGCGACGGTGGTCGGCACGGACCCCCTCACCGATGTCGCTCTCATCAAGATCGACGCCACCGGGCTCATTCCCGCCACGCTGGGAGACAGCTCCAAGCTCCGCGTCGGCGACATCGTGCTCGCTGCCGGCGCGCCGATGGAGCTCAGCCGCTCCGTTTCCTTGGGCATCGTCAGCGCCTTGGGCCGCAGCAATGAAGGCATCGTCGGCAAGGGCAATGGCCGTGGCGGCCGCGTCCAGGGCTACGAAGACTTCATTCAGACCGACGCCTCGATCAATCCCGGCAACTCCGGCGGCCCGCTGGTGGATGCCATGGGCCGCGTCATCGGCATCAGCACCGCCATCCTCTCCCGCACTGGCATGAATGCCGGCATCGGCTTTGCCATCCCCATCAACATGGCGCTTCACATCGTTGAAGATCTGCTGGACGACGGCACCGTGCAGCGCGGCTTCCTCGGCGTGCAGATCACCGATCTCGACGGCGCTCTCGCAGATCGCCTCGGCTTTAAAGAGCAGGGCGGCGCAGTCGTCATGATGGTGGGCGCAGGCTCCCCCGCCGAAAAGGCAGGCATCCAGCTGGAAGACATCATCGTTGCCATCAACAGCCAGCGTGTGGACAGCAGCAGCCGTCTGCGCCTCATCGTCAGCGGCACTAAGCCCGGCAGTCAGATCCCCATCGACGTCATGCGCGGTGGCAAACGCTTCACCATGAACGCCACGCTGGAAGCTCTCCCTGAAGAGGCCCTGTCTGAACTCAGCGGCGGGCAGCGCGGCATCCCACGCAGCGGCCCCGGTGCAGGGGGAGCGGCCCAGGACAATGTCAGCGAACTCGTCTCCGGCGTCACCGTCCAGACCCTCAGCCAGGCTCTGCGTGAGCGCCACGACATCCCCAACAACGTCAACGGCGTCATCGTCACCAAGGTGGATGCCGACAGCCGCGCCGCTGCCATGGGTGTGGAAGAAAGCGACGTCATCTCCCACGTGAACCGCAAGCCCGTGGCCAATGCCGGCGAGGCCCGCACCCTCGCCAAAGGCAGTGACAAAACCGTTCTCCTCCGCGTGTGGCGCAAAGGCGACACGATGCTGCTCATGATTGGCAACAACTGAGGCGCTGATGAATCATTCGCCCGCGTGTGCTGAAAGGCATGCGCGGGCTTTTTTGTGCCTGCCAAAGTAGCCTTGTTGCTGTGCAACAAGGGAAACCTCCCGGCCTCGCACACCGTTCCCGCTCTGGACTTCTGCTGGCTTTCCTGTTTGCAACGCGCTCCCTTGTTCCGCAGGAACAAGGCTGCTTTGCCCCATGCTCTACGACGCCCACAATCACCTCCAGGATGACCGCCTCGACCCGTGGCGTGGGCAGATCCTAGCCATGCTGCCGCAGACCGGGCTGGCGGAGATGATCGTGAACGGCTCCTGCGAAGAAGACTGGCCCGCAGTGGCGGAGCTCGCGCGGCAGCACACCTTCATTCGCCCCGCGTTCGGCCTGCACCCTTGGTACGTCAAAGAACGCACGGGGGACTGGGCCACCACGTTGCGGCAGTTTCTGGTAGATCATCCGAAGGCCGTGGTGGGCGAGATCGGCCTCGACCGCTGGATTGAAAACCCGGACGTCGAAGCCCAGCTCGAATGCTTTCACACGCAGCTCGCGCTCGCCGTCGAGCTGGACCGCCCCGCCACCCTCCACTGCCTGCGCGCCTTTGGTCTGCTGGAGGAAACCCTGCGCAAAGCCACGCTGCCACGGCGCGGCTTCCTGCTGCACTCGTATGGCGGCCCTGCCGAGATGATCCCCGGCTTCGTCAAACTCGGTGCCTATTTCTCCATCAGCCCCTACTTCGGCCACCCGCGCAAAGCCGCCCAGCTCGCTGTCTTCAAAAGCGTGCCGCTGGACCGCCTCCTCACCGAAACCGACGCCCCCGACATGTGGCCGCCGGATGAACTCAATCCCCACCCGCTGCACACAGCGGAGGGCAAAGCGATCAATCACCCCGCGAATCTCAGGGTGAGCTACGAGCTGCTGGCGCAGGTGCGTGGGATGGAAGTGGCGGAGCTGGAGGAAGTCATCGCTACGAATTACACCACCCTCTTCGGCACCCCCACACGCCTTGCGGCCTGAAGGGCCACTGGAGTCAGCCCTGCCCCCTGCACGCAGCCGCTGGCAAAGCGATCAATCACCCCGCCAACCTCCGCGTGAGCTATGAGCTCCTCGCGCAAGTGCGTGGGATGGAAGTGGCGGAGCTGGAGGAAGTCATCGCTACGAATTACACCGCCCTCTTCGGCACCCGCACACGCCTTGCGGCCTGAAGGGCCGCTGGAGTCAGCCCTGCCCCCTGCACGCAGCCGATGGCAAAGCGATCAATCACCCCGCCAACCTCCGCGTGAGCTATGAGCTCCTCGCG
>NZ_JAQSEA010000068.1:59335-62300 GCF_029946185.1 Prosthecobacter sp.
CAGGTGCGTGGGATGGAAGTTGCGGAGCTGGAGGAAGTCATCGCCGCGAACTACACCGCCCTCTTCGGCACCCACACACGCCTTGCGGCCTGAAGGGCCGCTGGAGTCAGCCCAGGGCGCTGGCGCGAAGCGACAAGCCCTGGGTTGCGCGCCCGCAAACACACCGTTGATTCAGGAAGCGCCCTGAAGGGGCGCGGGAAAACCTTCTCACCGCCCGTCATGCCGCAATCCCTCTCGAAGATTTACGTCCACCTCATCTTCTCCACAAAGAACCGCGAGCGTGTGATCCCCCGCCATCTCTACCCTGAACTACATGCCTACATGGGCGGTGTTTTACGCGACCTCGGCTGCACGGCGGTAGAGATCAATACCGAGCCGGATCACGCCCACCTGTTGTTTGTGCTGTCGCGCACGGAACCCATGAGCACGATCGTGGGGCAGGTTAAAACGGGCTCCACCGGCTGGCTGCAAAACCAGGCACCGGAGTTAAAGAGCTTTTATTGGCAGAACGGCTACGGGGCGTTTTCCGTGAGTCAGTCCAATGTGAAGGAGGTCCAGGAATACATTCGCACGCAGCAGGAGCATCATCGCATGGTGAGTTTCCAGGATGAGTACAGGCGGTTTTTGCAGCGGTACGAAATTCCATTTGATGAGAGGTACGTGTGGGACTGAAGACACATCTCCCGCGCCCCTTCAGGGCGCGACCTTGAACAAATGATATGGGCTGACGCGGACCCAGGGCTTGCCGCTTCGCGACTGCGCCCTAGGCTGACTCCGGCGGCCCTTCAGGCCGCATACCCGCTACCTGCCACAACGCTGCCCCTCTGCCACGTTCCACGCGCCTCAATAACTCTTATTCTGCATTGAGACAGGGCCAACGCGGCACTCTTACCATGCCAATCATGCGCAAAACCCAAAATCCTCTGCACTCTCGGCCCCGCTACGGAGAGTCCTGAAGCCCTCCTTGCCAAGCTCATCGCCAAAGGTGCCGACGTCATTCGTCTGAACATGAGCACGCCCCCATGACTGGGTGCGCACCGTTTAGACCCGCGTGTGCGATGCCGCCGCCGCTTCCAAGGGCTAAATCGCTGTGCTCAGGGACCTCACCGGGCGTGCCTTCCGCCTTCTCTTCGACACAAGAAGAGCCACGCCATAGCCCAGGAGCAAGGCGCTGCCGGGCTCAGGCACGACGGAGATCTGGTTGTTGTCCAAAGTCACCGCGCCATTCAAAGCATACAAGCCGCCATCAATCTGCGCGCCGTCCGTGGCCGTGATGGACTCCAGGGCAAGGATGCTGCCAGCGAAGACGGAGTTCGTCCCCAGCGTGGCCGAGGAGCCGATCTGCCAGAAAATGTGGGAGGCCTGCGCGCCATTGATCAGACTGATCTGGCTGCCGGAGCCGGTGGTGAGGGTCGTGTCGCTCTGAAAGATCCAGACGGAATTGGAGTCGCCGCCGCCGTCAAGGATCAGGCTGCCGTTAAGTTCATAGGCCACGTCAGCGCGGTAAACGCCGGACGTCAGGGTGGCACCGGCCAGGTCGAAGATCCCAACGGAGGGTGCCGGGGCGATCTGTGCCGCCGCCGCATTGTAGGCGGTGAGCAGCGATTCCTTCGCGCTCTGCGTGGTGGAGTCCCCCGCGTGATTGATGCCGCCAAGAATGACGTTTTCGAGTCCGGTAATGGACAGCGTGGGGTAGCTGCCAATGTCTCCCTCAATCGTCGAGGTGCCGCTGGCCGCGACGGTGATGCCTGCGCCCGCCAGCACGCTGAACGGGGCCGCAGCTCCCAGATCCACGGCAATCTGGGCATGAGTCTTCAGGCATGGCAGCAGGCCCGCCGCTCCTGCTATGAGGATGAGTGCGTGATTGCGCACCCTTTGTAGCAATAGTCCTGTGGCGTGGTGGCTCATAGAATAGGCTTATTTATAGTTAATTAATTTTTAAAACCGTTAAAATGTAACAAAATAATGATAAATATGAAAATTATATTTTCATCAGGGTTCAGATTTATATCTGCCAAAGGTTTCCCATATTCGGGGCGGCTGACCTTCCCGTTTGGCATCCGCACATGGGTGCAGAGCAGCCAAGAGGCCCATTGCCAGCCGTCGAGTTGGCCACTTCCCCCGGCAGCGGGCATGGGCGCAGGTGACGTCGCGAGGTGTGCCTTGCATCCGGGCACATCAGGGCGAACGCTGGCCCGTCACCTGCTTTCTCTATGACATCCATGCGAAAAACCAAAATCCTCTGCACTCTCGGCCCCGCTACGGAGAGTCCTGAAGTCCTTGCCAGTCTCATCGCCAAAGGTGCCGACGTCATCCGTCTGAACATGAGCCACGCCTCCCATGACTGGACGCGCACCGTTTATACCCGCGTCCGTGAAGCCGCCGCCGCCTCCAAGCGCGAAATCGCCGTGCTCATGGATCTCACCGGCCCCAGCATCCGCACGGGCGATGTCGAGCAGCCTTGGCAGCTTCAGGTGGGCGATACGGTGGAGTTTCGCTGCAAAGCCGACATTCCTGCGACCACGCCGTACTCCGTCAGCGTGAACTACCCGGAGCTGGGCAGGGACCTCAAAATAGGCGACACCATCATGGTGGACGGCGGTATGATCCAGATCAAGGCCACCGAAATCTGCACCCTCCGCGTCATCGGCACCGTCATGACCAAGGGCGAGATGAAATCCCGCCGCCACATCAATCTCCCCGGCGTGCCCGTGCGCCTGCCACCCCTCACGCAAAAGGATTACGCCGATCTCGATCTCGGCGTGGAGCTGGGCGTCGATTTCTTCGCCCTCAGCTTCGCCCGCGAGCCCGGCCACCTGCAGCACCTGCAGCTCCTGCTTGAGCAAAAGCAGAGCAAGGCGCGCGTCATTGCCAAAATCGAAAACCAGCAGGCCATCGACAACCTCGACGCCCTCGTGGAGGCCTCCGGCGGCATCATGATCGCCCGGGGTGATCTCGGCAGCGA
>NZ_JAQSEA010000069.1 GCF_029946185.1 Prosthecobacter sp.
GTGGCGGTTGAACTCAACTACTTCACCACACTCTTCCTCCACCCGTTTACTCCTTCACGGAACAGCTCGTCCTTCAACTTTGTCCCCAGGCCCGTTCCCGTGGGCAGCTGCGCCTTCCCGTTCTCGATGACTGGCAGCGTATCGACCAGTTTGTCGTAGAATGAGCGGATGTGCGCGCGGACCGTCTCCTGAAACACGACATTGGCCGATGAGGCCGCGAGATGCAGGCCGCTGAACAGCGTGAGCGGGCCGGTGCAGTCGTGAATTGTCGCAGGGACGTTGAAGGTCTGCGCCATGTCGATGACGCGGCGGGTTTCGCTGATGCCGCCGTTCCATGTCGGATCGACCATGCAGTAGTCGCAGGCCTGTGCTTGCAGCACGCTGAGGTATTCTTTGCGGCCCAGCAGCATCTCACTCGCCGCGATGGGCAGACCGCTTCTGCGACGAAAATCAGCGAGCGTGGCGACGTTATCGACGCGCAGCACGTCTTCGAGCCACAGCGGCTTGATCTCGCGCAACGCTTCCGCGATGCGCAACGCCGCCGGGAGCTGGAAAAAAGCATGCCCTTCGATGGCGATGTCCATTTTCATGCCGACTCGCTCGCGAATCTCCCGCAGGGGTTTCATGGCTTCTTCGACATCGGCCCAGGAGATGTGCAGACCGCCGTTACGATGTGCCGCACGATCAAAGGGCCACAGCTTCATCGCGGTGATGCCTTCGGCGAGCAGTTCCTCAGCGAGGTCACCGGCGGCAAAATGTGAGGCCCAGTTGTCTTGCAGCGGTCCCTTGCTGCCGATGTCGCCATAGCCCGGCCAGCCCGGATGACGTGGAGCTTCTGTGGCACCTGCCAGCGCGCCGTAACTCGGACCGCCGCTCGTATTATACACGGGAATCGCATCACGCACCGGCCCGCCGAGCAGGCGATACACCGGTTGGTTGCAGGCCTGCCCAAGAATGTCCCACAGCGCGAGATCAATGGCCGACAGCGCGCGCATCTCCGCGCCCGGATGCCCAAACGGCGTGCAGCGCTCATAGAGGAAGCGCCAGTGCGCTTCAATCGCCAGCGCATCGGCTCCGAGCAGGCGCTCTGCCATCCAATCGTGAATCAACGCCGAGATGGCATGCGGTGTGTAATACGTCTCGCCGCAGCCGATGAACCCGTCCTCCGTGTGAATGCGGACGAGCAGCAGATTCGGCATGATGCCGGAGGGAATGGCGGTTTCGATGGCGGTGATGCGTGACATGAGGGGATCAGTGGGAGAAAATCTGGCGGAACATGGCGAATGAAATGAAGCCGTAAAACAAGGCGCACAAGACGAGCGCGATCTTGCGCCACAGAGGCGGGCGCAGCTCAGGCGGCAGCAGCGTGGTGTTGAGGCGCAGGATTTGCAGCGAGGAGAAGGCCGTGATGGGTGCGGCGGTGGCACCGAGAATCATGAGCAGCAGTTTCGCATCGCCAAGGAATGCGCCGAAGCACGCGATCACCGTGAAGCCGAGCAGCAGCAGGCCATAGAGCCGCCCCACCGGCATTTTCTTCGGCACCGCACCGCCCGCCCATGCCATGTCTGCCACCACGCGGGCCAGCACGTCCACATTCGTCAGTGTCGTCGAAAACAGAATCCAGAAGCCGTTCATGAGGCCGAGAATCCAGAAGCCCTCCCACAGCCTGCGCATCTCCGCCGCTTGAAACACGCCCGCCGAAACGCCGGTGACCTGCATGCCGGGCTGAAACAATGACGAGGCCAGATTCACCATCAAAAACATGCCCACGATGCATCCCAGCATCCACAGGCCGGATTGATCAATGATCGCGTAACGCCACCAGTCGCGCCAGCGCTTCATATTTTCCACGTTGATCGGAAACACGCTGCCTGCTGGGGCCAATGTCTGCTCCGTGCTCCATACGCCACCCATGTTGCCCGCTTTGGAAGCCATGCCGAAGCCCTTGTCACGAAACCAGTTGGAGATGGCAAGATTGCCAATGCCGCCGCTGCCTGCGAGCGCTGCAAACACTGCCAGCATCACGAAATCGACCTTCTCAGGAACCACTCCGAACGAGAAGAAGCCTGTCAGCGTGCTGGTCCAGTCCTTGAGCGGCACAAAGGTGAAGTTCACCCACAGCAGGAAACCGAAGATGAAGATGATCATCACCCACGACATCCGTTCCAGCAGTCGCTCGACCTTTCTGCCTGATGCGAGCACCACGGCCGAGAGCAATACGATCGCGACCGTGATCCACGTCACAGTCGACGCATCGCCATTCGTCGGAGCACGCCCTTGCAGGATCGCAAACGCCACACCTGCGCATCCAGCCGCCGCCGCAGGCATGCCGAGCTGCGCAAAGCCCGCCAGCGCATAAAACACGCCCCACACCCGCGATCCCGGCCGCATCCGCATGAAGCCCGTGAGCACCGGCTCGCCAGTGTAGAGCGTGTAGCGCACCGCTTCGAGATTCAGCAGCGATTGCAGCACAAACGCCAGAGTCGCGATCCACAGCACGCTGCGTCCGTGCTGCACCACAAACAACGGTCCTGCGATCCACTCGCCCATCCCAATGGCCCCCACGAGCAGGATGGCCCCAGGCCCGATGGTGCGCAGCGCATTGCGCAAACTGAATGGCAGCGGCGCGGGAAGATCGTCGGTCTTCCAAGGAGGAAGACAGCCGTGATTCGGGTTGGTTGGGTCAGGTTCCATGAGATTTCATCCACCGCTCTTCAGACAGGCGATGATGGCTGGCCGGCTTGGATGCTTTGAATCAGCCCGCGCATGTAGCCATAGGCGAACAAACGGCCCATCATGGTGTAGCCGGGCTCGCCATCTTCTTCTCCGTCGAGCTGCGGCACATGATCGGGACGCATGGGGCCGGTGAAGCCGATGTCGTGATAAGCGCGCATGGCGGCAACCATGTCGGTGGGGCCGTTGTCATGAAACGTCTCGGCAAAACACTCTGCATTGCCACGCACGTCGCGAAAATGAACGTAGCGGATGTGCGGGCCCAGTCGGCGGATGGCGGCGGGAATGTCCGCACCCATCTCCGCAAAGGTGCCCTGGCAGAAACAGATCGCATTGTGTTGGCTCGGAGCGAGGCGCATGAGCCGCTCGAAGTTTTCGACGCTGTTCATGATGCGCGCCTTGCCGGCGAATTCGGCCAGCGGCGGGTCATCGGGATGCATGACCATGGTCACGCCGTATTTTTCTGCCGCAGGGAGCAGTTCGGCGAGCATGCGCTCCAAATTCGTCCACAGGGCATCCGCTTTGATTGATTCGCTGCCAGCCTTAATCGCCGCCGAGTTCAAAGACATGGCTTGCTGCGCTTCTTTGAGATCAAAAGCCGTCACCAGCGCTCCGCCACGCTCCCTGGCATCCAATTTGGTTCGCACCCAGTCGGTGCCGGCCATGAAGTTGTAGCAGAGCAGCGGGATTTCAGCCTCGCTCATGTGTTCAAGCAACTGTTTCATCGCCGTCATGTCACTGCCATCGTCCTTTCCGAGCTTGAGCTTCTCGATGGGCAGATAGCCTTCGATGATGCCCAGCTTCATGCCGTGGCGCTCGATTTGCGCTTTGGTTTGCAGCAGAGGTTCCAATTCCGGCCCTGGATAGCGCACCGTAATTTCTTCCACGCCGCACTGGGCCGCGAGGGCCAGATGGTGATCGTTGAGCGGTGTGAGGACAGAGGCGAGGCGCATGAAAGATGGGTGAGGAGTGAACAAACAACGTGGGTTCGCCCGTAGTTTGTGCATGTCGCTCCGCGCTTTTTTCCTCGCCATTCTGTGTGCCAGTGCCGTCCTTGCCGCACCGCCCGGAGCCACGCCGCTTTCGCCTGCTGGTCCGCCGAAGTCCGTGGCTCCCCACGTGCCGGCGAACTGGAAATTTGGAACGGCCACCGTCGCGGTGACGCCGCAGAAGCTTCTCTGGATGGCCGGGTACGCGGGACGCAAAAAACCTGCGGAAGGCAAGGTCCAGGATCTGTTTGCCAAGGCTCTGGCTCTGCAAGATGAGCAGGGAAACAAGCTGGTGTTTGTGACGCTCGATCTCATCGGTGTGCCACAGCTTCTGCGTCGTGCGGTGGCGCAGCGTGCGGAGAAGGAATTTGGGCTGCCGCCTGCCCATTTGGTGATGAACGCGTCCCATACGCACAGTGGGCCTTCTCTTCGCACGACTCCGCTGACGGATGCAGACAAGGACAACCCCAAGGCCAAAGACTTGTGGGACTACACGCAGAAGCTGCAAAACGACCTCGTTGGCCTGATCGGCAAGGCGCTCAAGGAAATGCAGCCCGCACGCCTCACATGGAACAAGGCACGCTGTGGTTTCGCGATGAATCGTCGTCGGGACTACACGCTGCCGCCGGATCATCCCAACGCGAACAAAGCGCCCAATCCGGATGGTCCCGTCGATCATGAGGTGCCGGCACTGCGCGTCGAAGCGCCTGATGGAACGCTGCGGGCCACCCTGTTTGGTTACGCCTGCCACAACACCAGCCTTGGCTTTTACAACTGGTGCGGTGACTACGCGGGCTTCGCGCAGGAATACCTTCAGGAGCACCGACCTGGCTTCACGGCACTGTTCCTGATGGGCTGCGGCGCTGATCAGAACCCTTATCCACGCCGCAGCGATGTCGTTCCCGGTGTCACGGATCTGGAGCTTTCCATGCAGCATGGTCGTTCGCTTTCCAACGCCGTTGAAATGGCTCTCGCCGTCAATCCACGTCCCGTGCAGGGGCTGATCCGCGCTGCCTACGAGGAGATCAAACTCAGCTACGCCAAGGCAGGGCGCGCAGACCATGACTACCCGGTGCAGGTCATCAAGCTCGGCAACGACCTCACCTTCATCACGCTCGGCAGCGAGGTCGTGGTGGACTACTCCCTGCGCTTCAAGCGTGAGTTTGCCGGTGCCGCTGGTGTTTGGGTGGCCGGTTATTCCAATGATTACACCGGCTATGTCCCGAGCCTGCGCGTCCTCAAAGAAGGCGGCTATGAAGCTGCGGCCGGTTGGGCGGAAAGCGTGGAAGAACGCATCGCCGCCAAGGTCCATGAACTGCACGAAAAACTCTCCCGATAATCCATGAAGACGTTCGCTCTCCTCCTCGCATTCACCGTCTCGGCTTTCGCCGTTGAAGCACCGCTCCCGTTCACACTGCAATCGCGCGCTCCCGCCGGCAAGGCGACGCTGGTGAAGGAAGCCTGGCTGCCATCCCGCAGCGCCATCATCGTCTGTGACATGTGGGACCTGCACCACTGCAAAAACGCCGTGACGCGTGAGGTCGAGATGGCAGCGCGCATGAATGAAGTGCTCGAAAAGGCACGCAAGGATGGCGTGCTGATCATCCATGCGCCGAGCAGTTGCATGAAGCCTTATGAAGGCACGGCTGCACGTGGACGTGCGAAGACTGCGTCTGCTGCTGCGCGGTTGCCGGACAAGATTGCCGAGTGGTGCAAGCAGATCCCGGCGGAAGAGATGGCTGTGTATCCGCTGGATCAAACCGATGGCGGCGAGGATGACGATGCTGCCGAGCATGCCGCCTGGGCCAAGGAACTTGCAGCGAAGGGGCTCAATCCGAAAGCGCCGTGGACGAAGCAGATCGACGTGCTGCGAATTGATCAGGAGAAAGACGCCATCAGCGACAGCGGTGTCGAAATTTGGAATCTGCTCGAAGAGCGGAACATCGACAATGTGATCCTCATGGGCGTACACCTTAACATGTGCGTCTCTGGTCGCCCCTTCGGCCTGCGCCAGATGGAGAAGAATGGCAAGCACGTCGTCCTGATGCGCGACATGACGGACACGATGTACAATC
>NZ_JAQSEA010000070.1 GCF_029946185.1 Prosthecobacter sp.
GCGGACGGACGCGAGTATGGAGTTCGTTTGCACAACCACAACCCACGAGAAACGAATGCCATAGATGAAGTGACAAAAAAGCGGCCCGATTGCCCGGGCCGCCATGCCATGGAGTTCGTGTTCATTGCCTTGCCGCCCCGGGGGCTGGTGAAAGTGATTCTGGCGGGCTTCATGGGTGGGACTCCCTGAGCCACAATGGCCCTGCGGCTGCGACTCACCCCGCTGATGTTCGCCACCGCGCTGACCCTCCCTTGGCGGACGATGAAAGCCATCGCGTACATCCTGGTCAGGATTGCGACTGGCAGCGCTGGGAGGGTTCGAGGGGCGGGTCAGCCATTCTGAAAGGGCTCAAGTCTGAGGCTCAAGCATGTCTCCGAGACATAAATTCTCTTTTTTGAGAAACTAAAGTTGACGCAATCCTGCGAAACATTTAGCCTATTTATCAATCAAACATGCATCTTACTTCACGAAAATAATATGGCGAAACTAGTAATCATAGATGACGAAGCCGCCATTCTGGAACTCATGACCAAGCTCTGCAAAGCTGCGGGTCATCAAGTTTTTGGCTGTACCACCGGTATTGACGGCATCGCGGCCATCCGCTCCAACCAGCCCGACCTCGTGATCGTCGATTTGCGAATTGGCGACGTCAACGGCCTGGATCTCGTCAGCATGTGCAAGGATCAGTTCCCCGGCACCGCCGTGATCATGGTCACCGGCCATGGCAGTGTGGAAACCGCCGTGGAGGCCATGCGCCTGGGTGCCTTCGACTACCTCACGAAGCCCTTCGATCTGGGCGATCTGATCAAAACGGTGAATCAGGCCCTGCAGCGCAACGGCGTCGCCGCTGCCACACCTGCGAGTATTCCTAGCGCCACGCTGCGCTCCTCCTCGGCTTCGAAACTCATCGGGCACAGCGACGCGATTCAGCGCATTTTTGACATTGTGCGCCGCGTCGCCAATAACGACAGCCCGGTTCTCCTCGAAGGTGAATTTGGTGTGGGCAGGCACATGGTCGCCCGCGCGCTGCACGAGGCCAGCCGCCGCAGCAACGCGCCCTATAAGGAACTGCAGTGCAGCGCCATGCCAGAAGATGTGCTTGAAACCGAGCTCTTCGGCCCGACGGCTATCTTTAACCGTGTCTCCGGCGGCACCATCCATCTGGCAGAGATCAATCAACTCCCGGCGCGTATCCAGGCCCAGTTGAACACCTTCCTCGATGAAGCGCAGTCGAAAAAAGGCTGGGGCAATGGCACCAGTGGTGCGGATTTCCGCCTTGTGGTCTCCAGCACAGTGTCGCTGGAAGACGCAGTGAAAGCGGGCAAATTCCGCCAAGACTTGTACTACAAGCTCTCCGTGGTGCCCCTCAAAATCCCGCCGCTGCGTGAGCGCCGCGTGGATGTGCGCCCGCTCGTCGAGCATTTCCTCAAAGACCTCGCCGACCGCACCGACACCAAGCCGAAGACCATCGACACCGGTGCCATTGAATTCCTGGAGAAGTACAACTGGCCCGGCAACGTCAGCGAGCTGCGCAACGCCATCGAACGCGCCTGCGCCTTTGCGGAAAGCGACCGCGTGCGCCCCTCCGACCTGCCGGCCAAAGTGACGCAGCAGATCGAGATCACCACCCCTTCCACCACCGAGGGCATCACCAAGCTGCCCATCGGCTCCACGCTTGATGACTTCATCAAGGGTCAGGAGCGCGCCTTCATCCAGGAAACGCTCAAGTACAACAGCGGCTCCCGCGAAAAGACCGCCAGCATGCTCGGCGTCTCGATCGCCACGCTGTACCGCAAGATGGGGCTGAATGTGGAGCGCAAGACCACCTCGTAGAGGATCGCAGAACAGATTTAGTCAAGGCATGAAGCCGGCCGCAGGGTCGGCTTTGTGTTTTGAGGAGAAGAAAGCGTAGGTTTTGGCAAAGGAATATCGAGCAATGGAATGGGATCAGAATATCTGAATTCTTCTGCCAAGACATTCCTTTGCAAAAAAATCACCGTCCCCTTCCCCTCCGCAGAGCAAAGCACCGAGCCTGCCCTTGGCTCGGTTTTGGATTTGGGAAGATGGGCACGCAGTTTTTTGGCAGAGGAATGATCTGACAATGGAATAAAAATCAGAAGGTCCGTATTCCTTTGTCCGACATTCCTTTGCCGAAAATTTGCGCATTATCACCGCCCACCATCCGTTCTTTCATCCAGTTGCACAGCGGACGAACTGCCGCGACACTGCCACCTCTTCCACCACGCCCTTTTTGAGTACTCCAGCCACCATCCTCTACTGCCGCTGCGCATACGCCCAAGTCGTGCCTTCCGGCGTGAAAAACGACGTGTTGCAGAAGCTGTGCGACTCAGACACCAGCTTTGAAACCGTCTCCGATCTCTGCGAGATGGCGGCGCATCGCGATCCACGCCTGCAAGCCATCGCTTCCTGCGGCAGTCTCCGCATTGCCGCCTGCTTTCCCCGCGCCGTGAAAGGCCTCTTCCAGCAGGCGGGCTTTCCCCTGCCCGCCGATACGGAAATCCTGAACATGCGCACGCAGTCCGCGCAGGAGATCGCGGATGCGCTGCTCGGCGCACCTGCTTTGACCGCCGCTTGACCCTTTGACCGCTTTGGCCTCCGAACGCCGCATTCGTCCCAACAATCCGCGCTTCACACGCAAGGATCGAGGACGAGTTCGAGTAGGAGGATGAGGACGATTTTGTTCCGTCGCAGTTGCTTGACCGCTTGAACCTTTCTTGACCCTTTGACCCCTTCCAAGCCATGATCACCCACACTCACCGCCCGCTCCGCGTCGTCCTCTACGAAGGCAGCGGCAGCATCCAGCTTCCTGCCGAGTCCCGTGCCAAGGTTATGATGGCCCTGCTCGACAAAGGCTACACCGTCACCCGCAGCGGACTCGGTGCGCCAGCCATGCCGCATGACGAGCGCAACCTGCTGGTGCTTGGTGCCTTTGAAGGCAAAGCCCCCGCGCTGGAAGACGCCACCGGCAAGATCAGCATCGACACCTGCGACATCACCGGGCTGGAGCCCGACGCCATCTTGGCGCTCGTGGACAAATCACGCGGTGAGAAAACGATGAACGAGCCCGGCAAATGGAAGCCGTGGTTCCCCGTCATCGACTACTCACGCTGCACCAACTGCATGCAGTGCCTCAGCTTCTGCCTGTTCGATGTCTATGGCGTCAGCGATGACAACAAGATCCAGGTGCAGAACAACGACAACTGCAAGACCAACTGCCCCGCCTGCTCCCGCGTCTGCCCCGAAGTCGCCATCATGTTCCCCAAGTATCAGGCGGGACCGATCAACGGCGACGAGATTAACGAGAACGAAGCTGGCCGCGAAAAGATCAAGGTGGACATCTCTTCGCTGCTCGGTGGCGACATCTACTCCGCACTCAAAGACCGTAGCGCCGCCGCGAAGTCCCGCTTCAGCAAGGAGCGCAGTCCGGACAAGGCGCTGGATGAGCGGAAGAAGTGCCTGACGAAGTTGGTGGGTGACGGGTTCATCCCGGCGGATGTGCTGGCGAGTCTGCCGAGCACGGAAGAGATTTTGAAGAAGGCGGTGATTGCGAAGGCGAAGGCTGCGGCGGCGTTGGCGGCGCAGTAGGTGGTGGGCTTGGAGCAAGGGATCTCCGCCACAATTTGACATCATGAAACCGACCCTTCGACTTTACGATGCCATCGGCACTGGAGTCATCTTAACCTGCACAAGTGGGGTCATGGTTTCCAACCAGACCGGTGGGACCTCCTGCATTCAACCTCAAGTTGAGGGAGTGTATATTCCTCTGAGAAATGATTACGGCCTCAAAGACTTCCAGTTCTCGTCTCCTGAGCTGGAACTTACGCAGCACTTTGTTGGGCCAAAACATCGTGGGGCTGGCGCAACTTCTGGTTTGGACGCTGGGGACGCTGATTTTATCGATGACGTTCTTTCACGTTCTGGGTTGAGCGAGGCGATCAGTGTTGACCGCAGACAGCTCAGTCATTCTCATGAGGCCTGGGTTCATGTGGTCATTAAAGCGGACGAATCCAACGACGAAGATCTAGCGATGTTCACGGGCTTTGGTCCGTATCCTCGACATGGAATATTGACTTGGGCCAACAGCGATTGAGCTTGCAGCATCATGCACACCCGCCGCCACTTCCTCCGCACCTCAGGCCTCGCGCTCGGCTCCCCTGCCCTCTCCGCGTTGGCGCAGACTTCCGCCAACAAACAGAAAACCGTCCTCCTCCAATGTGGGTGGGCGACGAAGAATATTGGGGATATTGGGCATACGCCGGGGACGTTGCGGTTTTTGGAGCAGTATCTGCCGGAGGCGCGGGTGGTGCTGTGGGCGATGAACACGAATGAGGAGGTGGATGCGATGCTGATGAAGCGGTTTCCGAAATTGGTGATCGTGAAGGGCGCGCTCTCCAAGGAAGGTGGCGCGGTGCAGGAGGCGGTGAATGGGTGTGACTTTTTCCTTCGCGGACCGGGCATGGGGCAGAGCACGGATTTCATGATCTACTGCCAGAAGATCGGCAAGCCGTGGGGGTTGCAGGGGCAGTCGTATTTCCCGGACATGGTTACGGGGAAGGATGGGGAGAAGCGCATCGCGCTGCTGAACAGTGCGGCGTATATCTACTGTCGTGATTCGAAGACGCTGAAGCTGCTGCAGGATGTGGGTGTGAAGCCGCCGGTGCTGGAGTTCGGGCCGGATGGGTGCTTTGGCATCGACGTGCGCGATGATGCGAAGGCGCTGGCGCGGATGAAGAAGCATGGGCTGGAGGAGAAGAAGTTCATCACGATCCAACTGCGCACGCATTCGCCGAGCAGTCCGGGGATGGATGACAAGCGGCCACAGAAGCTGAATCCGCTGCACCCGACGCCGGAGAACATCGCTGATGATACGCGACGGGCGAAGGTGTACCAGGACCTGATTGCGATGTGGGTGAAGGAGACCGGGTTCAAGGTGGTCATTGCTCCCGAGGTGAACAAGGAGATGGAGTACAACAAGAAGTTCATCTACGACACGCTGCCGGATGACCTGAAGCCGTATGTGGTGAACTTCGATGAGTTTTGGAACGTGGACGAGGCCTGCTCCTTCTATGCGCGAGCGCATACGGTGATCTGCCATGAGCCGCACACGCCGATCATGGCACTGGCCATGGGCACGCCGATGATGCACACGTTTTCGGAGTTCCACTCGCCGAAGTGCTGGATGTTCAAGGACATCGGTCTGGAAGAATGGGCACCGGAGTTTGACGCGACGCCAGCGACAAAGATGTTTGAGATTCTCATGGGCATCCACAAGGACTACGCCGCCGCCCAGGCGAAGGTGAAGAAGGCGATGGCGTTTGTGGAGGAACGCGCGGCGGCGCAGATGAAGGTGCTGAAGGGTGTGATTGGGGCGTGATCTGGATCGCTGTGTGATCTAAATCCAGATGGAGCTTCGATAGTTCGAGGGATTATTTGAAGTGCGGCACGCGGAGCTGCCGCTTTCGAGCGGCTCGTGGCATTCGTGTGCTTGCTGGCTTGCGATAAACTACCGGCTGCCGCTTTCGGAAGGCTTTGGGTATGCGTGGGCCTTCCGTACCGTCGAAAGCGGTAGCTCCGTTCGTTCCTCACTTCGCGCTGATCTTTACCCACAAAGTTGGAGACACGATATCATAAGCCGTTGGAAACTGCGGGGCTATTGACCGGCGTGCGGGATGGCATGTGATCCTTAATCGTGGGGGCTTGGAGACGCGCATGGCTGCTGCGAGGGTGGCGGTGAGACGCTGCTGGTGGGCGCGGTGT
>NZ_JAQSEA010000071.1 GCF_029946185.1 Prosthecobacter sp.
TTGTCGGCGTAGTTGCCGGGATTCACGCGGACTTTTTCGACCCACTTTACCGCTTCCATGGCAGCGTCAGGTTTGAAATGGATGTCGGCGACCAGAGGCACATCGCAACCGGCGGCGCGAATGCCATCGCGGATGTGCTGCAGGTTTTCGGCAATGACACGCGTCTGAGCGGTGACGCGGACGATCTGGCAGCCAGCCTCGGCCAGGCCAAGCGCTTCCTTTACGCAAGCGGCGGCGTCACGTGTGTCACTGGTGAGCATGCTCTGCACCACGACGGGCGCACCGCCACCGATCTGTACGCTTCCAACCATGACTGGACGTGTTTCACGACGCTGGTAGTTGTAGAGGTCAGGGCAGTAGCGGAGCAGGGAGGTGGACATGGCGGGTGGTTAAAATGCCGGAATGCAGCCTCGAAGCAAACGGGAAGCGGCAAAAGGGCAGGGGCACAGGGCAAGATTCGGCTGCTGTGGCGGTGCCCGCAACTTTGAACATTGAAGTTGGCAGTCGCTGGCGCATCTTGTCAGCACATGGAAAATCTCCGTCGTTTGCTGTTTGCCGTCTTCGTGTTCGTCCTGGCCGCGCTGCTGTTTGCGTGGTGGCGTCACGGGCGGGAGGGCTATGGCGTGCTCAATCTGCTGAAGAGTGAAAAGCCCGGTCCAGCAGCGCTCACCGCTCCGAAAAAGCCGAAAATCGCGTTGGATGAGGTGCCCTTGTTGAGCCGGTTGAATGACGAATTTGCCAAAATTTCCGCCGCCGTGCTACCCTCCGTGGTGAGTGTTACCACCAAGACGGTGCACCCCGGTCAGCGCAACTGGCATTCCTATTATGACTTTGTCAGCCCGAGCGATCAGATTGTGCCGGGCCTCGGCTCCGGGGTGATCATCAGCAAAGAGGGGCATGTGGTCACCAACTTTCATGTCATCGAAGGTGTACAGTCGGCGGACATCGAGATCACCACCAACGACAATAAAAAATATCTGACGCAGGTTCTCGGATTTAACAAAGAGCGAGATATCGCTCTGTTGAAAATAGAGAGCCCGCGCATCGACTTTCCGGCATTGAGTTTCGCCAACTCAGATGAAGCCCGGGTGGGCCAGATCGTGCTGGCGGTGGGCAATCCTTTCGGACTCAGCGGTACGGTGACTCAGGGCATCATCAGTGCGCGTGACCGCCATCTCAGCGACAGTCAGTTTGACTACCTGCAAACGGATACGGTGATCAATCCTGGCAACTCCGGTGGGCCGCTGGTGAACATTCGCGGCGAGATCATCGGCATCAACGTGGCCATCTATCGTGGCGATGCGACGGTGACCAGCTGGCAGGGGGTGGGGCTCGCGATTCCCTCCAATCAAGCCAAGGCGGTGGTCGAGGAAAAGCTCAAAGAAAACGCGCAGCAAACGGCAGGCGTGAGCAAGTCAACAGGCAAGGGCTACCTCGGCCTCGAAGTCAGCAGTGAACCGGTGGAGATTGATCCCGTCTGGGGCACCTCACGCCGCGGTGCGCTGGTGACGGACATTGGAAACAAATCACCCGCGGCGGAAGCCGGGCTGCGCCAAGGGGATGTGGTGACAAAGTTTCAGGGCATGGCCTTCCGCTCTCCGGCAGATCTGCTGCAGATCATCCGCACTCAGCCACCCGGCAGCGAAGTGAAACTCGAAGTCATCCGCAACAACAAGCTGGGCGACATCATTACCACACTCGGGGCCAGACCGGAGGCAAGTCCGTAGCTTTGGGGAAGTGCTTTCGCATCATCGCGGCTTCAGCACCAACTGCTGCTTGCTGCGATTCGTGACAATGCGAATTTCGTCTTGGTGGAACTCCAGGGCGATGCTGCCAGAGCTCCAAGTATCGAGCAGCGGGATGTTCAGTTCTTTGGCCCGTTGAACGAGGGAAGCGGGCAGTGCTGTTTCGACAGTGCGCGCATCACTCCCGCAGAGGATGATCTGCGGGCGGGTCCTGATGAGGAATTCGGCGCTCGTGGATAGGTCCACCTCATGCTGACTGCGGATCATCACATCGCAGTGCAGATCCTGTGAGCTGGAGCAGAGAGCTTTTTCGGCGTGCCAGCCGGTGTCGCTCAGCCAGAGCACGCGCCAGGGGCCGAGCTGAACCATCAACACCATCGCACGATCATCTCCACGGTCGTTTTGCACCTGCTGCGTCGGGTACAGCACCTGAACATCGATATTAAACGCCTTGGCATCTGACAAGGTGACTCGTTCATCGACATGGAGTTTGCGCAGTGAGGGTGGGTGGGGCTGATCCAGCAGCCGTCGCAGTGCGGAGCGTGAGGCGTCACGCCGTCCGGGCTCCTGGGAGCTGCAATAAAGCAATGGCGCATCAAACGTCGTGAGGACCTGCCCGGCGGCACCGATGTGGTCAGCGTCGTTATGGCTCAGGAAGACACCCGCGATCGTGTTCACGCCGTTGGAATGCAGATACGGGCGCAGCACCCGGCGGAAGCTGGCTTCGCTGCCTATGTCAAACAGCCAGTGAGTCTTGCCGCTGCGCAGATGATTCGCCGCACCGCCATGGGGAAGTTCCAGCATATGCCAGGCGGCGGGGGCATGGGTGGGAGCGGTGGTGGGTTGAAAGTGAAAATTCCCACCGGGCAGGCCGGCGAACCACATCGCGCTGGCGATCATCGCCTTGGCCAGCGCCCAGTTGACGTTGTTGAAGATGATTTGAACGCCGGTCAAATGCAGCGCTGCTGCGCAGAGACTCAGACAGGTGGTGCCAAGACAGAGGGACGACAGCGGTACGAGTACGCAGTTGGCGATCACGGCCACGGGAGTGATCGAGTGAAAATGGCCGAGGATGAAGGGCAGGCTGCCAATCCACGCGGCAAAGGACACGCTCAAGGTTGTCGCGAACCACAGCCTGCATGTGCTCCAGCCGCGCTGCCGCCAGTTGGCGAGCTGAGGTGGCAGAAACGGGTCCAGCCGGGTGAAGGGCTGCAGTCGTTTCAGCAGGGGTGCCGAGCCGATGGTGCTGAGCCACAAGACCCCGAAGGAGAGTTGAAACCCCGGCATGAACAGCTGATTCGAGTCCGTGGCCAGCAGCAGAAGAGCGGCGGCACCGAGGCTGTTTTGCAGGGACGATTCGCGGTCCACCAACGTGGCGCTTAAATAAATCACCACCATGAACGCCGCCCTTGCAGCCGAAGGCCGCCAGCCAGTGACAAACGCGTATGCAAACACGACGAAAATCACAATCCACAGGGATACGGCACGCGGTGTTCTAGTCTGCTGCAGCAGGATCAGCACGATGACTCCCAGCAGCCCCACATGGAGGCCGCTGACGGCAAAGACATGCAGCGTGCCACTGTTGCGAAACGCATCTTCGATCTCATCATCTGCTTCGGCAGACATTCCCAGCGCCATGGCACGAAGCACGGCGACGGTTTGAGGATCTTCTTCGAGATCTTGGATGAGCTGCCTGCTGATCCATTGCCTGCAAAGTTCCGCCCGCTCTAAAAAGCCGCACCACCATGTCTCACCACTGCCGCTGAGGCGCTGCATGTGGTCGATGTCAAACCGGCCCACGCGGCCCATGCGCAGGGAGTATTCCTGTGCATCAAAGGTGCCGGGATTTGAAGCGGTGCGCGGCAGGTAGATGCTGCCGTGGAGTTCAAACACGCCCGCTCCGGGAAAGCGTACACCTTTGGGCAGGCGAACCAGCAGCGTGGCGGCTTGCTCGATCACGATTCCTGCTGCTGGAATCTCGATCTTCCGCGTGGTGCAGAGCGCATGGGAGCGCTCATCCTTCGTGGTGTCGAACTCCGGCAGCAGGCTGCCGCGAATCGTCGCTGGTAACGGCTTGTCCTGCTGCTGCAAGGCAAGGCGCAGCGGATGGCGGAAAGTTTCGTCTGTACGTGCTGTGTGGATGCAGGCGAAGACCAGCGCTGCACCCGGTATCAGCAGCCACGCGCGCCCGCTGATCAGTGCCGCGCTCAGGAGCGCTGTGGTGACCCCAAGGAACCACCCGCCATGTGCGGGCAGCCATCCCATTTCAGTGACGAGGATGCCGATGACGGCCGCGAGCGCGAGTGTCAGCAGCGGGTTTACCCGGGTCCAAAGCTGGAGTTTTACGAGCATCGACCCCAGTGATTGAAAACGATCACGCCTTCGCAGCCTCGGAGCTGCCCGTTTTCAAACGCTGATCCATCAGCAGCTTGTACTGCAACTGTTCGAGTTCACTCATGCGATGGTGCGCATTGGCGCTGTGGCGCGTGTTGGGGAAGTTCCCAATGATCTGCTCAAGCATGTCGCGTGCGGCATCATAATCATGCCGGTGAGTCAGATGCACGTCAGTAATGCGAAACATGATGAAGGCTGCATCATCCACCGGCCAGTCTTTGCTCTGCAGATGTTCTTCCAGCACTTTTAAAGCTGCCTGGGGATCATGCAGACGCTCGGCATGTATCTTGGCGATTTCAGCCACCGGGAAGGGGTCGTCCGGTTTTTCAACGAGCATTATTTCATATTGCTCGATCGCTCCTGGGTAGTCACCCTGGGCAATGCGGGCCGCTGCTTTGGTCATGTGATCCTGCTCCACTTTCTCGCCGGAGGAGAACACCGCCTCTCCCATCAGATCTCCCAGCCATGGGATAAAAAACTTCACGGCCAGAAGTCCCCCGGCCAGCCCCAGAAAAATCACAAAGACGAACTTCATGCCATCTCCGGCATCTTTTACGAAGCTCCAGATCAAAGCGATGACCAGAAATACGAGCGTGATGACACAGATGCGGATGACAAGTGCAGTGTTCATTAAAACGAGGCTATCAAAACGCATGTCTTCCGCCAAGCACGAAATTGGCGGGCATCCTGATCAGCCTCCCCCGAGTGCTCGATAGAGATTGGCCTGCACCTGAAACTGGCGCTTGGTCACCCCGATCAGCTGCAGTCGTGCCTTCAGGGCATTTTGCTGAGCGTTGAGCACCTCGATGTAGGTGGCCCGACGGGTGCGAAACAAATCTGCCGCCGTGGCTCCGGATTCAATCAGCAGGTGCACCTCCTTGGTCTTCAGGGCCTGGAGATCCTTTAGAATGCGGATAAATGCCAGCTGGTTGTGCACCTCCACGTAGCCGTTCACGATGGACTGCTGATAGGTGTTGAGCGCTTCCAATTGAGAAGCATTGGCGTGGTCAAACTCGGCTTGGATCGCCTTGCGGTTGATCAATGGGGCCACCAGGCCGCCCAGTGCTGAATAGGTGGCGGAATGGACATTGAACAAAAGGTTGCCTTGAAAAGCCTGCAGTCCCAGCACTCCATTGATGGAGACCGAAGGCAGAAACGCCGCCTTGGCGGCCTTCACGTCGGCTTTGGAAGCCACCAGTTCGAATTCCGCGCGGCGGATATCGGGCCGGTTTTTGAGCATGTCAGCCGGCACGCTGGAGGACAACTGCGGCAGCTTTGAATCCATCCATGCCGACCTGTTGCGTGCGATGGGCCGCTGGGGGTCTCCCAGCAGGCTGCAGATGATGCCTTCCTGCTCCACGGTTCGCTGCTGCGTATCCAGCCGCATGCCCTGCAGGTTGAACAACAGCGCTTCGAATTGCTGCACGGCCAGTTCATTGGCGGAACCCGCCTGCTTCTGAGTCTGCACCGTCTCAAGCGCATCACGCTGGATTTTGATGGTCTCATCAATGTTGATGATCTCAGCGTCCAGCGCCAGCAGCTCGTAGTAGGCTGTGGCCAGTTCGGCAATCAACTGCGTCTGCACCAGATTCCGGCCCTCCACACTGGCGAGCAGGTGCGCGGTGGCGGAGGCTTTTTTGCTTCGTAGTTTTCCCCAGAGATCGATCTCCCAGCTCGACTGCAGACCGACCATGTAGTCTGGCAGATCGCGGGGGACAATCCGGCCATCATAGATGGGTGAGGTGCTGTTGCCGGCACCGTCCATGGTGTAGAGGCCAAAACGCCGCAGTCCGCCACCGGCCACCGCCGAGACCTGGGGGGCCAGCATGCCGCGTGCGGCGGTGATCTGCGCCTTGGCCATTTCAATGCGCTGGAGCGCAATTTTAAGATCGCGGTTGTTGTTCAGCGCCTTGTCGGTGAGGGCCTGCAATTTGGGGTCGGTGAAGTGTTTCCGCCACTGGCTGACTCCGGTGAATGCAGCGGCTTTATCCGGGGGCTGCCCCGTTTTTTTGCCGTGGCGGCGCAGATCTTCACAGCTGGTGAACAGCAGCGTCATGAACGAAATGCAGGCGCTCAGGAATGGCCAGCTCAGATGCAGGGTCTCACGCATGTTCTGGTTCTTTGGAGGGTTTGGGGGTGGAGGTGAAAGAGGCAAAAATGACGTAGAGCCCCGGAATGATCAGCATGCCAAACACGGTGCCAAAGATCATGCCGCCGACCGCCGAGGCACCGATGGTCCGGTTGCCAGCCGCACCCACGCCTGATGCCGCCATGAGCGGGCTCAGACCGGCGACAAAGGCAAGGGACGTCATCAAGATGGGGCGCAGGCGTGAGGTCGCACTCTCCACTGCCGCCTGCAGCGGGGTGCAGCCCTCGCGCTGCCGCTGGATGGCAAATTCGACCACCAGGATGGCATTCTTCCCGAGCAGCCCGATGAGCATGATCATGGACACCTGGGCATAGATGTTGTTTTCAAGACCCATCCACAGCAGAAAAACAAACGACCCGAGCAGCCCTGTGGGCAGTGAAAGAATGACCGGCATCGGCAGCAGAAAGCTTTCATACTGGGCGGCGAGGAGCAGATACACAAAGGCCAGACAGATGATGAAGATGAACACCGCCTGGTTTCCTGCCAAAATCTGATCCCGGGTGATGCCGGCCCAGTCGATGCCAAAGCCTTTCGGCAGTTTTTCTTTGGCCGTTTCCTGGATCGCTTTGATGGCCGCACCGCTGCTGAATCCGGCGGCCGGTTCGCCGTTGATTTCAGCCGAGGTGAACATGTTGTAGCGTGTGATCTGGTCCACGCCGTACACTTTTTCCAGCTCCACAAATGTGCTGATCTGAACCATCTCCCCGTGGTCATTTTTGACGTGGAGTTTCAGAATGTCCTCTGGTCGTGCGCGGTACTCCGGCAGCACCTGGACCATGACCTTGTAGAGCTGCCCGAAACGGATGAAATTGGTGGCGTACTTGCCGCCCAGCATGGTCTGCAGGGTGCTCATCACATTGTTGGTGGTCACTCCTTTCTGCGCCGCGATGTCGCTGTCCACATGCAGCAGGTACTGTGGAAAGCTGGCGTCGAAACTGGTGAAGGCATTGGCGATCTCCGGACGCGCCTGCAAATCGTCGGTGAACTTTGCGGTCACGCGCTCCATGTTTTTAAAATCGCCGTTTCCGGTCCGATCCAGCAGGCGGAGTTCGAAGCCGCTTGCGTTGCCGTATCCTGGCACGGCAGGCGGTGAGAACAGTTCGATTTCGGCATCTTTGATGTGACTGGTCCTGCGAAGGAGATCGTCCATCACGGCCCCAACGGACTCGGTTCGTTCATGCCAGCCAGTCAGATTGATCAGACAGGCCCCGTACGTTGAGCCGCTGGCATCGGTGATGATGTTGGTGCCGGCGAGAGTGGAGACCGAGGCGATGGCGGGGATATCCTCACAGCAGTGCTGGATCTCATCAACCACCGCCTTGGTTCGTTCCAAAGTAGAGCCTGCCGGAGTGGTGACCCCCACGTAAAACGCTCCCTGATCCTCATTAGGAATGAATCCAGATGGCAGCCTGCCGCCCGCGAGAACCATGATGGCACAGAAGCCAAGGAGGATGCCCCAGCTCAGCGTACGCCTGCCTGCAATCGCCAAGATCCACCGGCTGTAAGTTCCCGAGATTTTGTCGTAAGTCCGATTGAAGAGGCCGAAAAAGCGGTTCAGCAGGCTGTTACTCTTGGGCGCATGATGCGTGTTTTTCAACATCAAGGCGCACAGCGCAGGAGTAAGCGTGAGTGCGACGCAGCCTGAGAGTACGATCGCAATCGCCATTGTGAGGGAAAACTGCTGATAAAAGATGCCCGAGGGGCCTGACATGAAGGATGCAGGAACAAAGACGGAGGCCATCACGAGGGTGATCGCAATGATGGCGCCGCCGATTTCGCCCATGGCCTCCTCGGTGGCCTGGCGCGGCCCAGCGCCCGTGCTTTCCATCTTGGCATGTGCCGCCTCCACCACCACGATGGCTCCATCCACCACGATGCCGATGGCGAGCACCAGGGCCAGCAGCGTGATCAGATTCAGCGAGAAGCCCAGCAGCTGCATGAAAAAGAAAGTGCCGATCAAGGACACCGGCACAGCAATGACTGGGATCAGAGTGGAGCGCCAGTCCTGCAGGAAAATAAACGTCACGAGCGAGACCAGCAGGAAAGCCTCTGCCAGCGTCCGCATCACCTCATGCAGCGAGGCATCCAGGAAGCGCGATACATCATAGCTGATATCATAGTCCATGCCCTGAAGAAAAGTGTCCTCCTTGATTTCGGCCATGCGCTGTTTGATTCTGGCGATGACTTCGTTGGCATTGGATCCGGGCAGCTGCTTGAGAAGAATGGCGGCGGTGGGCCTGCCATTGAACCGGGTCTCCATATCGAAGTAAAGAGTACTGAATTCGACCTCGGCGACGTCCCTTATTCGCAGCACCTCGCCCTCGTCATTGGAGCGGATGGGGATCTTTTCATAATCGTCCTGGTTCTGGTATTTTCCTGCATAACGCACCACGTATTGCAGGTGAGGCTCGGTCTTGTCGGAGCTTTCCCCCACCTTCCCAGGCGCGGCCTCCACATTCTGTTCTCTCAATGCGAGCAGCACGTCCTCCGTCGAAATGTTGTAGGTCAGCATTTTGTCCGGTTTGAGCCAGATCCGCATGGAGTATTCCTTGACGCCGATGATCTTCGCAAACCCCACGCCCTCGATCCGCTTGAGCTCGGTCAGGATGTTGATGTCGGCAAAGTTGTATAAAAACAGCTCATCGAGTTCAGGATTCGTGCTGGTGACGTCGAGGTACATCAGCATGGCCTTCTCCTCCTTGGCGATCTGGACCCCGGCCTTGATGACTTCCTCCGGCAGTTCGCCCATCATCTTGTTCACACGGTTTTGCACATTCACCGCCGCCACATCCGGGTCGGTGCCTGCATCAAAGATGATTGAAATGACTCCGACGCCGTCATTGGCCGCCCGTGAGGACATGTACTTCATGCCAGGCACGCCGTTGATCGATCTCTCCAGGGGAACGATGGCCGCCTTGGTCAGTGTTTCGGCATTGGCACCGATGTACTCAACCGTCACATTGACCTCAGGTGGAGCAATGCTGGGAAACTGGGTGATGGGCAGTTGGAACAATGCCAGCAGACCCAGGAAAGTGATGATGATGGAAATGACCATCGACAGCACCGGTCTGCGGATAAATTCGTTAATCATGCAGGCGTTTTATTCATCGGTTTGGTGCATGGGTTCTGAGTCTGAGTCCGCCAGATCTGGCGGCAGCATCTCACCCACCCATTTATGACAAGCTGTTTGTGAATGTGGGGATCAGAACGGCGCGACTTCAGCAAGGGCTTTGAAGTCAGGTGCAATCACATCGCCCTCCTTCACCACTTGAATGCCTTCATAGATGATGCGGTCAGTCGGCAGAAGTCCAGAGTTGATCACATAGTGGTTCGGCAGGCGCAGCTTTGTGTCGATGCTGCGCAACTGGATGCTGTTGTCGGCGTTAAGCATGTATACGCAGGTTTTATGCTGAACTTCGAAGGTGCATTTTTGAGGTATCACCAGTGCGTTCTTCAGTTCCGACTGAACAATCACCTTGCCGCTGGAACCATGCCTGAGGAGATGGTCGGGATTGGAGAAGCTGGCGCGGAAGGCGATGTTCCCGGTGCTTTTGGAAATCACACTTTCCCAAGTTTCGATTCTGCCTTTGAACGGGTGGATTTCTCCATTGGCCAGTTCCAGCGCCACGCTGCCTTGCACACCCAGGTCCTTGCGTTTGGCCAGTTCCAGATATTCACGCTCAGACACATTGAAGTAGGCGTACACATCGCCGTCATTGGAAATGGAAGTCAGCAGGTCACCTTCTGAAACGAGGCTGCCGGTTTTGTTTCGGATCCGGTTGATGATGCCGTCAAACGGCGCATGCACTTCGGCGTAAGTGAGCCTGCGTTCGGCATCGGCGACTGTGGTTTGCGCATCGTCCACTTTGGCCCTGGCTGAATCCAATCTTGCCTGAGACATTTCCAATTCGGATGTGGCAATGATTTTCTTCTCCAGCAGCAGTTGGTTGTTCTGCAGATCGATTTCCGCCATCTTGGCTTCAGCCATGGTGCTTTTGAGCCTGGCATTGGCTCGCTTCACTTCCTCCTGATATGAATGACTGCTGATGGTGAAGAGAAGCTGTCCTGCGGTGACCCGCTGTCCTTCATCGACAGAGACTTTCTCCAAGCGTCCGCTCACCCGTGCTTCGAGTTCAATGAAATTGGAGTTCTGAATGCTTGCGACATACTCCTGACCGTTCGGCACATTCATCACCACGGCGGAAGTAACCGGGAAAGTTTTTTGCACTTCATGAGTGGTTGCCGTGGCACTCTCATTGCAGGAGTTCATGAACAAAAGGAGCGACAGACAGATGACTGCTCTCGATCCGGTACATTTGTCGATGATGTATTTGCATGGGGGGATCATGCCTTTGGCACTAGCATTTGATGTGCCATCTCTCAAGACGTGCAGAAAGCGTCGAGAACGGGTTCACAACGCCAGTGACGTTTCAGTCACTGCGCTGCATTGTTTATGCGCTGTTAAGCCAACGCATCACGACTTCAGTTGGAAAGTTGCAAATGACTCATTGGTAATGGCATAGAAGCGTTGAAAATTTGAGCTTAACCACGCTCCCATTTTTCACCCCTGACCCGCTGTTAAGCAGGTGGCGTCAGTCCTTACTTTTTTTTCGATGGATCGCTACAAGGGTGCACCCGACCTCAATGATCCGTGCTCAGAGCATGACCCATGCTTGAGTATCTGCATGGTTTACTCTCCTCTCAAATCGAGGCAAATCACCCGCGGCCCTGACTTCCGCAGCAGATCCTGCGACTGCTGGCGCACATAGATCAGCCCGTGACTGAGAGCGGGCAGGCTCCAGGTGTTGAGTGCATAGAATGGCTGGGCCTGAGCCATCACTTTGGCACCCGCTGGACTTAGATCGAGCCAATGCAGCGAACCGGTTTCGCCGAGGCAGAGGAAGGCTCCGTCGGCCTTCAGCAAGCTGGCTCGCAGGATGCTGAGACGGGCGGGGTTGGCACGTCCGGTTTGTTTGCTGAACTCGGCATCCTCCCATTCGATGTGCTGTTCCCAAACCTCTGCGCCGGTATCGGCGTTGACACAGACGAGGCGTGACTTGGGTTCTGTCTCGCCATCAATCGCATAGAGATGGCCGTCGTGATACACCGGGTTCATCCAGTGCACGGCGAGCTTCTTGGACTGCCAGATTTCCTTGGCCTGAAATTCCGCGTCATACTCGACCATCACGCCACCGAGCGGGCGGCCCTTTGGATAGGCGGTGGTGATGAATGCTCGGTTTTTGTCGGGGATGAGCGTGGGCGAGCTGCCGATGGCCTGGATGTAGTCTTCGCTGCGCCACGGAAACTTGGAGTGCAGTTTTCCACTCGCAGGATCAATGCACATGAGGCCGCCGATGGCGGGATCGCTTTCGCCACCGGCATAGATGAGCACCTTCGTCTGCCCGTGCAACTTGGCGGGAATCGGCGAAGCATAGCTTGCGCCCCAGGCGTCTTCGAGAGTCCACACGACCTTGCCGCTTTGCAGATCGAACGCCGCCACGCTCACGCCTGCTTCGGCGAGATGTTGTTTGCGGTCACGCAGGCCTTCGTTGCCTTCGAGCGCTGCTTTTTTGCCACCGACATTCACGATCACGCGGCCATCGAGAATCAGCGGCGTGCCACCTGCGCCGAAGAAATCCTGGGGCACGTTGTATTCTTTGCGCAGGTCATGCTGCCAGAGCGGCTTGCCCGTTTTCAAATCGAAGGCGCGAAGTTCCGCCGTCACACCAAAGGTCACGACGATGCCATTGGCGATGACCGGGCTGCCACGCGGGCCGTTGCCGAAGCCGTAGCGGTCTTGATAGGAGACCGGGTAATCCTGTGACCAGAAGCGCTTCCCGGTTTCGCGGTCGAGGCATTCGATGGTTTCCTTGCCTTCGAGCGCATGGAAGATCACACAGAAGTCACCGCTGATGGCTGGAGAGTTGTAAGCATCGCCCATCTGAACTTCCCACACTGGTTTCGGGCAACCTAGCGCCCATGTTTTGAGCAGAGGCGTCTCCGGCGAGATCGCGTCATCGGTGGGGCCGAGCAGGCGCGGCCAGTCGCTGGTCTTCGCCTCTGCTGCCAGCGGCTTCGGAGCTGCATGAAAGGTCAACCGGTCAAACGCCTCCTGCGCGGAGCAGACGTTCACGGCGAAAAGAAGCAGAAAGAGTCTCGACGAGTTTTTCATGTCATGACAAGCTAGCCACGACTGTAAAGAACGCCACTCTCATGAATCCCATGCGTGAACTCACCTGGTTTGAGCGCCATTTTGTGGCGTTCGTGGTGGGGGGTATTCCTGCGTGCATCCTTGGATTTGTTCTTGGACTCTGGGGGACTGCGGTTGGCGGCGGGGAGCCTGATCTCGGCACCGTTCTGCTGAGATGTTCCTACTGCGCTGTGATACCGGTGATTCTGGCCTGCCTCATGCCGCGTTCCTGGCTTTCCCCGGTTGTGACCTATTTGATTGGATTTAGCATGGGGTTCGGATTCATGTTTTCCCAGGGGTTCGAGGGACTGGCAGACATGATCGTGGCACCGATTTATTGGATGGAAGGCAAACACGTCATCAAATCAACAAAGCATGCGCATCCTGATTTGCCGTGGATTCTTGGGATGGCGCTCTGGCTGGCAGGACTGGCCTCCATCCTGCGCCGAAGCTCCCGATTTGCGGCTATGCTCCGAAGATTGGAAATCCATCCGGAAGAGGAGCATAAAAGTTAATCGAGTGGCCGCTGTCGGCAGGTGCAGGGATTTGGCACAATAAAAGCCAATGATCGTCCGTTGAGCCGTCTCGTTTCCGGCGTATGTGAGAGAGGCAACCTCCCATCACCCCATGCTCATTCCGACCTCCTTTCCCACGTCCACCGGCCCCGCTGAATCCAAACCGCTGATCTCCGAGGAGGGATGGATCGTGCAGCACTTGTTTTTCACCATCGATCATGGCTACTGGGCGGCGCTGACGCCGGAAGAGCGCCAGGAGCGCCGCGAGAACTTCACGCGTACGATTGAGGCCATTCGCAAGCATCCCGGCACGCAGTTGCTCGCGTTTGCGATGGTATCGCCGAAGTCGGAGCTGGGCTTCATGCTGCTGACGCCGGATTTGCACGATTCACAGCGCTTTGAAAAACAGGTCAATCTGGCGCTGGGCCCAGACGTGCTGACGCCGGCCTACAGCTACCTTTCCATGACGGAGTGGACTGAGTACTCGCAGAGCGTGGAGGAGTTTAAGGCGCAGATCGAGAAGGCGGAGAATCTGGTTCCCGGCACGGAGGCCTTCGACCAACGGGTGACGGAATGGCAGACCCACATGAAGAAGTATTTCAACGACCGCCTGTACCCGAACATGCCCGACTGGCAGATCTTCTGTTTCTACCCGATGAGCAAGCGCCGCAGCGTGGGCGCGAACTGGTATGCGAACGATTTTGCCAAGCGTCGTGAACTGATGGGCGGCCACGCCAAGACCGGCCGCAAATACTCGGGCAAGGTGCGCCAGCTCATCTCGGGCTCCACCGGTCTCGACAGCCACGAGTGGGGCGTGACGCTCTTCGCGCACGACATGGTGCAGATCAAAAAAATCGTCTATGAGATGCGCTTTGATGAAGTGACCACGCAGTATGGTGAATTTGGCGACTTCTACATCGGCATCCAGCCTCCGACGGGTGAGCTGCTGCAGCGGGTGATGCTGAGTTGATTTGTGTGGGGTAAAAGCCACATTCCTACCATGAACTCCGAGGACGACATTCCCGAAAGCCATTGGAAGGTGGAAGGCGAAAACGCTCCATCCAGCACCACCACATGGCCTTGGGAATTGCTGGCAAAACGCAAAGCCGCCTTGGGGCGTGGTGAAAGCCGCGCCCTTCCGCTGGTCGAGATCTCAGGACGCCTCCGGGCGTGCAGAGCTGGCAGGCGGTGAGAGTGATAAGTGATGTTGGCACTCTTGCCCGCAACGTATGTTCCTAGACGTTCGCATTGCAGGCAGGAGTGCCCGCATCACTTTACTGGCATATCCGCACGACATCGCCGATAGGATCGAAGACCGTTTTACTCCCTAGAGCATGCCCAATCAGCCCCTAACCATCGCCAATCGTCAGTTCAACTCGCGTCTCATGCTGGGGACGGGGAAATTCGCCAGTGGTGAGCTGATGCGGGATGCCATTATTGCCTCGGAGACGGAAATCGTGACGGTGGCCCTGCGCCGTGCTGATTTGACGGGGAAGGGGGATCCTTTTGCCAACATCCTCGATTTCATTCCGAAAAACGTCCTGCTGCTGCCGAACACCAGCGGGGCGATGAATGCGGAGGAGGCTGTGCGCCTGGCGCGGCTGGCCGTGGCGGCGGGTCTGCCGAACTGGGTGAAGCTGGAGATCCATCCCGACCCGCGCTATCTGCTGCCGGACCCGATTGAGACGCTCAAGGCGGCTGAAATTCTCGTGAAGGAGGGTTTTATTGTCCTCCCTTACATCAATGCCGACCCCGTTTTGGCCCGACGTCTGCAGGATGTGGGCACCGCTACGGTGATGCCGTTGGGGTCGCCCATTGGGTCGCATCAGGGCATCGCGACGCGTCGGATGATCGAAATTATCATCACCCAAGCTACCGTGCCGGTGGTGGTGGACGCAGGGATCGGGGCGCCAAGTCATGCCGCAGAGGCCTTTGAGATGGGTGCAGACGCCGTTCTGGTGAACACTGCTATTGCCGTCGCCTCAGACCCCGTGCGCATGGCACAAGCCTTCAAAATGGCCGTGGAGGCCGGACGCAGCGCCTATGAAATCGGCCTGAGCGAGGGCGCAGCGGAGGCTTCAGCCACCAGTCCGCTGACGACTTTCCTGTATCAGTAGGCGTCACAAACGCCCGATTTTCAGCCTTTCACCAAGTAGGTGAAGACGATGACGCCGCAGAAAAGCAGCCCGGCTGCGATGCACATTCCAGTAAAGATGACCATAATAATTGGCATTTAGCGTGAAATAGAGCGTTCGCTAGTAGAAATTTGTTCTTGCGAAAGTGGAGCTTTGGGCCAGACTCCGCGCCCCTATGGCAAAAACATGCTGGCTCGAGCGCGACAAGCGCAAACGTAAAACCGTCGAAAAGTACGCTAAACTCCGTGCAGAACTCAAGGAGAAAGGCGACTTCGTCGGCCTCTCCATGCTTCCACGTGACGCAAGCCCGACACGTCTCATCAACCGCTGCCGCGTTACCGGTCGTCGTCGCGCGTTCATTCGCCGCTTCCAGATGTCCCGTATGACCTTCCGCGAACTCGCCTCTCAGGGTATGATCCCCGGAGTGACGAAGTCCAGCTGGTAGTCTTCCGTCCCCAACTTGCAGCCAGGGTTTGCCTCTGGCTGCTTGGAGAGGCGGTGCGTTCTTCTCTGATGCCTACCTACTCCTACATTGCTGACGACCTTGAAAAGGGATGCCCTGCTTGCCGCAGAGGCTTTGATTTGCGCCGGCCCCTCAGCCGACCCGCGCTAGAGGCATGCCCTCTGTGCAGGCAGCCGGTCAAAAAACTTATTTCCGGCTTTAACACGCCGAAGATCACCAAACCCCTCTCCGTTTCCGACGCTAAGGCCGCCGGCTTCACCATCCTCGAAAAACGATGCGATGGCAATTACGAGAAGCTGTGAACGCCTGACCGCGCCGCCTCATGACTCTTTTGCTCGCCAATGCCTCTGCTGAACTCGTGCGCGAGTGGAGCTTCACAGCCAGTGAAGTTTTTTGGCAGGCTGTCATCGTGCTGATCATCGTGCTGCTAAACGCCTTCTTTGTGGCGGCAGAGTTCGCGATCGTCAAAGTCAGGGACAGCCAGCTCACTGCCGCCATCGAAGACGGCACGCGTGGTGCCCAATTCGCGCAGACTGTGACGCGGAATCTTGACGCCTACCTTTCAGCCGGGCAGCTGGGCATCACTCTTACCAGCATCGCGCTGGGGATTTTCGGCGAGCCGTTTGTCTCTGTCTTGGTGCAGCCCATGCTGTTCAAAATGGGCATCGTCAGCGAGACTGTGGTCCGCTGGACGTCCATCGGCATCGCCTATGCCATCGTCACCTATCTGCACGTCGTTCTGGGAGAGCAGACGCCCAAGGTTGTGGCCATCCGCAAATCTCTGCAAACCGCGCTGCTGATCGCGCGCCCTTTGCACCTGTTTTACATCGTCTTGAAACCGGCGATCTGGATTCTCAGCGCCAGCACGAACTTGGTCCTCAGATTTCTTGGCATCACGGCTGTCTCCGAGCACGAGATCGCCCACTCTGAAGAAGAGCTGCGGCACATCGTGGCCGAAAGTCAGAAATCCAAGGAGGTGACGGAGACCGAGAAGGACATCCTTCTCAACGCCCTCGCCCTCAATGACCGCTGTGTGCGTGATGTGATGACTCCGCGCAACCAAGTGGTTTCGCTGGATGCGGATGAAACCTTTGAGGACAGCCTCAAGATTGCCATCGACTCCAAGCACACGCGTTATCCGCTCGTCGAAGGTCATCTCGACCATGCCATAGGCACGATTCACATCAAGGATCTGCTCAGCCTGATTGGCAGACCCCAGCCGGACCTGCGCAAGATCAAACGGGAGTTGCAGATGGTTCCTGAGATGATGCCCATCGACAAACTGCTGCGCTTCTTCCTCGACAAACACGTTCATGTCGCCCTGGCCGTGGATGAATTCGGCGGTGCCGTCGGCATTGTGACGCTCGACAACGTGCTGGAAGAAATCGTGGGAGATATTCAGGACGAATTCGATCAGGAAGTCAGCGAGTTCCGCCGCATCAACGACAACGAATTCACCGTCGAAGGCACCTACAACCTCTACGAGCTGGCCGACCAGACCGGCATCGACCTCGACAGCGACGAAGTCACCACCATTGGCGGCTATGTCACGCACCTCCTCGGCCATCTGCCCAAGGTAGGCGAAAAAGTGGTCATCGAAGACTACGAGGTGACCACCACCAAGGCGGATCTACGTCGCGTGCTGCAGCTGGTCTTCAAGCGTCTTTCCACCATTGCGGATGAAGCCGCAGCGGCTGATGAAGCGGCGGAAGGTGTGTGAGGGCGGCTCACGCCCGCAATGAGCGCGTAACAAGTTAAGAAAGGCACCGCCCGCGTTGGCGTTTGCATGAGTCCTGATCCTCATCGCACACGACTCCACCCCATGCGCCTGCTCACTTTGCTCGTTTGTTTTCCTGCCCTTGCGGTTACAGCCATCAGCCAAACCAAGGTCAGTGATGATGAGGAGGAAGACATGATCCTCGGTTTTCGTGGCAGGTCGAAGTATCAGATCGTCGTGCCGGATGTGGCGGTGAACGCGGCTGCGGAAACCTCATCCCCACCGAGTGGAAGGACCGCATCAACAAGGACCTCGATCAGATGGCGGAGACGCTTTGAGAGTTGTCAGCCATTCACACGAACGCCGTCGCATCTGCGACAAACGCATCCACATCGGCCTCAGTGGTACGCCATGAGCACATCAGCCGAGAGCCGCCGCCGATGAAGCTGTAAAACACCCATCCGCGCTCTTTGAGACCTTCCTTCATCAGGTCCGGCAGCTTGGCAAACACCGCATTGGCATCCACCGGGTAGAGAATCTGCACCCCTGGCAGATGGCCGAGTGCATCAGAGAGGCGGCGAGCCAAGGTGTTGCCGTTTTGGGCATGCCTGCGCCAGGTCTCATCACTCAAAATGCGCAGCCATTGCGCGGAGATGAAGCGCATTTTCGAGCAAAGCTGTCCCGCCTGCTTGCAGCGGTACGCAAATTCCTGTGAGAGCTCCTTGTTGAAGAACACGACGGCTTCCGTCACGGCCATGCCCAGTTTGGTGCCACCGCAGCACAGCACATCCACCCCGGCACGCCAGGTGATGTCGGCGGGTGCGCAGTTCAAACCGGTCAGGGCATTGAAGAAGCGTGCACCATCCATGTGAATCGACAGGCCATGCTGTTTCGCCACAGCGCCGAGGCCCTTGAGTTCGCCCGGGCGATACACCGTGCCCAGTTCCGTGCTTTGACTGATGCTCAGGGCTCGCGGCTTGGGAAAATGCACATCGCTGCGGCTTGTCGCCAGACGTACGACATCAGCGGGGTCGAGTTTTCCCAGCGGGCTGCGGGCGAGCAGGATCTTCGAGCCGTGGCTGAAAAATTCCGGGGCACCGCATTCGTCCGTCTCCACATGCGCCTCTTGGGAGGTGATGATGCTGTGATAGCTCTGGCAGAGTGTGGCGAGCGAGAGAGAATTCGCCGCCGTGCCGTTGAAGACAAAGTACACATCGCAGTCAGTCTCGAAAAAGTGCCGGAACGTTTCGCAGGCCTCGGCCGTGGTCGAGTCGGCCCCATAGCTGGGCTGATACCCTGCATTGGCCTCTCCCAGTGCCTGCCAGGCTTCAGGGCAAATGCCGGAGGTGTTGTCTGAGGCAAAGTGGTATTTCAGTTCAACGCTCATGCTCTTGCTTTTGGTTTACCGTACCATGCCAGCGCGATCCCTGTGAGGAGCAGCAGCACATCGCGCAGGATAAGGTCGCGGTAATTGGAGGTGGCGTCGGCGTGGCCGAAACAGCCGCAGCGGATGTCGATGCCACGCCACCAAGAGAGGCCGAGGGCGGCCAAAAAAATCAGCAGCGATCCGTTCAAGATCAGCAGGCCACCGGAACGCAGCAGGCCGCTCATCACGGCCAGTCCGGCCAAAATTTCCAGCCATGGCAGGCCCATGGCCAGCCACGCGGCCCAGGGGTCCCCCAAAAGATCGAAGCTGCGGACGTCATCGAGGAACGACATCGGATCCATCACCTTTAAAAGACCCGCATAGACAAAGAGGCCGCCGAAAAAGAAGTGTAGGAGAAGTCGCAGCATGGGGTGGCCGAACTTACGGCACCAGATCCACCATCGGCAACAGAATGATGACGAGCTTCTTGTCTTGATAGTTCTCTCCTGCCCGGGGCATGTCCCGGACATCCAGCGAGCGTCCCAACAAGGTGGAAAGCTGCGTGGCAAAACCGGCCGCCGGTGCCTGACCGTCGCCGCCAAAGCTGAGCTGCGCATCGTCATACACACGCATCAGTTCACCGCCGTGCAGCACGATGGGGGATTTGTCGCTCTGCGGGATGCCACGAATTGAAATCAAAACTGCTTCTTCTGCTCCCAGCAGCTTCGCGGCATGCAGCGGATCGAGCCGACGTGCCAGGTCACCTGCATCTGTGTGTTCGAGAATATTGGCATTGATGATGGGAGTCTCGGTACTGCTCAGTCGTGGATGTTTTTCGTGCACATGCTTGTTTACCGCCACGGCCACCGCCTTCATGGCCTCCGGGGTCCAGTGACTGTCCCGTGCAAAGAACACCGGCTGCCTGTCGCGGAACTCCCACAGGGGCTCGGTCATGTCCATCACATCGACGCCTGCCGTTTTCAATTCAGCCAGCCTGCCCACTTCATCTTTCAAACGAATCACGTCTAGATACCGGCCGAGACGGATCTGTTCAGGGTACATCGTGGCACGGTCTGGAATGACGACGACCAGCAGCGGCGTATCCTGCGCTTTCAACTCTGCCGCCAGCTTGATCAAACCAGGCTGCACATCGTTGCCAGGGCGTCGGGCATGCGCCAGACGGTCGAGTTCATGCTGGTCGAAGAGCCAGCCTTCACGTCCGAGAAACACCGTGTGGTTGCCCTCGTTCAAGCCATGCATCAGCAGCCATTGCAGGCCGCTCCGCACCGTTGCAGCCGCGAGATTGGTCTTGGAGGGCGTGAGCCAGGACGCGGCTTCAAACAGCAGCGGCACGGCCAGCAGCAGTAGAAAAACACGGATGATCTTCCGCGCTGCCTTGGGACTGAGTTCCGGTTCAGGCGGTATCACAGTGCGCTTCGCTGGGTCGATTTGAGGAAGCGTCGGTTTCATGGCATGGGTGCGGCGTGCGTCCACAGCATCGCCACGGCAAAGGTGAAAATGAGAATGGAGATCGTCGCCTTCCATGGTGCTGGCTCGCGCAGAAAATCGCGCGAGTGTGGCAGGCCGATGAGGCAGACCAGCGCGGCGAAGATCGTCAGGACGTTGAAATCTGTCCGTACTCGCGTCTGTTGCAGCAAGGTGGCCATCGTCCGGGGCGGAGGCACAAACAGTGCCTTCAGGTGCAGCCAGGTGTCGCCGAAAGAAGCCGTTTGCACCAGCGCTCCGATCACGGTGCCTGCCAGCAGGAGGGCGATCAGCCGCAGCCATTTCCCCTTTGTGAAGCGCCGAAGCGTAAGCGCTTCCTGCACCGGTTCCGCCACCTTGAATCCAAACATGCCGCCCAGACCGGCGAGAACATCGCCAGCGGCGGTGAAAGCAAAATGCAGGCTGAGCAGCAGACTCAGAAATCCCATCCAAGCCACACTGGTGCCCAGGCTCTCCGGCCCGCCCCGAAAAGTCATCGTCGCGAGATGCCACAGCGGATTGACCAGCAGCACCCACTTGCCAATTCCCAGGCAGAAGCGCGTGATGCCATTCGCCACGTCGAACGTGGCCGGTCGTGGTTTGACGTAAAGGCGCACAGTCAAAGCGACGGGCAGCAGTACAAACAGCAGATGGTGGAGACTGATTAGCACAAGTATATGGAGATGGCGGAGGGCTAGACGCCCGTCAATCATGGAATCTTGGGGGCATTGCTGACAGTTTGAGCGGTGTAGCATCGTTTGCCGTTGCCATGCTCTCCACCGAGATGGCAGAGGAACTGGAAAAATACGTCAGTGAAGCGCTTTTTGCAGCGTTTTAGTTCTGTCATGAACGACATCGACCCCCATCTCCCCGAGCACCTCATCCGCCGCGATTTCCTGAAGAAGCTAGCAGCGGCTGGCACTGCCGCATGGATGACCGGCGAGTCCCGCGCCATCTGGGCAAAAACAGGTGAAAAGGTGACACACCCGCCAGCAAAGGCCGATGCCTGCATCCTGCTATGGATGGCAGGTGGCATGGCGGCGCCGGACACCTTTGACCCAAAAGGCTATCTGCCCTTTGAGAAGGGGCTGGAGGTCAAACGGATGCTCAGCACTTTCCCTGCGATCAACACGAATGTGGATGGCATCAAAATCTGCCAGGGGCTGGAAAACATCGCGCAGGTGATGGACCGCGCCACTCTGATTCGCAGCGCGGTGCAGCCTGATCTCGGCAGCATTTTGCATTCGCGGCATCAGTATCACTGGCACACCGGCTACGTGCCGCCGCAGACGGTGGCTTGCCCGCACATCGGTGCCTGGATGGCGAAGGTGCTCGGCCCGCGCAATGCCGTGATGCCCGCCTTCATCAACATCGGCCAGCGGCTCGAAGGCGTGGGCGAAAGTGAAGAGCTGAAGGCCTTCACCACGGCGGGGTTTTTTGGCAGTGAATTCGGCCCCATGAACCTGCCGTTTCCGGAAGAAGCCGCGCAGTCGGTGAAGCCACCGAAGGGCATGGATGCGAATCGGTTTGCCAATCGCGACCGTCTCTTTCGCAAGCTGGTGGATCAAAGCCCGCAGCGCGAGTTCATGAGCGACTACCAGCAGGAGTCCATGCTGCGCAGCATGGACAACGCCTACCGTCTGCTCAGCGCGAAGGAGCGCGAAGCCTTCGACATCACCCTGGAGCCGAAGGAGAGTTACGCCAAGTATGACACGGGCCGCTTTGGCCGTGGCTGCCTGCTTGCGCGTCGCTTGATCGAGGCAGGAACACGCTTCGTCGAGGTGACCACCGAGTACGTGCCGTTCTTCCAATGGGACACGCATAAAGATGGCCACACCACGGTGGACACCCTGCACAAGGAAATCGATCTGCCCATTTCACAACTCGTTCGCGATCTAGAGGCGAAGGGGCTGCTGGACCGCACGCTCATCGTCATTGCCAGCGAGTTCAGCCGCGATGCCCTCATGGAAGGCAAGCCCGGTTCCTCGGCGAACGATCAGACGACCTTCAAAGTCGATACGCTCAGCGAAATGAAGCACTACGGCCTGCACCGCCATTTCACCGGCGGCACCAGCGTGGTGATGTTTGGCGGTGGCGTGAAGAAAGGCCATCTGTATGGCGAAACCGCCGATGAGCGCCCGCTCATTGCCACCAAGAACCCTGTGAGCGTCATGGACCTGCATGCCACGATCATGACCGCCATGGGCATCAGCCCGAAGACGGAGTTCGAGATCGAGGGCCGGCCATTCTACGTCACGGAAGATGGTAAAGGCAGGGCGGTGACGGAAATATTCGCTTAAAACGATTGGAGGCGTGGCTTTCTCCCGTTTAGACTTTCTCACATGAACGCCCATCGCCTTCTCTGCATCGGGGTCACGACTCTTGTCCTGGCCGTTTCCTTCTCTCTTCGTGCTGCTGACGGCGATGCCGAATGGAAGAAGGTCAACGATGCCATGGAAGGCATCAAAAATCCAACGGAGCAGCCCAAATCGCGTGAGGAAGCCATCGCGATGCTCAAAAAAGGCCTGACGGAGTTCGATGCTGCGTATGCGACCGCTTTGAAAGCGGAGCCGAACAATCCATCCCGCTGGGATGCCGCGTTGTTTGAAACCATGGTCGGACGTGCACGCGAGTTCGCGGGGGTGCCGGCACCTTCAAAGCAGGCCATCACGCTCGAAGAGATTCTCAAGGCCGAAGATGCGAAGCCTGAAACCAAATCGCAGGCGAGTTTGGTCAGTGTCATGGAGGCTGCTGAGGCCGCCGAAAGTCCAGAGGGTGACCCCACCACATGGCTGGCGAAAGCGGAGAAGCATCTGAAGGATTTTCCCGCTGAAAAAATGAACAAGATGGTGGAAGGCAAAATCGCGAGCATCAAGGCCGCCTCCGAGCTCAAAAACAAGCCACTCGAACTGAAGTTCACCGCTGTGGATGGTCGCGAAGTGGATGTGTCGAAATTGCAGGGTAAAGTCGTGCTTATTGACTTCTGGGCCACCTGGTGCGGACCTTGTGTGGCAGAACTGCCGAATGTGATCAAGGCCTACAAAGAGCTGCATCCGAAGGGTTTTGAAATTGTCGGTATCTCGCTCGACAGCGACAAGGCCGAACTGGAAGCATTCGTGAAGGAAAAAGGCATGGAATGGCCGCAGTATTTCGATGGCAAAGGCTGGAAGAACGAGATTTCCACCAAGTACGGCATCACCTCGATTCCTGCCATGTGGCTGCTCAATAAGAAGGGAATGGTTGTGAGCACCGATGCGCGTGGTGGTTTGGAGGAGCAGGTGGCCAAACTTCTCGCGGAGTAAAATGATGATCCATCGTTCAGCTTTCATGGCAGTCTTGCTGGCTGCTTCGTTTCTACATGCCCAGGAAGCGGGCATTCAGGTCGAGAAAAGCGTCATGGTAGCGATGAGTGATGGCGTGAAGCTCGCCACAGATGTGTATCTGCCTGCGGGCAGCACTGGAAAGCTGCCTGTCATTCTCACACGCACGCCTTACAACAAAGACGGCACCAAAAGCTTCGGTGAATACTTTGCGGCGCACGGCTATGCCTTCGTGGCGCAGGACACACGCGGACGCTATGCCAGTGAAGGCGTCTGGCACTGGCTGACTGATGATGGTGCGGATGGAGCCGATTGTGCTGCATGGATCGCCGCGCAGCCGTGGGCAAACGGCAAGATCGGCATGGTCGGCACCTCGTATGTCGGCGGTACGCAGCACGCGATGGCTTTGGCAAAAGTGCCGCAGCTCACCACCGTCATCCCGGTGGATGCCGTGTCTAACATGGGACTGCAGAGCATGCGGAATGCGGGCGCGTTTGAAATGCGCTTCTGGAACTGGATCATGCTCAATGCCGGCAAAGGAAGCAACGCGGCGCTCGATCCCGCCACGCAAGGCGAACTCAAGGAGATGGCGGATAATCGCTGGGATTATCTCTCGCTGCTGCCGCTTCGTCCCGGCACCACACCGCTCAAACTCGCCCCAGAATACGAGGACTGGCTCATCCAAGCCATGCGCCACGGCAAGGACGATGGCTTTTGGGCGCAGAACAACATTCTGGCCGATCCCTCGCGCTACAAGGACATGCCGGTCTATCTCGTCGGCGGCTGGTATGACTCGTGGGCCGGCAACACCTCCGCCAATTTTCAGGCGCTGTCGAAGACGCTCAAAAGCGATGTCTATCTCATCATGGGGCCATGGATTCACGGCGCGCAGAACAAGTCTTCTCACGGTCAGGTCGATTTCGGCAAAGACGCGGCCGTCGCGGACCAGCTTGTCTGGCGCAAGGAGTGGTTTGATCACTGGATGAAGGGCATCGACAACAGCGTCGGCAAAGCCGCCCCTTTCGCCAAAAAAGTACGCATCTTCGTCATGGGCACCGGGGACGGCAGCAAGACCAAGGACGGCTTGCTCAATCACGGTGGACAGTGGCGCGATGAAAACGAATGGCCACTGGCCCGTGTGAAGCCCACGGCTTTCTTTCTGTATCCCGAAGGCCTGCTGAGCGAGGTGAAGCCGGAGAGCGAGGGGGGAGCAGTGACCTATGAGTTTGACCCCAAGAATCCAGTGCCAACGCTCGGTGGCAACATCTCCTCCGGCGACGGCATCATGCAGCAGGGTGCGTGGGATCAGCGCGGCAGTGACAAATTCTGGAACTGGACCAAGCCCATTCCGCTCTCCGCCCGCAGCGACGTGCTGGTGTTTCAGACCGCACCCCTTGCTGAGGACATCGAAATCACCGGCGAAATTGAGGTGAAACTCTGGGCCTCATCCGATGCGGTGGACACCGATTTCACCGCCAAGCTGATCGATGGTTATCCGCCCAGCGCCGACTGGCCGCACGGCTTTGATCTCAATCTCGCCGACGGCATCGTGCGCGCCCGCTTTCGTGATTCGTTGAAGGAGGAAAAGCTCATGCAGCCGGGGAAGGTCTATCCCTTCACGATTAAGCTCTATCCCACGAGTAACGTCTTCAAAAAAGGACATCGAATTCGTGTGGATATCAGCAGCAGTAATTTTCCGCGCTTTGACGTGAACCCCAACACTGGGGAACCCCTCCAGCAGCACCGCCGCACGGTCATCGCCACGAACACGGTCTATCACGACCTCGAGCATCCCTCCCACATCGTGCTGCCTTTCGTGTCAAAGCGGTGATCTGTTGTAGCTCGGTATGCCGATCCCGAGTCGCGCCTTCGCGGAATCGGAATACCGAGCTACATCAAAACCTTCAGCGCCCTCGCCAGCATCTCCATGCTCGCATTCCCACCCGTGAGCACGCAGGCCACGCGTTTGCCTTGCCATTGCTCGCGCTGCTTCTTCAGCGCTGCGTAGGCCAGCGCACCCGCGCCTTCGGCGATGTTGTGCGTGGCATGAATGATCTCGCGCATGGCGGCGACGGCTTCATCGTCATTCACCGTCACGATGTCGTGGGCATGGCGTAAGACATGGCCCAGCGCGTCATGGTTTGGCGTCTTGCAGGCCACGCCTTCGGCGACGCGCGTGGTGCTTGGCTGCTCGACGAACTGACGTTGCTGAAACGACAGCGCGTACGCCGGTGCATGCTCAGACACGACGCCGATGATCTTGGTCTTTAATCCCAGAGCCTCACGTGCAGCTGCGATGCCGCAGAAGCCGGAGCCGAGGCCGATGGGGACGAATAGGGCATCCAGATCGGCCACGGCATGAAACAGCTCCAGAGCATAAGTTGCCACGCCGCGCACCAGCCAGGGATGGAATGACGGCACGGCATGCAATCCCTCCTTCGCCGCGAGTTCACGCGAATATTCCAGCGCTTCCTGAAACTCACAGCCATGCTCGACCAGTTCCGCGCCCAGCGAGCGCATGGCGGTGTTTTTCTCCGGGTTGTTGCCATGCGGCACCACGATCACGGCGCGCAGACCATTGAGCTTTGCGGCAAAGGCGATGGACTGCCCATGATTGCCCGTCGTGGCGGCGATCACACCGCGCACTTCGGGCTGCCGGCGTTTCAGTTCGTCCATATAGACTAGCCCGCCGCGAATCTTGAAAGCCCCAACCGGCGTGTGGTTCTCATGCTTCAACCACAGCTCGCAGCCCAGGTCTGCTTCGAGCAGCGGCCAGCGATAGGCCGGTGTTTCGTGAATGTAAGGCCGAATGAGCGCCTTGGCGGCTTCGATCTCGATGAGGGATGGCAGGGGCTCCATTTTTTATGGCTAAGCATGAACTTCGCAATGGCAAGTCCGTAGGTTGCGTTATGAGTCGAGCATGAAATTGCCAACCCTCATCATCCTGCTTCTTGCCGCATCACTGCACGCGCAGACACCTGCTCCCGCCGTTAAACCCGCTCCGGCACCGAAGCGTGCACCTACGGTCGCGAATGTGCCCTATGGTGAGCATGAACGGCAGGTGCTTGATTTTTACAAAGCGGATTCAGCGAAGCCCACGCCGCTGCTGTTTTTCATCCATGGCGGCGGTTGGGTCGCGGGGGATAAATCAGGTGTTGGTGAACTCGAAGCCTGCCTCAAGGCAGGCATCTCCGTGGTATCCATCAACTACCGCTACTCCTGGCAGGCGCAGATTGCGGGAGTGATGCCGCCGGTGAAATGGCCGCTGGAAGATGCAGCCCGTGCTTTGCAGTTCGTGCGCAGCCGTGCGCTGGAATGGAATATCGACAAGAAGCGCATCGGTGCCTGCGGCGGCTCTGCTGGAGCCTGTTCCAGCCTTTACCTCGCCTTTCACGACGACATGGCTGATCCGAAGAGCAGCGATCCTGTCGCCCGTGAATCCACTCGCCTCTGGTGTGCGGCAGTTAGTGGTGCGCAGACCTCGCTCGATCCGAAGCAGCTCAAGGAATGGACGCCGAACAGCCGCTACGGTGGGCACGCCTTTGGCTTCATGGACCCGAAGGAGCGCAAAACGCGCGACACGCGCTTTGCCGAATTTTTAGAGAAGCGCGAGTCGGTGCTGAAGTGGATCAAGATGTACTCGCCCTACGAGCTCGTCAGCAAGGACGACCCGCCGGTGTATCTCTATTACACTAGCGTCCCGGCCATCGGTCAGGAGCAGAAGGACCCCACGCACACTTCGAACTACGGTGTGAAACTTCAGGAACACTGCCGTGAAATCGGCGACGAATGCGAGCTGAACTACCCCGGCGCGCCGGATGTGAAGCACAAGTCGATGTCGGAGTTTTTGATTGAGACGCTGAAGAAGTAGGCTTTTACGCCGTCCCGCAGCCTGATTGGCCTGGCTGCGGGTTTTTGGTGTGTGACTCAATGAGAGTTATGATTGCAGCCAGATAAGCCAGTTTGAGCGCGTTCTACCTCCTCCATGAAACTCGCGTTCTCTCTCCTCTTACTCACCTCCATCGCCTTCGCTGCCGACACACCGGCGAAGAAAGCTGAAGCCCCGGCAAAAAAGGCTCCGGCCAAGAAAGTTTATCCGAAGAATCCACCACCCACGGTGGCGAATTTCAAGTATGGGCCGGCTGAACGGAATGTGCTCGATTTCTGGCAGGCGAAGTCGGACAAGCCGACGCCGCTGCTGTTTTTCATCCATGGCGGCGGTTGGATGGGCGGGGACAAGGCGGGCATCGCTGTGGAGCCATTCTTGAAGGAGGGCATTTCTGTGGTGTCGATCAACTACCGCTACATTTCCCAGGCGCAGGACGTGGTGCCGCCGGTGAAGGCACCGCTGACGGATGCGGCGCTGGCGTTGCAGACGGTGCGCAGCAAGGCGGCGGAGTGGAACATCGACAAGACGCGCATCGGCGCGAGCGGTGGCTCGGCGGGTGCGTGCAGCAGCCTGTGGCTGGCTTTCCATGATGACATGGCTGATCCGAAGAGCAGCGACCCCATCGCCCGTGAATCGACTCGTCTCTACACGGCTGCTGTGAACGGCCCGCAGACGACGCTGGACCCCAAGCAGATGCGCGAGTGGACGCCGAACAGCAAGTATGGCAGTCATGCCTTCGGCAAGTCCGGTGAGTTCAAAGACTTCGACGCCTTCGTGGCGGCGCGGGAACGCATTCTGCCTTGGATCAATGAGTACTCGCCCTACGCGCTCGTATCGTCAGATGATCCAGGGGTGTACTGCTTGTTTGGTGCGCCTCCGGCCATCGGTCAGGACCAGAAAGACCCGACGCACACGGCTAATTTTGGCGTGAAGCTGCAGGAGCATTGCAAGGAAAAGGGCGTCTCCTGTGAGGTCGTCTACCCCGGCGCGATGGATGTGAAGAACAAGACGATCAACGAATACCTGATCGCCAAGCTCAAAGAAGCGAAGTGAGTAGACCAGAGATTTACCGACCATGATTATGAAAATAAATACACTCACTCTCGGAAGCCTCGTGCTGGCTGTTTGTCTTGTCTCACGGTCTGAAGACTCCGCATTTCGCCCGATCTTCAATGGCAAGGACCTCAGCGGCTGGTACGGGCTGAACCCACATTCCGTCGTCAAACTCAAGGACGAGAAAAAAGCCGCAGCGCTCAAGACGATGCGCGACGAGTTCGCCAAGGACTGGAAGGTCGAGAATGGCGAACTGGTCAACGACGGCCATGGTCCCTATGCCACCACGGAAGAAGAATTCGGCGACATCGAGTTCCTCATCGAATACAAAACCGTGGCGGGTGCTGACAGCGGCATCTACCTGCGGGGCGCACCCCAGGTGCAGATCTGGGACAAGAGTCAGGTGTTTGATCCGAAGAAACCGACGCGCAGGCCGCACCTCGGCTCCGGCGGATTGTTCAACAACACCCCAGACACACCGGGCCGCGATCCACTGGTAGTGGCGGACAAGCCCATGGGTGAGTGGAACAGCTTCCGCATCCGCCAGATAGGTGCGCGCACCTGGGTGTGGCTGAACGACCAACTCGTCGTTGATGGCAACGTGATGGAAAATTACTGGGACAAGACGCAGCCGCTGCCTGCCAAGGGTCCGATCATGCTGCAAACTCACGGTGGTGAAATCCGCTGGCGCAATCTGCAGGTGCGCGAGATTGGCGCGGAGGAGGCGAAGAAGATCCTCGCTGAGGCCGACGCGAAGAAGTGAACTGATCCATCCAAACGAGAAAAGCCGCAGAGGGTGCACCTCTGCGGCTTTTTTATTTTAAAACGGTTACTTGTTCAGCACGAGGCGCAGGGTGCCGTTGTGAACTTCCAGTGACTGAATGCCGGCGATGAATTTTTGCAGGGCAGGATCGGACTCCACGTTTTCAGCGATGAGATCAACGCCCTTCATGTCGCCGACCCAGCTATTGGGGAGGGAGATGCCGCCGAGGCTCAGATCATCGAGTTTCAGCGAAAGCTTATGCTCTGGAGAAAGGCTGGTGCCGAAGGTGAAACGCAGACGAATCTTTTGATTCGGCATGATCGGGAAATCCGCCGGCGCGGTGAAAATGATGGCAGCGGAGACATTGCCCTCGCCGAACTTGACTTGGACGCTCTCGCCGAGCTGCTGCTGAGCGAGGTAGGCGTTCACTTCACGTTCATTGACGACGATGGTGCGGTTCGCCTCATCGGGCGGAATGGCGGCAGGATTGTTCAGGGCCTGCAGTTTGTTGTCGAACTCTGCTTTCTCCGTGGCGTTCAGGCTCACGGGAGTCATGGCGGAGGGGTAGAAGTTTTGTTTGACCCAGAATGCGCCGGTGGCGGCGGCAATGCCCGCGCAGCCGAGGATGACGGCGAGGGTGATGAGAATGATTTTCTTGGTGGAACGCGCACGCGGTGCGGCGGGCGCTGCGGTTTCAGGAATGGTTTGCATGGTGGTGATCTTGGATGCTTTTCAGGCAAGAGTATTCATTTGGGCGGAAAAAAGCCACCTACATGTTGCCCCGCAGTTTGTAAGGCATTGACTCCGCAGGCTGCTCTTGGGAACATCTGAAATAACCATGAAATACATCCTCGCTCTCGACCAAGGCACCACCAGTTCACGTGCGATCCTCTTCAACCACGACGGCGGCATCGTGGCGACGGCCCAGAAGGAGTTCCCGCAAATTTTCCCGAAACCGGGCTGGGTGGAGCATAATGCGCAGGAAATCTGGGCCACGCAGGCCGGGGTGGCTTCCGAAGTGCTGCACAAGGCGCGTGTGAAGGCTGGGGACGTGGCAGCCATCGGCATCACAAACCAGCGCGAGACCGCAGTGGTGTGGGATCGCAAGACCGGGAAGCCGATCTGCAATGCCATCGTCTGGCAGGACCGCCGCACGGCTTCGATCTGCGACAAGCTGCGCGCGCAGAAACTGGACAAGGTCATCCAGCGCAAGACCGGCCTCGTCGTGGATGCCTATTTCTCCGCCACAAAGGTGCAGTGGATGCTGCAAAACGTGAAAGGGGCCAATGCCCGCGCGGCGAAGGGCGAGCTCGCCTTTGGCACCATCGACTCCTGGCTTCTGTGGAATCTCACCGGCGGCAAGGTTCATGCCACGGATGTCAGCAATGCCTCACGCACCATGCTCTATGACATCCGCAAAGGCACCTGGGATGACGAGCTGCTGAAGATCTTCGGCGTGCCGCGTTCCATGCTGCCGGAGGTGCGGGATTCGAGCGGTGAGTTTGGCACGACATCGCTGCTTGGCGGGTCCATTCCCATCGCAGGCATCGCGGGCGATCAGCAGTCGGCGTTGTTTGGCCAGATCTGCACGAAGCCGGGCATGGTGAAGAACACCTATGGCACCGGCTGTTTCATGCTGATGAATACCGGCACCAAACCGATCGTCTCCAAAAACAAGCTGCTCACCACGGTGGCATGGCGCATCAATGGGCGCACCGAATACGCACTGGAAGGCAGCGTATTCATCGCCGGAGCGGCGATCCAGTGGCTGCGCGATGGGCTGGGCATCATCCGCCAGTCGGCGGATGTCGAGGCGCTGGCCGCGAGTGTGCCTGACACCGGCGGAGTCTATCTTGTGCCTGCGTTTGCCGGGCTCGGGGCGCCACACTGGGATGCGTATGCGCGCGGTACGCTGTTGGGTTTGACACGCGGCACCACCGCGGCGCACATCGCGCGTGCGGCATTGGAGGGCATCGCCTTGCAGGTCATGGATATTCTGAAGGCCATGGAAGCAGATGCGGGCATCAAGCTGAAGGAACTGCGTGTCGATGGGGGAGCCAGCGTGAACAACCTGCTCATGCAGTTGCAGTGCGATTTGCTGGGGGTGCCTGTTGTGCGCCCGAAGGTGAATGAAACCACCGCGCTCGGAGCGGCCTGCCTCGCAGGACTTGCCGTGGGGTATTGGAAAAATCTCGCGGATATTGCGAAGCACTGGCAGGTGGATCGCAAGTTCAAGCCGAGCATGAAAGCGGCCGCACGTGCCAAGATCACGCAGGGCTGGAATCGTGCGCTGGGCAGGGCGAAGGGATGGGAGGAAAAATCGGCGTGAAACACACTGCATGGATCAATCCGCCCTGCCCGCTGCTGCCGGAGGAGAATCGTCATTACGATCACACGGACATCGAGGCGCTGAATCATGAGCGTGGTCCGCTGTTTTATGAGACGGCGCTGCACTACGCGCAGAGCCTGTGGCGCGAAGGATTTCCGGCCAAAAGCATCCTCATCATCAACCGCGCGCTGTCGCTGCCGCTGAGTGCGGATGAGCCGATCCTCGCGAAATGGCCGCTGCCGTATCTGGCGCTGGTGTGGATCATGCAGCATCGGGTCGAAGGCCAGTTCATGGGGAATCCGCGCCGTCACTGGCAGCATCTGGCCACGCGTATGGTGGAGCCAAACAAGGAACTGCGCACCTGGCGCGCCTGGGCCTGCTGGTATCTCGCGCAGTTGATTCTGCCGGAGGCGGAATTTCCATCGGATCAGAAACAAATCCGCGAGGAGCAGGTCGTGGAGCCGACGCAGGACCAAATTGCCACGCATCTGCACCGTCTCTCTCCTGCGCGGGATGAGGACACTTGGCGGCATGCCTTGAGCACGCTGCAAGCACGGCGAGCCCCCCTCCCCGCACGTATTCGCCGAATTGGTGCCCATGAACTGCCCACGGTGCAGCAGCTTGGGCATGAAATCTGGCATGCTTACTATCCCGGCATCATCAGCGAGGAGCAGATTCGCTACATGCTTTCCATCTGGTATCAGCCCGGATCCATGGCGCACGAGATGCAGGCGCGTGACGTGTGGTATGCGCTCGTCGAGACCGCCGGGCCGAAGGCTGTCGGTTACATCTCGTTTGAGAAGCTTCTCTTTGAGCCTGTCCTATTCATCAACAAGCTCTACCTCTTGCCCGAAGTTCACGGGCACGGTCTCGGCGGGATCACTCTGCGCTGGACCGAGGACCGGGCCCGCGAGATGCACTGCAAGGCCGTGCGCCTGCGCGTGAACAAGCGCAATGCTCCGGCTATTCGTTCCTACCTGCGCGCGGGATTTCGATTTACCGAGGACATTGTCAGCGACATCGGCAGCGGGTTTGTGATGGATGATTATGTGATGGAGAAGGCGGTGTGAGGTGGTTCCCGCCTTGTCTTGTCAGATGAGGTTCGTTGCACGTTCGGCTTTTGAAGTTAGTTTCTGCCATGAGCACGATCACCCTCGAATATCCGCCATCCTGGCTTGCAGCCATGGGCGTGGATGCGCCGCGTTTCGCGGCGGACACAAAGATCGCTGCGGCGATGAAACTGTTTGAGTGTCATCGGCTCTCCAGCGGGCAGGCGGCCCAGTTGGCGGGATTGTCCCGCGTCGATTTTTTGCTCACCTGTCGCCAATGGGGTGTTTCCAGTGTGAATTGGGATGACGATGATCTCGCGGCTGAGTTCAGCGGTGAGCTGCCTGTGCTGCGTCCATGAGCACGGTCGTTTGCAATTCCGGACCGTTGATCGCCCTTGGCGGTATCGATCAGCTTGGATTGCTACGTTCTCTGTTCGGAACAGTCTGCATTCCGGCGGAGGTGGCAACAGAATGCCAGGCTGGAGGTGTTTCCAAAGTGGGTCTCAAAGCTTTTCGAGAAGCGTCATGGCTGCAAGTGATCGATCTCGGGACGCCGCCTGATCCGCTGCTGACCTCCTTGCTCGATTTCGGTGAATCCAGAGCCATCGAACTGGCGCTGCGCCATAAGTCATCGGTGCTTTTGATGGATGAAGCACGCGGCAGACGTGTAGCTCGCGATGTCTATGGTCTGCAAGTCGTCGGCTCTGGCCGTATCTTGGTGGAAGCCAAGCAGGCAGGTTTGATTGACTCGGTAGGACCGTTGATCCATGCCGTTCGTGGCAACGGTTACTGGTTGGCGGATCGTATCGTTACGGAGATTATGCGTCAGGCGGGTGAAGTGGAAGCATGAAGCCTTGCGAGTCTGCCGCGCACACAGGACGCATGCGCTCCGGTGAGATCGGCTTTGACACGTCATGCGCGGTCATTGATGTGGCGCGGTGATCCCACTCGACCTCTCTCTCGCTGAAGTTCCAGGCATTCCCGCACATGCGGCGCGGCTGTTGGGCAAGGAGGGGGTGACGACGGTGGCGGATGTGATCGCTTTGATGCCATCCCGGCATGAGGACAGGCGGCAGATGCAGGCGCTGGCGTTTCAGGCAGGATTGGTGCCGTCTTGTCATCACGTTTTGATCACGAAGACGGGGAACAAATTTTTTGGCAGGGCGGGCGTGTTTGAGGCGGTGGTGCGGCATGCGACGGGGCTGCTGGGGCAGCAGCTGACGCTGAAGTGGTGGAACATGCCGTTCATGAGCCGGGTGTTCGCCGAAGGGCAGGAGCTGATAATCTATGGTGTGATCAAAGACACGAAAGGGCGGCTGAGCATGTCGCACCCGGAGTATGAGATCGTCAAAGGCGGTGCCGATGATGATGCGCAGCAGATTCACACGGGGCGCATCACGCCGATCTACCGACTGAAAGGGGCGATGACGCAAAAGGCGCTGCGTGTGGCGGCGTGGCATGTGCTGCAGGCGCTGCCTGAGTCGTTTATTGAAGATCTGCTGCCGACACCGAGCGGGGAAGGGGAGTTTGCGGGGCTGTCGCGGTCCAAGGCACTGCGCGAAGTGCATTTCCCTGCCAGTATGGAGAGGCTGGAGCAGGCGCGGCGCTACCTCGCGCTGCAGGAGTTCTATGGCTACCAACTGCGCGTGGCACGACGGAAGCGGCGGGTGATCGAATCGGGCGGGCGCAAGCAGGTCGGCACGGGCGAACTGCTGCGGGACTTTTTCAATGAGCTGCCGTTTCAACTTACCACGGCGCAGCAGCGGTGTTTGGACGAGATCCATCGAGACATGGCTTCGGGCAATCCGATGAACCGCCTGCTGCATGGCGATGTGGGCAGCGGCAAAACGGTGGTGGCCTTTGCTGCGATGCTGCGTGCGGTTGAATCAGGCCGGCAGGCGGTGCTGATGGCACCAACTCAAATATTGGCCGAACAGCATGCTCGCAGCGCGCGGAAGTGGCTGGAGCCGCTGGGACTGCGGGTGGCGCTGAGGACGGGATCGAAGCGAGAGGATGGAGATGGCCTGGACCTGATGCGCGGAAAAAGCAGCTCTACGAAACCCGACATTGTGATCGGCACGCATGCGCTGCTGCATGACGCGGAGCTGATGCACAACACGGGGATTGTCGTCATTGATGAGCAGCACAAGTTTGGCGTGGCACAGCGGGCGAAGCTGATCCGCAAGGGGGACACGCCGGATGTGCTGGTGATGACAGCCACGCCCATCCCCCGCACGCTGACACTGACGATCTATGGAGATCTGGAGGTCTCCACAATCGACCAGAAGCCGCGTGATGGGGTGAAGATCATCACGAAAGTGAGGCCGAAGACGAAGCAGAAAGATGCGGCAAAATTTCTGCGCGAGCAGATCGAGGAGGGGAGGCAGGGGTACATCGTCTATGCGCTGATTGATGAATCGGAAAAGCTGGATGCGGGCGCGGCGACGAAGGGACACGAGGAGTGGTCCAAGCTGCTCGCACCGTGCGAGGTGGGGCTGCTGCATGGGCGGATGAGCGCGGAGGAAAAGGAGGATGTGATGAAACGCTTCCGTGCGGGCAAGCTGGACGCGCTGGTTTCGACGACGGTGATCGAGGTGGGCATCGACGTGCCGAACGCAACGGTGATGTTCATTCATGACGCGGGTCGTTTCGGGCTGGCGCAGTTGCACCAGCTTCGTGGCCGCATTGGCCGCGGGGAGAATACGAGCTACTGCGTGCTGTTTGTCGATGACAAGGACGATGAGAATCGTCAGAGGCTGGCGATCATGGAAGAGACGAGTGACGGATTCCAGATTGCCGAGGAAGACCTGCGCCGGCGTGGTCCAGGGGATGTGCTGGGTCATGCGCAGAGCGGCCAGGCACCGCTGCTGTTTGGTGAACTGCTGGCAGATACGCGGCTGGTGCGCCTGGCGCGGCAGCTTGCCGAACGGACACTGGACGAAGATCCGCAACTGCTGCGTCCGGCTTTGGCGGTGTTCCGAGATGAGCCGGTGGTGGCGGAAAAAGCGCAGGCGATGATGCAGTGAGACGCGTTTGTGCGACTTTCTTTAAAGGATGTCTTAGTGAAGCGCGCTTGACGTTTGGAGCTTTTACCCGGTGAGTACCGAGTGTCATGCATCCTCTAGCACCCAGTTGCGCGCCCACGGCGCTGGTGAACCAAACCGAAGTCGTTCGCAAACGGCGCAGGCGTGGCAAGCCGGGCATTATCACGGTGCTGCGTGCGGCCGTTGTGTCTTCGGCTGCCTTGGGGGTCACTGTGTTTGTGCTGTGGTTGAAGCAGGAGACGCCGCATCCCAACGCTGCCATCGCCGAGCGTGAGTCGCCCTTGGTTCAGGCGCGGAGCTTGAAGTCTCCATTGGAAACAGTGGGGTCATCCGGTCTGGCGGCTTATGGGTTGAAGAAAAATTTCGCGCCGGCACCCTTACCCGAGGTGGTGCAGCCGCCACCGGTCCCGGTCGTGAACCGGGTAGTGCCGGTGTGGCTGATGATGGATATTCCTGAATTTGCAGATGCGAAGAGTGCAGGGCTGTCTCCTGCGCAGACGATTGAGCAACTGCGGCAGAGCCTGCGTGAGGCTGGCGCGCGGCAGATGGGGCAGTCGGTGCGTTTTGGAATGTTAAACCTGTCCGAACTGCTGGCCATGGAGCCCCGAGGATGGGCGGCGAGCCTGGACACGCTGGTTGCGAAAGAGAACCGCGCCTCGGCGATGCTCCTGACATTTTATCTTACTTATCTTGATCGTGCTGGAGACGGGGCGGGTGTGAAAGCGCTGCTGCGGGCCTTGGATCAGGGCATGAATGAGGAGAGTGCTGTGCGGGAGTTCATTCTGAAAGGGCGCAGTGTGGCTGAACTTGAGCGGGAGATGGGGCGGGTGTTTGCGGATGCCGGGGTTGAACTCCGTTTTATGCGGCGTGGCGGCATGGCATTCAGGCAGTGATGAATTGAGGGGGAGAATCCTTTTGCCCCGTCTGGCTTTTGCCTTTAATCCCTGAACACCTCCATGAAAACTTCCTGGCCCATCCGCCTTGTGCGTGCGCTGTTTTTTGCGTTCTCTGTTTTCATTGGCATCGCCATCGCTCTGGGCCTGCAGCAGGACGCCTGGGTCGGGGCGGTGAGCGGCGCAGTGTTCATGGGCATGCTGATGGTGCTTGATGTGCTGCTGGCGCACTTCACCCTGCGTGATTTTTCCCACGCGACGCTGGGACTTGCCGTGGGTCTCTTCTGCGCCTGGCTGATCACGCGCATCGGCGTGTTCCAGCTCGCCTATTTTCAAAATCACGAGGAGGGCGCGGCGCTGCAAAACGTCGCGGAGATCTGCATCTACGGCACGCTGGCGTTTTTCGGTGTCACGTTCGCGCTGCGCAGTGATCGGGACCAGTTTGCCTTTCTGATTCCGTACATCCGGTTTCGCCGTGACGGTTCTGAAGGTGAGCCGCTGCTGCTGGACGCAAACGTGGTCATGGATACCCGGCTGCCAGGTGTGTTTGCCACCGGATTTCTCAGCGGTGCCGTCGTGGTGCCACGTTGCGTTTTAGACGGACTCCAGCAGTTGGCAGACGCCCCCGAGGTCGCGCAGTCCCTGCGTGGCAAGCGAGGGCTTGAGATGATGGAAAAACTGCGGGCAAGGCAGGAGATGAAGGTTTCCATTCATGAGGACGGCAGCTCAGATGCTCCGGTGGAAGTGCGCTTGGTGACGCTGGCGCGTGAGCTGAACGCCCGCCTGCTGACCAGTGATGACAATCTCGCCAAAGTGGCCCGGCTGCGTGGCATCACCGTGCTCAGCATGCGCGAACTGGTCGCAGCCCTGAATCCAGAACTCAGCGTGGGGGATGAACTGCGGCTGCCGCTTACCAAGCAGGGCAAGGACAAGAACCAGGCGGTGGGTTATTTGCCAGACGGCGCCATGATCGTCGTGAACAACGCCGCAACCCATATTGGTCAGACGGTGGATGTGGTGGTTTCCGGCACCCTTCCGACGAGTGCAGGCAGGCTGATCTTTGCTGAGATCAAACCGGGCGCGTGATGCGCCTGCGCTGCAGCAAACCTACCGAAAGAGCCAGCATCACCAGCAAAGCCGACTGCGGCTCTGGCACCATGGTCATGGACATGATGGCGGCTGCGCTGGTGGAAATGCGCGAGGCGACATACTGGAGGGATTGTCCTGCGTAAGATCGGGGATGAGCGTCCAGCCAAAGGAGTCAGATCCCTGATAGAGGCCGCCGCGATCAAACAAAGCCGCATAAATGTCCGTGCCATCGCCTACGACGTTGTTGGTGTCTAACATGCGTCAATGCGGTAGTTCTCGCCTCCACTCAGCGAAATACACGCTCGACACACAGGTCATCTTTGTTATTGGTTGCAGGCTTGTGACTCAAAAATGAAAAAAGGTTCATTCATCAACATGCTGAGTGCGTGCATTCTCCCCCCCATCGTCGGCGTGGGAGTTTTTAGTGGCGTCATACAACTTTTGAAGAACCATGAAATGTTTCGTTTGGATGCTATCCCCCCGCCCACGGCTGCGGTTAGCAAGGTGCGTCTGGGAAAGCTGAGCGAGATCGGAGCTGAGATCCGTGCTGCGTTGCCCATTGATCCGACATTTGACCCGGTGCGTTCGCTGCCAGTGCGGCCGAATGCAGAGAAGGCCGCCCTCATACGTGCGGCTGAGGCGGCAAAGGAGAAGTCGGTCATTCCAGCGAAGGCGGTCAGCGCGGAACCCGCGGTGGCAATCGTCAGGAAATCTGAGAATACGGCACCTGTTCTTGCCAGCACTGTGCCTGCCTGGCGTCCGGTCCTTGATCCGATTGCTGATCACTGGACTCGCCTGATGCCGCGCACGTCTGCGCTGCCGCAGGCCTACCAAGCCGTGCTCAATGACGATGCGGCGCATCTTGCCAAGCTCATCGCGCTGGGCATTTCACCCGACGAAATGACCTTGGGCGGTGATACGCCGCTCTGTGCCGCCGTGCGCATGGGACGTGCGGAATGTGTGTATGTGCTGGCGCTCTCAGGAGTGAACCTGAACCAGCCTGCGCATGAAAAGCAGCCTCCGATAGCGATTGCCTCCCTACGCCGGAATGCACCTGTGTTGAAGGCGCTGCTGGAGTTTGGAGTCGATCCCAACACTCGCTTTAATACGCCCATACAGAAACAGGTCATTGACCGCTGCACCATCAAGGATCTGCGCAACGCCATGGAAAATGACCGAGGGATCACGCCCCTGATCTGCTGTGCTGCGCGTGGCGATGTGGAAGGCGCGGTCACTCTGATGCGTGCTGGCGGCCGGGCAGGACTGTACACCACGCGCTATAATCGTTACCCCATCAATTTTGCGGCCACCCAGGGTTATCTATTCCTGATGCGTGTCCTGCTGGGCCGTGATCCTGAGTCGGAGCCTGACACGCTTGTGACCGTAAATCTCTCCAGTCAGCGTGCCTGGGTGACCAAGCAGGGGCGCATCATCAACCAAACCCTGGTTTCCACCGGGCGTGAAGGGTATGGCACACCGGCGGGGCGCTATGTCATCACCGACAAGCACACCTCCCATGTCTCTACGATCTACCATGTGGATATGCCTTGGTTCATGCGGTTGAACTGCGGGGCCATTGGCCTGCACAGCGGGCATGTCACGGGTCGGCCTGCGTCCCACGGTTGCATCCGGCTTCCCCATGCGAAGGCGAAGGAGTTCTTTGGCCTGGTGCGCGTGGGGGACGAGGTGCAAATCGTGTACTGAGGGGGCGTTTACGATTGTTCTCCCAGCCGATGGAGCGGTTCTGCCGCTGCTCGGTAGAAACTAGCGTCAACAACTGTAAACCACTGTCAAAAATCGCAAACGGTTCGGACTAGAGGGTGTTCAGCAACTTGTCGTGGATGCCGTCGAAGCCACCGTTGCTGAAGACCACGATCACATCACCGCTGCGTGTTTCCTGTTTCAGTCGGTTGACGATGGCTTCGGTGTCTGCTTCAAACCAGCATGGCTTGCCGCGTGCGGTGACGGACTGCGCCACTTTGGCGGTGTCCAGGCGTTGATCTGCGGCTACTTTCTCAGGATTGGCGACTGCGGCGATCACCGAGCCGTCGGCTTCGGTCAGCGCTTCGATCAATTCATTTTGCAAGACGTTGCGGCGGCTGGTGTTTGAGCGCGGTTCAAACAGCGCCCACAGGCGGCGTCCCTCATAGCGCTGGCGCAGGCCGCGCAGCGTCTCGCGAATCGCGGTGGGATGATGACCGAAGTCGTCGATGATCGTGATGCCGTGGGCTGTGCCGCACTCCTGCTGACGGCGGCGAATGCCGCGGAAGCTGGACAGCCCGGCGCGGATTTCATCATCACTCAATCCGGCAAAGCGGGCGGCGCACACGCACATCGCTGCGTTGCGTGCATTGAATTCGCCGACCATCGGCACGTCGAAAGCAGTGCCGTTGATTTCAAAATGGGTGCTCTGGGGCGTCACGCGGGTGATCGTGATGCGGAAGTCGCAGGTATCGCTGAGGCCCACCGTCTTGAATGGCGCTGGGCACTTGGCACGCAGGCTAAGGCAGTTGGGATCGTCGCCGTTGGCCAGTACGAGGCCGTTGCGTGGTACGGTGTTCAAAAAGCGCTGGAACGAGAGCAGGATTTCATCGAGGTCGCGGAAGATGTCCGCGTGGTCGAATTCGATGTTGTTCACGATCGCGCACTCCGGCAGGTAGTGCAGGAATTTGCTGCGCTTGTCGAAGTAGGCCGTGTCGTACTCGTCGCCTTCGATCACAAACAGGTCCGAATGGGTGAAGCGAGCGCCAGATTCGAAATTCTCCGGCACGCCGCCGATCATGAAGCCGGGGTTTTTGCCCGCGTGCTCGTAGATCCACGCCAGCATCGTTGTCGTGGTCGTCTTGCCGTGGGTGCCGCTTACCACAAAGCTGCGTTTTCCCTGGATCACTTCGCGCTTCAGCATCTCCGCCATGGAGACGTAAGGCAGCTTTTTCTCCAGCAGGGTTTCGAGTTCCGGATTGCCGCGTGAAATGGCATTGCCTACCACGTACGCATCGGCATGAAGTGGCAGATTTTCCGGTTGATAGCCTTCAGTCACGGTGATGCCTGCGTCACGCAGCACATCGCTCATCGGTGGATAGACCTGATTGTCGGAGCCGCTGATGGTGTGACCGAGGGCGCGCAGAGCGACTGCGGTGGAACCCATTGCGGTGCCGCAGATGCCGATGAAATGAATGTGCTTGGGAGATGCCATGGAAGAAGGGCGCAGGGTTCAAATCCAGCGCAGGAGTGGAGTAAAGCAGGCATTTTTGCCCCCTGCTAAAAGAAAGTTCAGTTCGGCGGGAATATTCGCGGGGGAGGGGGTTCCCATGTTGCGACGGCGCGAATACACGCAGCCAGCCGGAACCAACAAACTAAGCAACGCACATCACACCATGAGCACCAAGCACATCATCGCCGCCGCCGCCTTCACCGGTCTCCTTTCCGGCGCTTACGCCGCCCAGGCCACCAGCACCCAGAAGTCAGCCAACCCCGGCGTCTCCATCGAAAAGATGGCTGACAAAGGCCAGCACACCTGCAAGGGACACAACGACTGCAAAGGACAAGGCGGCTGCAAGTCTGGCGATGCTGGCTGCAAAGGCAAAAACACCTGCAAAGGCAAAGGCGGCTGCAACACCATGCCGAAGAAGTAAGGCAACACAGACTTCCGCAGCCACCCAGTGTGGTTGCGGTCAGTCCTTGATATTAAGCTTTACCTTTGAACTCCCGAGCATGCCCGCCAACCCTTACAATGGTCAAACCGACCTCGGCATCGGTCTAGGCCTCCGTGTACCGCATTACCGGCACATCTTGGAAAAAAAGCCCGTCTGTGACTGGTTTGAGATCATCTCCGAGAATTTCATGGTCGATGGCGGTCGCCCGCTGGAGATACTTGACAGCATTCTGGAGCAGTACCGCGTCGTGCAGCACGGGGTGGCAATGTACTTTGGCAATGCCGACCCGCTAAACCGTGACCACCTTAAAAAACTCAAGCGTCTGGTGAAGCGCACCAATACGCCCTGGCTTTCCGATCACCTTTGCTGGGGCAGTATCGATGGCCGTTGCTCGCATGATCTCCTGCCCATGCCCTACACGATGAGCGTGGCCAAGCACACCGCCGAGAAGATCAAGCAGGCACGCGATTTCCTCGAAGTGCCCATCTGCGTCGAAAATGTGAGCAGCTATGCCGAATTCACGCAGAATGAGATGACCGAATGGGAGTTCCTCAACGAAGTCGTCGAGCATGCTGACTGCGGCATCCTGCTGGATGTGAACAACATCTACGTCTCCTCGGAGAACCACGGCTTCGATCCCTTCGAATACCTCCTCGCTGTGCCGCATCATCGCGTCGGCCAGATTCATATCGCCGGTCATACCAGGCTCGATGACGTCATTCTCGATACTCACGATCATCCCGTGACCGATCCCGTGTGGGATCTCTATGCGGAAGCCATCAAGCTTACTGGCAGCACCGCCACGCTGCTCGAATGGGACGACAAAATCCCCAGCTTTGAGGACGTCCACGCCGAAGCGCTCAAAGCCAACCGCTACCTTCATGAGCACACGCACGCCTAGTCAGCTCCGCACCAACGCCGACCTGCGGCAGCTTCAGCGCACCATGGCTGCCGCGCTCATGCAGCCGCTTACGCGCCACGACGGCATGCCGACCAGCACCCAGATTGATTTCATCACGCCGAATGACCGCATGAGCGGCTTTGAGCGTCTCGAAATCTACGCCCGGCAGTACTGGTTCCGCCTGCTCGACTGCCTCTATGACGACTATCCCGCGTTGCGCGTACTTCTGGGCGAGCGCCGCTTTCACAAACTTTGCCGCGACTACCTCGCGCAGCATCCCAGCACGTCCTGGACCCTGCGCAACCTCGGTTCCGCACTCCCTGCCTTCATCACGGATCTTAAAGCGCGTGATGTCGCGCGAGTCGAGTGGGCGCAGACGCTTGCCTTTGATGAAGCGCTGAAAAAGCCGCTGCGGATCGATGATCTCCTCGGCGCTGATCCCTCCACACTGCATCTCGGACTGCAGCCTTGCGTCGTCCTGCTGCAAATCGACCACGCCGTCGATCATTTCATCACCGCGATGAAAAAGTCCGACGCAGACGTACGCGGTTCCGCCAGTCAGGCCATGTCCGAAGCCCCCACGCGCGCCAGTATTGCCAAGGCTCCCAAATTAAAACGTGAGTGCGTGCATCTGGCCGTCCATCGCCACGACAACACGCTCTACTTCAAGCGCCTCGCCCCGGAGTCATTTGCCATGCTCGCTGCATTACGGGATGGCCTCACGCTGGCCGATGCCATTGAGCTCGCTCTCGCCGATGCGAATCCGGAAACCGACTGGCCCGCGCAGATCCGTGACTGGTTCACCGAATTTTCCCAGCTCGGCTGGTTCGTCAAATCTCCCCTCAAGTCATGAAGCCCTGGACTCTCGCCAACACCCTCCTCGACCGTGCTGCAAGCTTTCTGGCTGATCCCTTCCTACTTGGTATCCGACTCTACTGGGGCTGGCAGTTTTTCCAGACGGGCAAAGGTAAACTCAGTGACATCAGCGCACCCACCGCCTTCTTCACTGAACTCGGCATTCCCTTTCCACAGCTCAATGCCTACATGGCTGGCGGCACGGAATGCTTCGGTGGCTTGCTGCTTCTCCTCGGCCTCGTCTCACGCGTCACCTGTGTGCCTCTCATCTGCGTCATGCTCGTCGCCTATGGCACTGCGCATCTGGATGTGGTGAAAACAATCTGGTCCGATTCCGACTCTTTCGTCACCGCGCCACCGTTTCTGTTTCTGCTCGCTGTTTTGACGGTCTTTATCTTTGGCCCAGGCAAATTTTCGGTCGATGCGCTGCTGCGGCGAAGGGGAAAATCGTGAGATGCGGGAATAAAGGCCTCTGCCACGACTCCCATTTACATACCCGCCCCATGAATTCATGGAACTCACCTTTCATTTCGGCATTGAACTGCCCGCAACTCGGACGATACCTCGACGCGTGACTGATTCCGTGCCCAGCTTTGAGCAGATCGTGGACGCCCATTATCAGGGGCTCTACCGTTTTGCCCTGAGCATGTGCCGGCGGGAGGCCACGGCGCAGGATCTTGTGCAGCAGACTTTTCTGCAATGGGCGAAGAAGGGGCACTCCCTGCGAGATGTCGCGAAGGTGAAGACTTGGCTTTTCACCACGATCTACCGTGAATGGCTCAGCATCGCCCGGCGCGAAAAAAAATACGAGGAGGTCGAGTTCGAGCCAGAACAGCATGGCGCAACACAACATAGCGATGATGGCGAGAATCCGCGTGTGGACAGCGCCACACTGCAAACCGCGCTGGAGCAACTGGAACCGAACTACCGCGCTCCGCTGGTTTTGTTTTACCTCAAGGAGCTGTCTTACCGCGACATCGCCGAGACGCTGGGTGTTCCCATCGGCACCGTGATGTCACGTCTCTCTCGCGCCAAAGACAGCCTGCGCACCATTTTACGCCGCCTCGAAGAATCCACCGCCTCTAACATCATCCCCATTACCGCATCGTGAACCGCGAAGAAGCCAGACTCGAACTCGACGCCACGACGCTCCGCCCGCAGGATGCGTCGCCGGAGGCGCGTGCCATGGCCGAGAGCGATCTTGAACTGGGTGCATGGCTGAAAAAACGCACCGTGTTCGATGAACAAGTCGCCGAAGCCTTCGCCGCGTCCATCCCGGCTGGGCTGCGCGAGAGCATTCTGCAAAATGCCAGACGCCCCGCGAAACGTCCCATCCGCTGGGTTCTGCCCACACTGGCCGCTGCTGCCGCAGCGGTGGCAATTGGTTGGACGATACTCTGGTCGGTGAGTAACCACATGCCCGCCTGGCAGGCCGAATCCCTCGCTGCGGTGACGAAAGTCGAGTCCGGCATGTCCAAGGTCGATCACATGTCGCGCGATTTCGAAGCCATCAAGAAGATGCTCGTGGCCGATCAATCCCCGACTCCGCTTCGTCTGCCCGGCACAGTGGGAGGGATGCCTGTGCTGGCCTGCAAGTGCATCAAAGTCGCTGGTCGCAAGGCATCCATCATCTGTTTTGAAATTGAGCCCGGCAAGGAAGCGCACCTTGTGGTGGTGGACAACACCGGTCTCCCAGATCCGCCGCCGCAATTGCAGCCGCAGTTCAAAAACAGCAAGAACTGGAACATGGCGAGCTGGAGCGACGGCAGCCAAACCTTCCTGCTTGCGACGACGGCGGATGAAGCGGCGCTGAAGAAGCTGTTTGGTCTGGTGTGAGCGTCAGATCAGGTGCTGCCAGTTTTTTGGATCGCGTTTTTCGTGAACCACACCGACAACCCAAACCGCATCTTCTACAATGCGGTAGATCACCAAATAAGGAAATGTCTTCATCAGGTAGCGACGAGTTCGGCTAGAGAGGGGGCTTCCCGTATTGGGATGTGCCGTCAGCCAGGCAGTCGCGTTTTCGAGGCTCCGGAAAAAGTTTGCGGCAACCTTTTCGGATCGTTCCTGATAAAAGCCGAAGGCCTCCATTGATTCCGTGCGAGCGGCGTCTGTGAAAACTACATTCATTCACGCAGCCTGCTCCGCAACTCAGTCAGGACGTCAGAAGCAGGATGCAGCGCCATTTCACCACGTTCCACCGCATCCACTCGATCTTCCATCTCGTTTGCCAGTCGTGCTTCCCATGTGGCATCGCATGAATGTATGATGAGATCGTCCAATAACGACGCCTGCTCGAAAACGGGCAGTTGCAGGAAAGCCTGACGAAGATCGATTGCAGTCATGTAGGAAAATAATACTTCACTCAGGATGGGCAACTACGATTCTTGAGCACGGAGAGGGCGATGAACTCCATCACCGCCCCTCAAAGCGGTCACGTCCTTTCGCCAGCGCCTCGATTTTGCGATCGGCGATGCTGCGCTTGAGCATCCAGAAACCGCAATCGGGGTGGATGAATTTCACGCGGCCTGCGCCGAGCTTTTTCTCTGCGGATTCGATACGGCGGGCGATTTCGTCGGCGGTTTCGACGTGATTCACCTTGATGTCCACAACGCCGAGACCGACACCGATTTTAGGATCGAGTTCCTTCAGCGCATCGAGATCAGAAGCAGGACGGTGCGCCAGTTCGAGCACGAGGTGATCGGCGCGCAGTGAATTCAAGAACGTGATGAGTGCCGCCCACTCGCCTTTTTGAATCGTCTGCCCGCCGTAGTTGCCGAAGCAGAAGTGGACCGCCTTGGTGCCTTTCACCGCATCCAGCACGCGATTGATGCCTGCGGCGGCGATAGGGGCATCTGCCGGATTACCGGGTATGTTGGCTTCATCGATCTGCACGCAGGCGCATTGCAAGTCGGCGGCTTGCGCGGCCAAGGCATCGGCGATGGCCATGTTGAGCGCTTCGAAGTCGTTGTAGTGCGTGTCCAGCAGCGTGCGGGCCAGCATGTAGGGGCTGGTGAGGGTGAACTTGAACGGGCCGCCTGCCACTTTGCCCGCGCGTGCGCAGTCTTCGGCCAGATTGAGCACTCCTTCGGTGATGGGGCCCCGCACAACGGCGGCGGGCTTGCTGCGAAAGGCCATTTCATGCTTGGCACGAAATGCAGCGGTGTCCGCACGACCCACGCGGCTATCGATGCCGCCCAGTTTGTGGACGAAGTACTCGATCATGCCGTTGGTGTCGGGATGATTCACATCGAAGCGATACAGCTCGCCATCCGTTGGCAGATCAATGCCCGCCTGGCGCTGCGTGTCGAACACCACGCGCGTGGCGTCAATGACGGCGGCTTCGCTGGGAAGCGCGCTGAGCCATTCGGGGACGGGATAGGAGCCGACGGTGGTGGTCTGAATGGTGGCCATGCGGCAGCCTAGTCAGCATCCTCCTGCCTTGGAAGTCAGGAGTGCCAAAATCCAAAGGCTGGCAGGCATCCAACAAGCTTACTTCTTCGCGTTCTTCGGTCCTTTGCCGCGCACGCTCATTTTGAAGGGCACGCCGGGGGCGCTCCATTCGTCACGGATGACTTTCTCCAGATAGCGCATGTAGCTGTCGGTGAGTTTCGAGGCTCGGTTGGCGAACAGAACGAAGTGCGGCACGGGGATGGCAAAACCTTCGGCCTCGTTGACCTGGGTGGCGTAGAGCAGCTTGAAGCTGTGCGTGCTGCGACCCAGGGCACCGGGAGTGTTTTCGATGGCGGTGGAGAGCAGGCGGTTCAGAGCGCCGGTGCCGATGCGGTTTTGTGAGCCGCTGCGCACCTTTTCAATCTGCACGAAGAGCTTGCCGATGTGGTCTTTGTTCTTGGCCGAGATGGCAACGAGCGGGGCGTAGTTCAGGAAGAAGAATTCGCGGCGCATCAGTTCGTCCAAGTGCTCGATGCGGTCCTTCTGGTTGCCATCTGGATGGAAGAGGTCCCACTTGTTCATGACGAGGATGCAGGGCTTGCGCTCTTCCAAAATAAACTGGGCGATCTTGCGGTCCTGCATTTTGGCCCCGGCTGCACAGTCGATGACGAGAAGGCACAAATCCGCGCGCTTGATGCTCTGCAAGCTGCGATCCACGCTGGAGATCTCGACAACGGTGTCAAGATTGGCGCGGCGGCGGATGCCGGCGGTGTCGATGAGCTGGTAATGCTTGCCGTTATAGGAGGCTTGGATGTCGAGGGCATCACGCGTGGTGCCGGGCACGTCGCTGACGATGGCACGCTCCATGCCGAGGATGGCATTCACGAGCGAGGATTTGCCTGCGTTTGGCCGGCCGACGATGGCGAGCTTCAACGGACGCGTGTTTTGATGCGAGATGGCGTCCTCCGTTTCGTTGGACTCCTTCAGGTCAAGGCGCTCGGAGACGAGTGCGACGAGATCGTCGATGCCGAGGCCATGGGCGGCGCTGACTTCGACGGTGTCGGGGAAGCCAAATTTGCTGAACTCGCTGGCGTTGAGCTTGCGCTTGGGAGAGTCGGCCTTGTTGCAGACGAGAATGACCGGCTTGTTGGTGCGGCGCAGTTCGCGGGCGAGGGTTTGATCGATCGTGGTGATGCCGTCGACGACATCGACGACGAACATCAGCAGATCCGCCACATCAAGGGCGATGGAGGCCTCAATCTGCACCTGATCGGTCAAAACGTCTTCGGTGCTGGCGCCGATGCCGCCTGTGTCCATGATCTCAAACCATGCCGGACCACGGCGGCACTGCGCTGTGATGCGATCCCGGGTCACACCGGCCTGATCGTGGACGATGGAGATGGTTTTCCCGGCAAGGCGGTTAAAGAGCGCGGACTTGCCCACATTGGGGCGTCCGACGATGGCAACGGTTTTGAGCATTGTTCAGAGAGCACGGTGCGCCCCCCGCGTCAATCATGTCCCGCAGCTTGCAACTGCTTGACACCGTCCGCCAGATTGAGAAAACCCGACAAAGTGGTGAACAAAGCGGCAAACAAGGTGGGCCAGATGAGCCATTCTGGCTTGAGATCGAGCAGGATCCACAGAATGGCCGCCATCTGGGCAAAAGTGGCCGTTTTGCCGGTCCAGTGGGTGTGGATCTGGAATTTGCCCGCAAAATGGTCGATCACGAAAGCTCCACCGATGGAAAGCAGATCGCGGCCAATGACGAGGATAGGAAACCACAGGGGGAAATGCTGCCGCCAGGAAGTGAAACTGAGCAGGATAATGGCGGCGAGCATGAGCAGCTTGTCCGCCAGCGGGTCCATGATGGCACCGAAACGGGTGCGCTGATCGAATCGGCGGGCGATCCAGCCGTCGATGGCGTCACTGATCGCGGCAATGCCGAAGACCGCAGCGGCCCAGAGGCGCAGGGATTCGTCGGGGTGGTCGCCCCGGGCGCTGTCGCCATAATAGATCACCAGCCCAATGAAGACGGGAATCAGCAGGATGCGGAAAATGGTGATCTGATTGGCGAGGTTCACGGTCCTACGTTCGTGTTTCACGGTTCACGGTTCAAGAGTTGAATCATGAAGTTTGATCGCTTTAGAGTGCGGTATGTCGCAAATCGAACCCGTGGATCTCTTGAACGCCTACTGCGAAGGGGCCTTCCCGATGGGGGAGGACGATGGCTCCATCTCGTGGTATCGGCCCAAGATGCGCGGCATCCTGCCGGTGGCGGAGTTTCACGTGCCAAGCCGGTTTGAGCGCTACCTGAAGCAGCACCCGTTTGAAGTACGCTGGAACACCTCCTTTGGCGATGTGATCCGCGGCTGCGCCGACCGTGAGAGCACCTGGATCACCGACCACATCATGGACACGTATGAGGAGCTCCATCGCATTGGTTTTGCGCATTGCGTGGAGGTTTGGAGGGATGGAAAACTGCGTGGCGGCGTCTATGGCGTGAGTATCGGCGGGGCGTTTTTCGGCGAATCGATGTTCAGCCGCGAGCCGCAGGCCTCCAAGGTGGCGCTGACGCTTCTACAAAGGCGTCTGCATGAGCGCGGCTACCTGCTGCACGACACGCAGTGGACGACGCCGCATCTCGCGATGTTTGGCGGGCATGAAATTCCCTGCGCGCAGTATTTGGAACTGCTGCAACGGGCGATTTCGCGGAAGGCGACGTTTATCTGAGCCGCAATCAGCTCTCGAAATAGGTGTAGCCGCGCAGACCTGCCTCGAAGCTTTCCATGATCTCGCGGCGCTCAGTGGCGGTGATGCGCTTGGAAGCAACGGCGCTTTCGGCGAGGTGGCGGAAACGGGTGAGCATGTCCTTGGGATCGTACTCGACGTAGGTGAGCACTTCAGCGACGCTGTCGCCTTCGAGTTCGCGGCTGTACTTCACTTTGCCGTTTTCCACGCGGACGCTGACGACGTTGGTGTCGCCGAGGAGATTGTGAAGATCGCCGAGGGTTTCCTGATACGCGCCGACGAGGAAGATGCCGAGCATGTACTCGTGACCCTTTTCGATCTGCGGATCGTGCAGCGGCAGGCTGGGGTTGATACCGTGGGAGTGGGCAAATTTGTCGATCTTGCCGTCACTGTCGCAGGTGATGTCGGAGAGCACCGCATTGCGCGTGGGCTTTTCCTTGAGACGGTGGATCGGCATGACCGGGAAGATCTGGTCGATGGCCCAAAGGTCAGGCAGGCTCTGGAAGACGCTGAAGTTGCCGTAGTAGAAGTCGGTCGTGATGGTTTCCAGGCGGTCCATCTGGCTGCCGTCGTGATCGCATCTCTCGCGCATGCCATCCACCCAGGTGAGGATGTCCCAGTAAAGCTCTTCGCCGTGCGCACGCTCACGCAAGTTGACTTTGCCGTAATTGAACTCGCTGCGCAGCTTGTCGCGGTAGTAGATGGCGTCGTTGTAGATTTCCTGCAGACGGTCGCGGGTGGTTCTGGCGGCATGCTTTTCCGCATCAAGACGCAGTTCGTAAAGATTGCGCAGCAAGGGCGGGGCGTCCTTGGCGAGTCCGACATCGGCGATGCCTTTGCGTGGCTCAAAGCGGTTGATGTCGAGGATGTTAATGATCAAAACCGAGTAGTAGGCCACGATGGCGCGGCCGGACTCGGTGATGAGATCAGGGTGCGGAACGCCAGCCTCAGCGGTCACTTCAGTGATCGCCTCGATGATGTCGGCACAGTATTCCTTCGTGCCGTAGTTGCTGCTGGCTTCGCTGGCACCTTTCAGGCCGTCGTAGCTGATCGCGAGACCACCGCCGAGATCGAGGATGCCCATGCGTGCGCCTTCTTGCACCAAGCCGACATAGACGCGGGTTGCTTCGGTAACGGCCTGACGAATGGCGCGGATGTTTGGAATCTGCGATCCCTGGTGGAAATGCAGCATGCGCAGGCAGTCGAGCATGCCTTTTTCGCGCAGGCTATCGACGACATGCATGAGCTGCGAGATGTTCAGGCCGAACATGCTCGCGTCACCGCCGGAGCCGCTCCAGTGGCCGGCACTTTCAGCGCTGAGGCGGAAGCGCACACCGAGCGTCGGGCGCACTCCCATTTTCTCACAACGTTCGAGGATCAGGTCCAGCTCCGTCGGCATTTCCAGCACGAGGATGACCTGCAGGCCCATCTTTTGAGCAAATAGCGCGAGGTCGATGAATTCTTCGTCCTTGTAGCCGTTGCAGACGATGTAGGCCTCCGGATCATGCATGTAGCTCAGCGCGGCGATGAGCTCCGGCTTGCTGCCAGCCTCAAGTCCGTAGTGATACTTGCGGCCATAGCGGGTGATTTCCTCGATAACTTCCTGCTGCTGGTTCACCTTGATGGGGTAAACACCGCGATAGACGCCCTGATATTTGCCTTCCTTGATCGCGGAGGCGAAGCCTTCGTTCAGCTCGTCGATGCGCCAGCGCAGCAGATCGCCGAAACGGATGAGCAGTGGGAGCTGAGTGCCGCGTTCGCGCAAGCCCTTCACGATGGAGGCGAGCGAGACGTCTTTCGTTTTCTTGCCATCCTTCAGCTTCACCACGACCTCGCCGGACTTGGCGATGTCGAAATACTCATGGCCCCATTCGCGGATGCCATAAAGCTCGGCGCTGTCGTCGGTGGTCCATGCTGGGTTTTTCATTTTCGTGGTCTGGGTTGGAGGGGCTTTCAAGGGCGCGATTATGGGGGCAAATTCGGAAATGCAAAGCGACATCTGAGAGGGAGATGTGCGGCCAAAACGCCAAGGCTGCGTCAAGAGGTCAGGGCATGGCTTTGCGGAAGGCGAAGGGGAGATAGAGGATGGAGTAAAAAACGAGGCCGAGGCCGATGGTGCTGAGGTTGTACCAAGGCCAAGGCCCGAGCTGGTCAAAGAGGCTGGCCTGCACTGGTTTTGAGCACTGAAAAGCGTAGTTCGCGCCCAGAGCGTAGTTCACGACAGCGATCACGGCATACCAGGCCACGGAGAAGGTCATGATGCGCAGCACGGCCCCGGGGCGCGGGCGAACTCCCATCGCTGTGACGACGTAGATCGCCGTGACAGGCACTCCCCCGTGCATGATGAAAAATAAAATGAAACGTGGGTCCGGAAATTCATAGATCAGCGCGGGTGTCAACAGCCCCTGCAGGGTGCCAGCGATGCCAAAAAAATACACCACCTCGCAGAAAAACGGACGTCGCGTCCAGAGTGCGATGCCACCCGCGAGCGTGGCGATGTCACAGAACTGCAACGGCAGCGCCGTCAATACACTGAGCGAGCCGTACAATGCGTGCACCGTCAGGCCGATGGGATACATGGCCAGCAGCAGGGTGCCCAGAACCCGCTGCGATAGCAACGCCCAGCGGGTACGGGAGAGCAGCAGCATCACGATGAACACAGCCAGCGTGATGACGAGCACCGCCTTGTGGGATGGGCCGTAGGGATGAAAGGCGGGAGGCATTGCCTGCATCATACGCGGTTGTTGCGGAAGTCAGTCGGTTTGTGCCATGGTGCGAAGATGACACGCACCTCTCGTTCTTCGGCCCGCTCCGCGAAAAAGTTCAGTGGAGGCTGCGCGGTCCTGTTTGGTCTGCCCTTTATCCTGGCGGGTCTGGTCATCGGCGCGTTCACTTACTTTCCGGCGATCAGTTCGTGGTGGTCGGCACGTGGCTGGGAGGAGGTGCCGTGCTGGATTGAATCTGCAGAGCTCAAGTCTTCCACGAGCGACGAAGGAGGCACCAGCTATAGCGTGGCAGCCAGTTATCGCTACGATTTCGACCGGCACCGGTACCATGGTAAAGATGTGAGCTTCCTCGGCGGTTCTGACAATGTCGGCGACTTTCAGGAGCAGGCGTTTCAGCGGCTCAAGCCATTCGAGGGCAACGACCAGCCGTTCCGCTGCTTTGTCAATCCGTCCAAGCCGGAGCAGGCCGTGCTGTTTCGTGAGCTCCGCTGGGGCCTGCTGCTCATCATGTCGATATTTCCGACGATCTTCCCACTGGTGGGATTTTTGGTTTCCATCGGGGGCTGGCTGCAGTCGCGCAAGGAGCGCTTAAACCAAAAGCTGAGAGCGCAATATCCTGATGAACCGTGGCGCTGGCGGACGGAGTGGGTGGGTGAAACGATTCGCGCCACGAAGGACTTCCTGCCCATGATTCTCGGTGCCGCAGGCTGGATTTTAGCGATGCAACTGCCGCTGGCGCTCGCGGTGGTTTTTGGCGGAGAGCTGGCGAAGTCAGCGCTGGCCGTGTTTGCGCTGCTGCCGTCATTGCTTGCATTGATTCCCCTTCGCATTGCCTGGAAGCGGGTGAAATTGCGCCTCGCCTTCGGGCATCCGTCTTTGCAGCTCAAGAGTTTTCCGGCAAGAACAGGGGCTGCGCTGGAAGGCGATCTGAAATTTGACCGGGTGCTTTCGCCCATGAACTCGATTTCTGTGCGTGTGCTTTGCCAGCGGCATATCACACGCAGCAGCGGTAATTCGCAGATGTGGTCCAAGGAAACGATCTGGGAGCACAAAGAGACGCTATCCGCAGCCGAGGCGCGACGTGACAGCAGCGGTGTGGCCCTGCCACTGCGCATTGAGATTCCGCGTGGACTGCCAGGCTCTGTCGTAGATCAAGCCTCCGCCACCACGACGAATAGCCAGCGTCACGAGTGGATGCTGGAAGTCAGTTCTTCCCAAGGCGGCAAGCCGTCGGTCCTCCCGCTGCCGATGTTTGCAGCCATAGGCGAGGAAGGGGAGTCCGTCACAATTCCCCCTGCAGTGGTCGTTGCTTTGAGCACGGACGATCTCGTTTCGCGATTGCAGACACGTGGCATCAAGGCGGAATTTGATTCGGGTGGCAACCCCACACTCCTCGACTGTCCAGCGGGCCGGAACCGCTCCATGAGTGGGTTTCTGCTGCTGTTTGGCAGCATCTGGTTCGCCGCGTTTGTGTTCATGACGTATCAGGGAGCTCCGCTGATCTTTCGGCTCATCTGGGGCCTCACTTCACCGCTCATTCTCGGGGCCGGCTTGTGGCCGTTGCTGCACAGCCGCCGGGTTGAAATCACAGCGGGCGAGCTGCGCATCCTGAACCGCATCGGGTCGTTCTATTCATGGCGCGAGACCTTTGAGGCGCGCCATTTTACCAGCTTCATTCACGATACCAACATGCAGTCCGGGAGCCAGTTCTACTACCGGGTGCTAGGGGAGACGATCTTTGATCAAAAGAAAACCCTGATCGACGGCATCGCTGAATCCGTAACGGCGGAGACGCTGGCGAAGCGGTTGGAGCAATGGCGCAAGCGCGTGATGTGATTCACCGAAGCCTAACCCCCATCCCGCAATGCCACCGCAGGGTCCACACGTGCGGCGAACCATGAAGGAACAAGGGCGGCAATCAGGCAGAGGGCGACGGCGGTGGTGCAGATGATGAGGAGGTCGCTGAGGCTTGTGTGGGCGGGGATGCTGGAGAGGAAGTAGATGTCCTGCGGGAAGATGTCGCGGCCGGTGATGTTGGAGATTTGATCGCGGATCCAGTTGCGAATGCTGAGCACGAAGAAGCCGCTCGCGAGTCCGGCGGCGACACCGACGAGGGCGACGATGCCGGCCTGTGAGACAAAGATGGCGATGATCTGCCACGCTCGCGTGCCCAGAGCGGTGAGGATGCCGATCTCGCGGCGCTTTTTAACCGTGACGGTGATGGTGGTGTTCATCACGCAGATGGCGGCCACGAGCATGATGAAGAGCAGCAGGAACCACATCATCGTGCGCTGATTTTCGACAGACTCCAGCATCATGCCGTGCTCCTGCTCCCAGGTGCGGTAGCCCCAGCTGTCAGGTATCGCGCCGGACAGGAACATAGAGTCCATGACGCGCGCAGCATCGTCCGGGTCCTTCAGCTCCAGTTCGATGCCGCTGATGCTGCTGTCGAGATTGAAGAACTCCTGCGCGACATGCAGCGGCACGTAGCCACGTTCTCCGGCGGTGTCAGCACGCAGCGTGGCAATGAGTGTGAGATCCTTTGACAGGATAGTGACGTCGTCGAGAGCCGCAGCGCGCTTTTTCTTGTCCTCATTTTCGGGGATCTCACGGTACTTTTGGATAAACTGATTCACGCTTTCTGCGGCATGCACGACGAGCGTGTCGCCAACATTAGCGCCAAGCTCCTTCGCGAATTTGTCGCTAAGGACAATGGTGTCTTCACTGAGGTCGAAGTGTCCTTCACGAAACACAACCTCTCCGTATGGATTTTCAATTTTGGTTTTGCCCAGCTTATCCTCAGCGATGTGTTTTTTGAGCTTTTGCAGCAATCCGTTGTCTTTCTCATCGGCCATGCCGATGACGCTGACGCCTTGCAGGCTGCCGGAGTTTTCAACGACAAGAATACCGAGGCGACCGTCCCTTGTTTTGTCTGCCACCGGCACGGCGGAAACGACTTCGGGACGTTGTGCTAGGGTCTTCCGCAGTTCGCGCCAATCGACGGGTTTAGGTTCGCCGGGGTCGCCTTCCAGCGCACCCAAAGGCTCCACCATGACATGCGGCTCAAAGCCGATGAGCATCTGCCGGTACTCGCGCTGCCAGCCACTGAAGACGGACATGACAAAGACCAGCACGCCGACGCCGAGCATGACGCCGAGCATCGAAATCACGGTGATGACCGAGATGAATGAGCGCGTGGGCCGCAGGTAGCGCAAGGCGAGGAAGAGGGGGGCGCTGGTCATGGTTGGCTTGGGAATCGTTCTCGTCCTCCTACTCGAACTCGTCCTCGATCACGGAGCTTTGAGAGAAGAATTTGGAGCGGAGACAGTAAAGGTGTGTTGGCGTGAGTTCGGAAAGTGTGGGTGCTGGTGAAGTGGTAGAATCGAGGAAGAGGGCGATCAATCCCGCAGCGCCACCGCTGGGTCCACTCGTGATGCCAGCCAGGCGGGTGGCAGGGCGGCGAGCAGGCAGAAGGTGATGGAGCCCAGGCAGGTGACAACAATGAACCAAGGTTCGATTTGTGCCGGGATAGTGGCGAGGAACATGCCGGAGTCGGCATTGGCGCGGCCACCACTCAGGACCGCGATGCCCATGCGGATGTCATCACGGAACTGCAGCACAAGTCCACTGAGCACGAGTCCCGCCAGCGTTCCGAGAATGCCAACGAAGGCGGCCTGTGAAACAAAGATGCCAATGATCTGACTCTGACGCGAGCCGAGCGCGGTAAGGACGCCGATCTCACGCCTTTTCTGGGTTGTGACGGTGATCGTCGTATTCATGACCGAGAATGCGGCCACGACGGCGATGATCAGAAGCACGATCCACATCATCACGCGTTCATTGCTCATGGCGGCCAGTCGTGCATCGCCAGCATCGGTCCATAGCGAGGCGGTCCATGTGGCGGGAACCACACCAGCAGCGGTGAAGCGGTTGAGGACTTCCTTGACCTCACCTGGTTGTTTCAGTTCGATCAGCACACCACTGACCTGATCGCCAAAGCCGAAGATCTGCTGCGCCGTTTCGAGCGTGACATAGCCGTAGGTGCCGGCGGATTCCATCCGCGTGGTGCCCAGCAGTTTGATCTCCCTGGGATTCAGCTTGATCTCCTCATAGGCAGCGTGGCGTTTCGTTTCGTCCTGCTCATCTGAGGCAATGCGGAAGCGTTTCACTGCGCTGGTGACATTGCTGGAGGCATAGACACTGATCATGTCTCCCGGATGCGCATTGAGCCCGCCCGCCACGTAATCGGCACTGACCACACCGCCGGGAGTGAGTTCCAGCGAGCCTTCGCCTTTGTTTTTGGCGACCTTGGCCATATAGAACTTCGCGCCATCCTCCGGCAGGCCCAGGACATCCATTCCAGACTGCAGGCCATCGTGCTCTACAAACATGGAACTGCCAATGTAGCTGCTGGCGGCGAGGACATCCGGCTGCTGGCGCAGCTTGGTGAGCACGTCGGTAGCGGATTTGACATCGGTGGGCTTTTTATCCAGCGGATGCAGCAGGATGTGCGGTTCTGAACCAATGAGCGTTTTACGGAATTCGCCTTCGAAACCCTTCATGACCGAACTGACCACGATCATCATCAGCACACCGACTGCCACACCGAGGATCGAGATGACGGTGATGATGGAAACAAACGAACGCTTCGCGCGCAGATAGCGGCGGGCGAGGAAGAAGGTGACGTTCGAAAGCATGTGGGGCTCAACAAAGCGATGGCCGGGCTACTTCGCAACTGCCGTGATGCCAAACAGCGGCAACGATTTCTGTACGGACTTGATCACGCCCCAGCCGAGCGGCACGGCGATAAAGGTCCAGGCGAGGAGTAGGGCGAGGGCTTTCATGGCGAATCAGGCTTGGGCGTTTTCAGCGAGGTGGTGTTTAGAATCGACGGGGCGGACGAGCAGGTTGGCGATCAAGCCGACGACGAGCAGGCCGATCATGAGGTGGAAGACTGAGTTGTAGGCTTGCTCGGGTGGCATGGTCTTCTTGTTCGCCACGGAAAGGCGGTCCATGAGCTGGGGGCCAAGAATCGCGGCCACCGACCAGGCGGTGATGAGCCGGCCATGGATGGCACCGACCTGGTAGCTGCCAAAGAGATCGCGCAGGTAGGCCGGGATCGTGGCAAAGCCGCCGCCATACATCGTGAGGATCAGTCCGGTGGCGACGACGAAGAGCGTCACGCTGCCCCGGCCCTGAATCCATGGTACGCTTGCATACAAGGCGGCCCCGAGAATGAAGTAGATGCAGTAGATGCCCTTGCGCCCGATGAGATCAGACAGGGTGGACCAGAAAAATCGGCCGCCGAGATTGCAGAGCGAAAGCAGGCCTACGTATCCGGCCGCAGCCTCAGGCGTGACCTTGAACATGTCCTGAATCATGGGCGATGCCTGCCCGAGGATGCCGATACCGGCGCTCACATTCATGCAGAGCACGACCCATAGCAGCCAGAACTGCGGTGTCTTCCAGGCGGTGTCCACGGCGACGTTCGCCGTCGTGACCAGTTTTGAACCATGTTCCGTCGGCACCCAGCCAGCAGGTTTCCAGCCTTCAGGCGGCACGCGCACGATCAATGCCCCGAACAGCATGGAGATGGCATAGAGACCCGCCATCACCAGCAGCGCCTCACTGGCACCGACGGAGATGTCGGAGACAAAGTGTTTCATCAGCTCCTCGGCTAGCGGGCCACCGATGAGCGCGCCACCACCGAACCCCATGATTGCCATGCCGGTGGCCATTCCGGGGCGGTCAGGGAACCATTTCATCAAGGTGGAGACCGGTGCAATGTAACCCAAGCCCAGACCGATGCCGCCGATCAAGCCATAGCCCGCATACATCAGCCATAGCTGGTGCCAGCGCACGGCCAGCGCAGTGATAACCAGACCGCCGCAAAAACAGAGCATGCTGGCAAGCATCGTTTTTCGTGGGCCGCTGCGTTCGACCCACTTGCCAAAGAACGCCGCAGACAGGCCGAGCAGCGCGAGCGCAATCGAGTACGCCACGCCAATATCGGCCTCAGTCCAGTCACCGGGGATGGGGGCTGTGATGCCCAGCGCTCTGGCGAGCGGTTTCTTGAACACACTGAAGCCATACACCTGTCCGATGCACATGTGAAGAGCGATGGCGGCGGGTGGCACGAGCCAGCGGCTGAATCCGGGGCTGGCGACGGTGGCTTCACGGGAGAGGAAACTCATGGCTGAACGTGGTGGAAGAGCGTGGCTGGATTCCCGGCGTTCGCTCAGGTGATCGGCAGAGAAAGATTAAAGATCGACAAGAAACGCCCAATTCATTCGTTTGGATCAGTATCTGGTCATTTTACCGGACACACCCAATACACCTCAATGAAAACACTGCTCACTATCTGCGCCCTCTCCTTCGCTTCGGTCGCCATGGCCGCCGAAACATGTCCAATCAGCGGCAAGCCTGCTGACTCCAGCATTACCAGCAAAGGCAAAGACGGTAAAACAGTCGCTTTCTGCTGCGAAAAGTGCAAAGCCAAGTTCGACGCCAAGAACAAGTAATCACCACGCTGACACGCTCAGCGTTTGAAAAGGCGGAACCGGGAAACGGTTCCGCTTTTTTGTGGTTCAGCGCTTCCGTTCACGCATCTTGCTATCGTAGCCGGTTTTCACAAAATCTTTGTCTCGTGCACGCAGTAGCGCATCGTCGAGAGATATGAAGCCGTGGATCGCAAGATGGGTCAGGCTGTCATCAATGGTGTGCATGCCGTCGTTGGCACCAATTTGAATCAGGCTGGGAAGCTGCTGGAGCCGACGGGAGCGGATACAGGAGGCAATGCCCTGATTATTGACCATGATTTCAGAGGCCATCACCCGTCCTTCCTGATCCAGCCGCGGCACCAGGCTCTGGCAGATCACTCCTTGCAGGCAGTTGGCCAGCTGCGAGGCCACGAAGTCCTGCTGATCTTCCGGGAAGGCGTCCATCACCCGCATGATGGTCGAAGGAGCATCCTGCGTGTGCAGGGTGCTGATGACGAGGTGACCGGTCTCGGCGGCGGTCAGGGCGGTGCTGATCGTCTCAAGATCACGCAGTTCGCTGATGATGATGACATTGGCGTCTTGACGCAATGCGCTGCGCAGTGCCTGCGCAAAGCTGTGTGTATCACTGCCCACCTGGCGCTGCCGTATGAGACTGCGGGCATGTTTGAACACGTACTCGATGGGGTCTTCGATGCTGACGATGTTGACCTGCCTCTCCCTTGAGATGTGCTGTGTCATCGAGCTCAGTGTCGTAGTCTTGCCGGAGTTGCTGTTGCCCGTGACGAGGAGCAGGCCATCGCGCAGAGTGCAGAGGCTTTCCATCGTCGGGCCGTGACCCAGATCTCGCAATTCAGGGATCAGTTCGGGAATAAAACGGAAGGACGCTTCGATACGCCCAAGCACGTAGCAGGCATTGCCACGGAAGCGCCCCAGATTTGCCACCTGAATGGCGAAGTCCAGCTCCCATTCCTGCTCCAGCTTGACCCGCTGGGTTTCTTTTAAGACGCCAAAGACCAAGTCGCGAATGTCACCGACATCGAGGATTTCGTCCGTCAGTGGCAGGAGCTGACCGAAGATGCGTCCCGTGGGGGCGGCGCCCACGCTGAGATGCAGGTCCGAGCCACCCTGATCAGTGACCATGACTAGGTATTCAATGAGATCGTGGGCGCGCATGATGAAAGCAGAGTGGATCAGGAGATGCCGCGGGCGGCACGGCGGAATTCGGCTTCGTTGCCGATTGAGGCGATGGCTTCGGGTTCTGAGATAACGCCTCCGAGGAATGCTGAAATGGTGGACTGAAGGAAGGTGCGCGTGTTGGGGTCGGTGCCACGGCTCATGTAGTCCGTGATGTCCGCGACACTGCGTTTCGCGATCCAGTCACGCACCGCTCCGCCGTTTTCTAAGTGTTCTGTGAGCATGACGAGCTTGCCTTGGACATTCTGGACGAGTTTCTGGCACAATACTCCGATCAGCTGATGTGAAAGCAGGTGCAGGCCGATGCCGACTTGGTCCGGTGGGAACATGTTAACAAAACGCTCCATCGTGTCGGAGACGGTGGCGGAATGCATTGATGCGAGCACAAGATGGCCGGTTTCGCATGCCTGCAGAGCGGTGAAAGCCGTTTCATGGTCGCGAATTTCTCCCACGAAGATGACGTCCGGCGCCTGACGCATGGCACTGCGCAAGCCGCGTGCAAACGTCGGTGTGTCGCGGCCCACCTCACGTTGCGTGAACAGACAACGGTTGTTGGAAAAGATGTACTCCACCGGGTCCTCGATCGTCACCACATGGCGGGCAATGTTTTCATTCATCCACTGCAGCAGCGCCGCAAGTGTCGTTGATTTGCCCTGACCTGTGGAGCCGGTGACGAGGATCATGCCGTTTTGCTTCTGCCCCCAGCGTTGCAGCAGCCAGTCCGGCGCGCCCAATTCCTGCAGTGCAGGAATATCCGTGCGGATGCGACGCAGGACAGCAGCCATACGGCCCAGAACCTTGTGCAGGTTGACACGGAAGCGCACGTGGGTGCGGGAGACCATTCCAGAGTCGCGGTCCGTGTCATTGAGGGTGTCCCCACCGCAGGCCTGCCAGAGCCCGGCCATCTGAGGCATGAGCAGCGGGTCATCACCAAAGATCATGAGCTGATCAGCGATCTTCATTCGGGGCACCTCTCCCTCCTGCAGGAAAATATCGCTCGCCTGATGCTCTTCGGCGGCTTGGAGAATGTCGTCGATAGTAATGGCCATGGTTTTGCTGAAACTAGCGGGAGCCGCTCAGTTGCTCAACCCCGCGCTTAGAATTTTGTTACAAGGAATCCGAGGTCATGCCCCGTTCTTCCAGCAATTGCCCGCAGTACCACAGCATGCGTGGTAGGTGAAACGGCCCCTTCCACATATTCCCCTTTAACTGGGACGAAGGGGTGCCGTCACGATGCAGATAGCCGAACCACTCTCCATGCTCTGGGTCGGGGAAGTGCGCAAAGCTCCAGTCATGCACCTGCTGGTGCCACTGGGCATATTTGGCATCTCCCGTGATGTGCCAGGCGAGATGCGTGGCGATGATGGCCTCGTTGTGCGGCCACCAAAATTTCATGTCGTGCCAGTATTCCTGCACGGGTTTTCCCTGCACATCTCGGAAATGGAAGATTCCGCCATGCTCCGTGTCCCAGCCGCGCTGCCACATGCAGTCGAGGATCTCTAGGCCGAGCTTGATGTAGCTCTTTTCGTCACGCGAGCGGCCTTCATGCAGGATGAACCACGCACACTCCAGTGCATGGCCCGGATTTAGCGTGCGCCCGTCGAAATGGTCAATCAGCGACCCATCTGGTGAAACGATCTCCATCAATGCGCCGATGTCCGGTTTGAAGAAGAACTGCTGTATCTCTAAAATGAAACGGTCTACCCACTCCGAGCAGCTATGGCCGGAAATCTTCACGTCACCGAGGTTTGTGCGCAGTTCCTGCGCTGTGGCGATGCCGATCATCACTGCGCCAATGCCCATGATGGGGCGTGTGTTCGGCTCGATCTTCGGATGCATGAGGCCTTTATCGAACGAGAATTTTAAATAGGTGGCGAAATCCCTCTTCGCGCGTTCGGCGTAGCTTTCATCTCCCGTCGCCTTCGCGTAGGCTGCATGCGCGATGGCCGCAAAGGCCTCGCTGAACACATAGCGCCTCATGCGCAGCGGCCTGCCTTCGCGCGTCACGGTGAAGAACATTTTGCCATCCGTCGCGTAACCATGCTTCTCCAGAAACGCCAGACACGACCCCGCCGCTTCGATCCAGTCGCTGCGTTTCTCCACGTTATTGTAGAGTGTCGCTAGCGTCCAAGCGGCGCGTCCTTGGAACCAGATGCTTTTGTCCGTGTCCAGAATCGATCCATCGCGATCCAGCGAGGTGATGATGCCGTCAAACTCAGGATCCATGCCGTGCTTCATCCAGAACGGCATCACGTCATGCAGCAGCGTGTCGCGGTAGAGCGCCTTCAGGTTCTGGCGATAAGCAGGATCAGCAAGCGTGCGGTTCATGCCGCCTATTTTGGC
>NZ_JAQSEA010000072.1 GCF_029946185.1 Prosthecobacter sp.
ATGTCCCAAAACCAAAGGTCAAGGCTGCGCCGTCAAGGAGTAATCAAGGTGGTCAAGTCGACCCTCTTGACCCTCTTGACGACATCTTGACTGGCGCAGCCTTGACCTCTCCGGCTCACCGCACTACCTGCCTGCATGGACGAAATGCTCAACCACCCCGATGCTCTCACACGCCTGCGTTATGTCGTGCACCGCCTGCGTGCACCCGGCGGCTGCCCGTGGGATATGGAGCAGACTCACACGTCCCTCATCCCCCATGTCATCGAAGAAGCCTACGAGGTGGCTGACGCCATCCGCAGCGGCGATCCGGCCCAGATCTGCGATGAACTCGGCGACATTCTGCTCCAGCCCGTGCTGCATGCAGAGATCGCCAGCGAAACAGGAGCATTCGATCTCGATACGATGGCGCACGGCCTGACCGAAAAACTCATCCGCCGTCATCCGCACGTCTTTGGCGACACCAGCGCGGCCACCTCTGATGCGGTGCTGAAGCAATGGGATGCCATCAAGCGCACCGAAAAAGGCACGGAGCACGAAGGCCTGTTGCATGGCACCGGGAATGGACTGCCTGCGCTCATGCGTGCGCAGAAGCTGCAAAAGAAAGCCGCGCGTGTCGGCTTCGACTGGCCGGATGCCACGCCCGTCTTTGGCAAGATCCGTGAAGAGGCCGCTGAACTCGAAGCAGCCATCGCTTCAGGCGACAAAGCGCACATGGAAGAAGAGCTGGGAGATCTGCTTTTCAGTGTGGTCAATCTCGCCCGCAAACTCGGCATCGAATCCGAACCCGCGCTGGCGGCAGCCAACGAGAAATTCACCCGTCGTTTTCATAAGATGGAGTCACATCTGCGCGAACAAGGCCATGAACTCGGCAAGCTCTCACTGGAGCAGATGGATGCCGCGTGGGATGAAGTGAAGCGAGGTTGACATGCGCATTTAAAAAAGCAATTTTCCTCTGTGCAACTCACCATCGAAATCGACGACGAAACCTACGCCGGCATCGAAGCCGCAGCGCAGCGAGAGCATTCCAGCGTCAGCAGCGTGGTGAAGAATGCGCTGAGTCGCGTGCCCGGTTTTCGGAAGCCTGCACCACCACCGGTTAAGATTCCTCATGGATATAAGATCCCAGTCTCCGAAGGGGCTCGTCCCTTTACGTCGGAGGATGTCTATGTCGCAGAAGATGAAAACGACATGCGCGGGCTGTCATGATCTGGCTCGTTGATGGCAATATTTTGGTGGCCTATGCCGTGGACACCCACTTTCAACACCAGCAAGCTGTCCGCTGGTTTGACGGGCTGACTGAGTCTTTTGCAACCTGTTCGGTCACACAGGGGACTTTGCTGCGGTTGCACATGAAGTTCGCGGCGGATCAAAGCGCCAAAGCTGCTTGGAATTCACTGAAAGGGTTTGAGGCACATCCCGCCCATGTTTACTGGCTGGATGACCTTCCTTACAGCAAGGTGCCTTATCGCAGCATCCAAGGCCATCGGCAGGTGACGGATGCCTGGCTGGTCGAGCTGGCACGCCGCAATGGCGGCAAAGTGGCGACGCTCGACCAAGGCATGACCGTGACTTATCCTGATACTGCCGTTTTGATCTGACCCGATGGATCTCGGCAACTTCTCATTCCCCAAGCTCTGGGTGCAGGTGCGCTCAAAATCATGGCTGTGGCTGTTTCGGCGGCAGCAGATCGAGGAGGGCGGGCGGCTGCTCAAGCATGGGGACATCGGCCTTGCGGGGGTGCATGTGTGCGCTGAAAACGAAGTGGAGATCATCGCGGGTATCGGCACGGCTTTGTTCAATTCTGCCTCCGTCACGGTGCATTTGCGTCTGCGAGAAGACGGCAGCATGGCGATGACCTCCCATTGTACCTGTGCGGTGGGGACTTTGTGTCAGCATGCGGCGGCGCTGATGCTGATGCTCGATCTTGAGGATGGACGCAAACGCATTGAAGGCATGGCGCGTGTGCGGGAGAAAACGGCTGCGTTTGAAGATGATGAACAGGCGACGGAGGAGGGACCTGCGGTGGTCGAGTTGCCGCCGTCAGAGCCGAAGCCCATCCTGCTCGTGCGGCGCATGATCGTGGACATACCGCAGATCACGGCCAAGCGAAACATCGGCGGCTGGGAACCTCGGAGCATCGCCTTCATTCAACCCTGCGCTGAGTACGAAGACTGCCCGCTGCGCCTTGAAATGCTCGTACGCAGCCCGGCGCATCAATGGAAAGATGAAGATGAAACGCGCCATACGCTCGTGCGCAATCTGCGCTCTGAGCGCCTGCTGCTGACAGATTTGTCTGGGATAGGTTTCAAATCCTTTTCTGAAGCGTTGCCTGGAGCAAAAGCGCCGGAGTCCACTCTTGGCTTCATGGCCGTGGCGGGTGATCAGGCTCTGTTCTGGTCGCAGTTTCTCAAAGACCAGATACCGAAGCTGCGTGAGTCCGGCTGGCGGGTGGAGGTGCCGGAGGACATCGGCTTTCAGATCCATGAGGCCACGGAAGATGCGTGGTTCACCGATCTCACGGGAGACCAGGATGGGCGCGAGTGGTTCTCGTTGGATCTCGGTGTGGAAATTGAGGGGCGTCGCATTTCGATGGTGCCGCTGCTGGTCGATTGCATTGATCAGGGACTGACCGCCGCCGTGTTGGAAAAGAATCTCGATCAACGATTTCTGCTCTCACTAGGGGGTGACCAAGGCGATGTGCTCTCCGTGCCTGCGCATCGACTGGTGGTGCTGCTGCGCTTCTTTGACGAACTGCTCGCCACGCGGCCAGTGCGTAAGGATGGCAAACTCCAGCTCGACAAACTGCGTGCCGCACAGCTTGCCACGCTGGACGGCCTGCCGATTCGTGCGCCCGTAGAATTGACCGCGCTCAGCCAGCAGCTCGGCAGCTTCCGCGAGATTGGTCTCATCGATCCGCCGGCGGGATTGAAGGCGAGTCTGCGTGATTACCAGCGCGAGGGTGCTTCATGGATGCAGTTCCTGCGCGAGTTCGGCCTGCACGGCATTTTGGCGGATGACATGGGTCTGGGCAAAACGCTGCAAACGCTCACGCATATTCTCATCGAGAAGGAGAGCGGGCGCATGAAGCATCCCTGCCTCATTGTGGCACCGACGAGCGTGCTGCGGAACTGGATCAACGAGTCGATCAAATTCACGCCGTCACTCAGCCTGCTGCTCATGCACGGCCAGTCACGCAAGAGCGACTTCAAGCACCTCAAACAGTACGATCTTGTCATCACCAGCTTCCCGCTTCTCGTGCGCGATGCCGATGTCATGCAGGCGCAGGAGTGGCACATCGTCGCGTTGGATGAAGCGCAGAATATCAAGAATCCGAAGAGCCTGGCTGCACAGACTTGCAGTGGGTTGAAGGCTAAACACAGGCTCTGTCTGACGGGGACGCCGATGGAGAATCACCTCGGTGAATTGTGGAGTTTGTTTAACTTCCTGATGCCGGGTTTGTTGAGTGATGCGGATACGTTTCGGCAGCATTATCGGAATCCGATTGAGAGGGATGCGGATGCGGAGAGGCAGAAGCAGTTGAGTACGAGGATTCAGCCGCTGCTGTTGAGGCGGACGAAGGATGCGGTGGCGAAGGAGTTGCCGCCGAAGACGGAAATTTTGCACAGCATCGAGCTTGGGCAGGCGCAGACGGATTTGTATGAAACGATCCGTGCGGCGATGGATAAACGGGTGAGGGAGGCGATTGAGGTGAATGGGTTAGACCGCTCCCAGATTGTGGTTTTGGATGCGCTTTTGAAGCTACGGCAGGTGTGCTGCCATCCGCAATTGTTGAAGCAGGAAACGGCGCGCGGTGTGTCGGATTCAGCAAAAACGGCGTTTCTGATGGATGAATTGCTGCCCGAATTGATCGAAGAGGGGCGTCGAATCCTCATTTTCTCTCAATTCACGGAAATGCTGGCTATTATAGAGGCGCGTTTGAAGAAGGATGGGACGCGGTATGTGAAACTGACGGGGAGCACGAAGGATCGGGAGACGCCGATTCAGGAATTTCAGGCGGGCAAGGTGCCGGTGTTTTTGATCAGCCTGAAGGCGGGTGGTGCGGGGATCAATCTGACGACGGCGGATACGGTGATTCATTATGATCCGTGGTGGAATCCGGCGGCGGAGATGCAGGCGAGTGATCGGGCGCATCGCATTGGGCAGAAGAATCCTGTGTTTGTGCACAAGCTGATTTGTGAGAACACCATTGAGGAGCGCATCGTCAAGATGCAGCAAAGGAAAGCCGCGCTGGTGGAGGGGCTGTTGTCTGGCAGGGCGGACAAGCTGCAACTGACGCAGTCGGATATTCAGGCGCTGTTTATGGCGGAGTGAGGAAGCGGTGCTTCCAAAGTGAGGAGCTGGAAGCCTGAATTTTTAACTGCTGATGGGACGCTAATGTCAGAGAGTGAAATCGGCGGGGTTGGGAATTTATTTTACGCGCAGAGTCAAGCGGCGGGGCGATTTAGCGGGAAGGATATGGACACACTCACCGCACCGCTACCGCTGGCCGAGAATCTCTGGCTGCTCGACTATCCGCTGAAAATGCTGGGTGCGGATTTGCGGCGCAACGTGACGCTGATCCGCCTGCGCTCGGGGAAAGTGGTCATTCACTCCACGGCTCCTTTTTCAGCGGAGGACGTGGCTGCGATCCGTGCGCTCGGCGAACCCGGCTGGCTGCTGGATGGGATTTTGCGGCATGACACTTTTGCCAAGGAAGGACGCGCGGCGTTTCCGGGCATTCCATATCTTGCACCTGATGGATTTTCCGAAGTGGTTGGATTTCCGACCGAGCTGATCGTGCCTGCGCCAGTCGAGTGGGACGGCGAACTGCTGGCGCTGGAAATCCAAGGCGCGCCGGAAGCCCGGGATACCGCACTGCTGCATGTTCCGTCGCGGACGCTTATTCTCACGGAGCTGGTGTTCAACTTTGGCGGTGATGAGCCGCTCTGGACGGAGCTGCTCCTGCGGGTCGCCGTGGGCGGTGAGCATCATCCGGGAATGTCGCGGCCCGTGAAGGCCGGGGTGAAGGACAAGGCGGCGTTCGAGAGTTCGCTGGCGACGATCCTCGGATGGGATTTTGACCGGGTGATCGTCGGGCACGGCGATGTCATTGATTTCGACGGCAAGGCCAAACTGCGCGCGGCCCTAGCGGCGGCGGGATTTTCGCCGGGATGAATTGGAGAAGATGGAGGGGGACCGGAATTCAACCACGGATTACACGGAATACACGGATGCCGGAACGGGGATGAGGCACTGAAAAAACGGGGGGAGATGGGCGTTTCGGAGGCGAAGGGACGAGCGATTTTGCCGCAGAGGGGCAGTGAGGCAGAGGGGGCAGAGGGGGCAGAGAATGAATGTCGTCTCTGCCGCCTTTGTGAAACAGGTCTGGAAAAAACCTCTGTGTTCATCGTGGTTCGCTTCGCGGCTGCGCAGCTGTGGTTAAAAAAGTGCCTTCTTTGGTGGGTGGCGCTCTGCTTCTGCTGAGGCGACAGCCTGCACGTTAGGTAAGTGCCATTCCCCACTGTCCACGCTTCTCGGTTCGGCAGATACTGATTTACACCGCAGAGATGGGAACGCCGCAGAGGTTTTCCTGAAAGGACTGAGTGAGCGCAGATGAGACCGGAGATTTGAACCACGGAATACACAGAATACACGGAAGGGGGATCTGAT